>CAMBOZ010000001.1 GCA_945869505.1 Bifidobacterium breve
AGTTTTTCAATTAGTTCATCGGCAATACCTTCTTGCAGAATTAATCGAGAGCCAGCGCAACAGACGTGGCCCTGATTGAAAAATATGCCGTTAACAATGCCTTCTACTGTCTCATCCAGGGGAGCGTCATCAAAGACGATATTTGCGCCTTTGCCACCTAATTCGAGTGTGGCCTTCTTATTGGTTCCGGCAATTGCGCGGGCAATCTTCTTTCCCACATCAGTAGAACCAGTAAATGCGATTTTGTGGATACCTGGATGGTTAACGATTGCAGCGCCAGTTGATCCATCTCCCGTCACAATATTAACTACGCCATCTGGAAGTTCTGCCTGCTGGCAAACTTCGGCAAATAAGAGAGCAGTTAAAGATGTAGTTTCTGCAGGCTTTAAGACCACGGTGTTACCAGTTGCTAAAGCGGGTGCAACTTTCCAAGCGAGCATAAGCAAAGGAAAATTCCAGGGGATTATCTGTCCAGCAACTCCATGCGGTTGTGGCGATTTACCCAGACCGGCGTAATCTAATTTATCTGCCCATCCTGCGTGATAAAAGAAATGTGCTGCTACTAGTGGAATATCAATATCTCGGGTTTCGCGAATTGGTTTTCCGTTATCTAAAGTTTCAAGAACGGCGAATTCGCGGGCTCGCTCTTGCAGAATCCGAGCAATGCGATACAAATACTTGCCACGTTCTTTGCCAGATAACTTTGACCAAGTCTTTGTATATGCCTTTTGAGCTGCAGCAACGGCCTTATCAACATCGCTTAAACCACCAAGTGAGATCTGACTTAAAACTTCTTCGGTTGCTGGGTTTATGGTTGCAAAATGTTTCTTACCTGGCAGAAATTTGCCATCAATAAAGTGGCCGTATTTCGCCTTGATATCTACGATCGCACGAGATTCGGGAGCTGGTGCATATTCAAAAGTCATATTGCTAACCGTTATCTTCTCTCTTAATCAATCGTTACGTAGTTAGGGCTAGCGTAGTAGCCATCGTCCATTTTCATACGTTGCATAAGCAAATCATTGAGCAGAGCGCTGGCCCCAATCCGGAAATACTCAGGTGTGAGCCATTCGGGTCCGGCAGTCTCATTTACCAGCACTAATTGCTTGATCGCATCCTTAGTATTGCGAATTCCGCCAGCTGGTTTTACCCCAATGCGACGGTGCGTCATTTGATAGAAATCTCTAACGGCTTCCAACATCACTAATACGACCGGTGGGGTAGCCGCCGGTGCAACCTTGCCGGTAGATGTCTTGATGAAGTCAGCCCCCGCAAGCATCGCCAGATAAGAAGCTTTGCGAACGTTGTCATAGGTAACTAACTCGCCGGTTTCAAAGATAACCTTTAAATGAGCGCGATCGCCACAGACTTCACGGATTTTTACGATTTCATCAAAGACCAAACCGTATTGCCCGGATAGAAATGCACCGCGGTCAATAACCATATCAATCTCAGCGGCTCCTGCATCTATCGCATCTTGGGTATCTTGAATCTTTACTTCCATAGATGCGCGGCCTGATGGGAAAGCGGTCGACACAGCAGCAACAGGAACGTGCTTTCCACCAATTGCATCTAAATGCGTGCGCGCAATTGCCACCATATCATTGTAAACGCAGATTGCACCGACACTTGGTACCGTTGAATCAGTTGGATCTGGGCGCACCGCTTTGGAACAAAGTGCACGAACTTTTCCCGCGGTGTCAGCACCTTCCAAAGTTGTTAGATCAACCATAGAAATTGCAGTATCAATTGCCCAACGCTTACTCGATGTCTTAATGCTTCTAGTTGCCAACATGGCAGCGCGGGCATCCGCACCAACTTGATCTACCCCTGGAAGTTGTGCGAGAAAGTGTTTTAGCGAACTCTCTGAACCGTCGACGATTCCATAAAAACTCATGAGAGAAATTCCTTCACCGGCTGACGAAGTTGATCAAGTAACATTTGTGATGACTCTGCATCCTTTGTTATTACTTCGAGATAACACTTCATCTTCGCCTCCGTTCCGCTCGGACGCACAATCATACGGATTCCGCCATCAATCCATAGCCGTAGCCCATCGGTTGGCGGTAACCCATCTTTCGGTTCTGCCAAGTCATCAATTGATAAGACCGCCCTACCTGCAATGTGGGTCGGAGGGTTTTTTCGGATCCCAGCAAGGAGCTGAGTAATTCGCGACATATCTGCCACTCGAATTGAGATTTGTTCGGTGCCGTGGAATCCGTGGCGGGCCCAAACTTGATCCAGTAGATCTAACAGAGTTAAGCCTTGTGCTTTTAACTCACTCGCGATGTGCGCCAGAAGAAGTGCTGCTGATACTCCATCCTTATCATTTACCGTCTCTGAATCCACGGCATATCCGATCGCTTCTTCATAGCCAAACGCCAAATCTTCAACCTTTGCGATCCACTTAAAGCCCGTCAAAACCTCTTTAAAATCAATTGAATAATGCGCGGCAACTTTACTTAGCGCAGATGATGAAACGATTGAATTCGCAAAACTGCCATGGCTATGCGTTCGGGCTATCCACTCGCCGAAGACTATCCCGAGTTCATCACCACGCAGCATTCTCCATCCAAATTTTGGATCATTAACCGCTGCTGCGCAACGATCTGCATCCGGATCATTTGCAATAACTAGATCAGCACCGAAATCCTTTGCTTTCTTTAACGCTAAATCAATAGCACCTGGTTCTTCTGGGTTCGGAAATGCCACAGTTGGGAAATCTGGATCTGGCGTGCACTGTTCATCGACCAGAATCAGCGTGGCAAAACCGGCGTGATTAAAGACGCGTTGGGCAATTTCTGTACCAACTCCGTGCATTGCGGTGTAAACAATTTTTAGATCCCCGGGCTTCGTGGCAATAAGTGCGGTACGGCGAACATATTCTGAGATTAACTCTTCTTCAATTACGGTCCAAGACTTTCCGCGTGGAGTACTAGAAAGAGAAGTTATTGAGGCAATTTCTTTTGCAATCAAACTATCAGTCGGAGTAATTATCTGTGATGCTGCGTAATCAATGCCGTCTGCATTGGGTCCGATATAAACTTTGTAACCATTATCTTGTGGGGGATTGTGGCTGGCAGTGACCATAACGCCAACATCGCACTTAAGGTATTGGGTGGCAAAAGCTAATACTGGAGTTGGGAGCGGACGAGGTAAGACAAAGACTTCAAATCCCGCACCCGCGAAAATTTCAGCGCTCTCATTAGTGAAATCTTCAGATCCATACCGAGCATCTCGCCCAATAACAACGCGATTCATTGCGCGTGTTTTCATATATGAAGTGATTCCAGCGGCAGTCCGGCCGACGACGGCGCGGTTCATGCAAGAAGGTCCTGGTCCGACAGGTCCGCGCAGGCCAGCGGTTCCAAATTGGAGAAAGCCAGAAAAATAAGTTTTTAAAGTTTGCTCATCATTTGATTCAAGCAGAGCAGTTAACTCAGCGGCGGTTTTCGGGTCTGGATCATCCGCAATCCAGGCTTGTACCTCAGCCTTTAATTCTGCATTCACCAGTACAGCCTAATGAGATTAAATCAGATTGGGAATTACAGATTTCATTAGTGCGCCCATTCGCGAAGCGGCCGCTTTGCCTGCCGCAATAACTTCCTCATGATTTAGTTTTTCGCCCGTGACGCCTGCAGCAGCGTTAGTTACTAGAGATATCGCTAGAACTTCAGCGCCAAGTGCGTGTGCTGCTATCGCCTCAGGAACAGTCGACATTCCAACTAGATCCGCACCCATTCCGCGCATCATCAAAATTTCAGCGGGGGTTTCATATGTAGGTCCACGCCAATGTACGTACACGCCTTCTTCTAAAGAAGAGTCTGCACTTTTCACAATAGCGCGTAAACGCTTGCTATATAGATCTGTTAAATCAACAAATGTTGCGCCAACTAGTGGTGTGGCCGCAGTTAGCGATATATGGTCTCGAATCAAAACAGGCTGCCCAACTCGATAACTTGTATTTATTCCACCGCACGCATTTGTTAATAGAATCACTTTGCAACCAGCTTTAACGGCACTGCGGACGCCGTGTACTACTGGCTCCATTCCTTTGCCTTCATATAAATGTGTACGACCTAAAAAGACCAATGCACGAACTGTCTTGCCGCCATCTTTGATTTCGTAACTGCGAACTTTTCCAGAATGTCCTTCTACGGCAGGGGGCAGGAATCCAGTTAACTCTTCTGCATTGCATTCATAGACGGGATCGCCAAGGGCATCTACTGCTGTAACCCAACCTGAACCCATCACTAAAGCGATATCGTGCGAAGCAAAGCCAGTTCGCTGCGCAATTTCTGCGGCGGCTTTAGTGGCTGCTTGAAGAGGATCAGAGTAGAGAAGTTCAGTTGATGTCATGCATCAATAATGTCACACAGCACGGTGCCACTTGCCACCGTTTCACCGATCACTGCTGTGAGGTTTGCAATCATCCCAGATTTATGAGCAATTAACGGTTGCTCCATTTTCATGGCCTCTAAAACTATTATCAAATCACCAGCGACAACAGCTTGCCCAACTTCAACTGCAACCTTGACAACAGTTCCCTGCATTGGACTTGTTAAACCAGTGCCACCAGCCCCACCAAATTTTGATTCCTTGGCACGGTGGCGTTTCACAACAGGCTCAGGCGTATGAAGTTTTACATCAAAACGTTTGCCATTAACTTCGGCCACGAGATGCTCTGCAGCGACTCGGGTACTCAACGGAGCAATCGTTGGCGTAAATGCAGGAATCTCGTTTTTAAACTCATTTTCAATGTAACTCGTGTAAACCCGAAACTCTTCTGTAAATGCAGGATCCTGCAATATTGCACGATGGAATGGAATTGCAGTTGCTAGGCCATCAACTTCGAATTCCGCTAGCGCCCGCCGAGCGCGTTCAATCGCCTCTTTTCGGGTTGCTCCTGTAACTATTAACTTAGCTAGCAGCGAGTCAAAGTTTCCACCAATAGTGTCACCGTTCTTAAATCCTGCATCTACACGCACGCCAGGACCAGTTGGTAAATTCCATTTCGTAATCCGGCCAGGTGCTGGCAGGAATGAACGTCCGGGATCTTCCCCGTTAATTCGGAATTCAAGTGAATGGCCACGGATTATCGGATCGTCAAAACCAAGACTTTCGCCCATGGCAATACGGAATTGTTCGCGCACCAAATCAAGACCTGTAACTTCTTCGCTAACTGGATGTTCTACTTGCAAACGAGTGTTAACTTCTAGGAAAGAGATGGTTCCATCGTTACCGATCAAAAATTCGCAGGTTCCTGCGCCTACATATCCCGCTTCCTTCATAATTGCTTTACTTGAGCGATAAAGCTCTTCATTTTGCGCATCAGTTAAATACGGTGCTGGTGCCTCTTCAACCAACTTCTGATGGCGCCGCTGCAGTGAACAGTCTCGAGTACTAACGACTACGGCATGACCGTGCTTATCAACCAGAACTTGAGTTTCTACGTGACGCGGTTTATCAAGATAGCGTTCAACAAAACATTCGCCGCGACCAAATCCAGCGATCGCTTCTCGAACTGCGGAGGCAAATAACTCAGGAATTTCCTCCATTGTGTGGGCAACCTTTAAGCCACGCCCGCCACCACCGAACGCTGCCTTGATCGCAACAGGTAATCCATGTTCTTTTGCAAAAGCAGTGACTTCTTCATGTCCAGCAACTGGATCCTTTGTGCCTGCAACTAAAGGTGCGCCGGCTTTGGCGGCAATTCTGCGCGCAGAGACTTTATCGCCGAGTGCGCTAATGGCTGCGGGAGGCGGCCCGATCCAGATTAATCCGGCATCGATAACCGCCTGCGCAAAATCTGCGCGCTCAGATAAGAATCCATAACCTGGATGAATCGCGTCTGCACCAGAAGCTTTTGCTGCAGCAATAATCTTTGAAATATCTAAATAAGTTTGCGTAGCTGTTGTTCCATTTAACGAAAATGCAAAGTCTGCGCTCTTAGTGTGAATTGCATCGCGATCTTCCTCAGAGTAAACAGCGACGCTTTCAATTCCGTGATCGCGACAGGCGCGGATAACTCGAACGGCGATTTCACCGCGATTAGCGATTAATACACGTTTCATCGCATCTCCTTAACCTGTGGCCAAGAATAGCCAAGTTGAGACATTGCAGATCTTAAAAAGGGCATTGAGATACCAACAACATTGGTGTAATCGCCTTCAATGACTGGAATGAAAGGTGAACCAAATCCATCTAGGGTAAAACCGCCGGCAACGTGAAGCGGTTCTTCGGATGCAATGTAATCATCAATTTCATCGCTGTTCATTTTTGAAAATGTCACCTTGGTGGTGACGCGATCGACAATTTCGCGACCTTGCTCGGTATCAATCACGCAATGGCCTGTGTGCAGTAACCCACTTCTACCGCTAATGGCTAACGCACGCTCTCTTGCAATTTCTGGTGAACCCGGCTTACCAAAGGAGACTCCATCTACATCAAATGTTGAGTCACATCCAATAATGATTGCTGGAAAATCGATCTGCTCACGCACCGTGTGCGCTTTCGTCACCGCCAAAGCAATTACCATATCGGCAGGAGTCATTGCATTGAAAAAATCTGTCTCCTCATCTACATGGCTTACTTTTACCAAAGGTGATAAACCTGCACCTTCGAGCAAACGAAGGCGTGAAGTTGATTGTGATGCTAGAACAATTCGCGGCATTAGTTGGTTTTTCTCCGTGCGCCAAATGTAATTTGATGGGGCAGAGGTTGGCGTAGTTGCGGTAAACCAAAGACGCTGCGTTTAATGACTGGAGTGAGGTCCTGCATCTCGTGGCTATTTAACGCAGCCTTAATTGCCAATAGTTCTTCTTCACTTGGATTTCCAGATGTAACAGTAAATTTCATTACAGCGGAATATTTCCGTGCTTACGCGCAGGCAATGTGTCGCGCTTGGTCTTTAAGGTGTGGAATGCCTTTGTGATGTAGGCACGTGATTGATGTGGCTCAATAACACTGTCGATCGTGCCACGTTCTGCCGCTGCGTATGGATTAGATAAAGTCTCGGTGTATTCGGCAACTAACTCTGCGCGCGCTTGATCGGGGTTCTTAGCTTCGGCGATTTCCTTGCGGTAAAGAATATTTACTGCACCTTGTGCACCCATTACTGCAATTTCAGCACTTGGCCAGGCAAAGTTAATATCACTTCCCAAATATTTTGATCCCATGACGATAAATGCGCCACCATAGGCTTTACGTGTTATCAAAGTAACCAGTGGCACAGATGCTTCGGCGTAGGCGTAAAGTAATTTAGCGCCACGGCGGATTATGCCGTTCCATTCCTGTTCTGTACCCGGCAAGAAGCCAGGTACATCCACCAATGTCAGAATTGGAATATTGAAAGCATCGCAGAAACGGAGAAAGCGAGCAGCTTTCTCGCTGGAGTTGATATCTAAAGTACCGGCCAGCTGGGACGGTTGATTTGCAATAATTCCGATTGATTCACCTTCAATGCGCGCAAAACCAACAATAATATTTGGCGCATATAAAGCGTGCACTTCTAGAAATTCACCCTCATCAACCAGGGTAGTAATCAAAGTCTTCATGTCATATGGCTGGTTAGGACTATCTGGGATTAACTCATTCAGAGCGGTATCTGCGGCGCTCTCATCCAAATTCTGCGTTGGTGGAAGATGTGGTGAGCCGTCCATATTATTTGAGGGGAGATAAGAAAGTAACGCCTTTACGTAATCAATTGCATCTGCTTCGCTATCAGCTAAGTAGTGTGCATTTCCAGAGCGAGTATTGTGAGTAAGCGCTCCACCTAATTCTTCCATTCCAACATCTTCGCCAGTAACTGTCTTAATGACATCTGGTCCAGTAATAAACATGTGTGATGTTTCATTAACCATCACCGTAAAATCGGTAAGCGCAGGTGAATACGCTGAACCTCCTGCGCATGGGCCGAGGATTAGAGATATCTGCGGAATTACACCTGATGAGCGAGTATTAAGTCGGAAAATTTTGCCGTAACCATTTAACGATGCAACACCTTCTTGAATACGAGCTCCACCTGAATCATTTATTCCAATTAATGGAATTCCGCTCTTGAGCGCAAATTCGGCGATCTTTACAATCTTTTCAGCGTGAACTTCTCCAAGACTTCCACCCATAACTGTGAAATCTTGAGAGTAGAGCGCAATCGGACGCCCATCGACGGTGGCGGTACCAATTACTACTCCGTCACCGTAGGGACGACTCTTTTCCATCCCGAACTGTGTCGAACGATGGCGAGCGAACTCATCAATTTCAGTAAAAGAGTCGGCATCTACCAACAGGTCGATTCGTTCGCGTGCGGTCAATTTACCTTTGGCATGTTGCTTCTCTACCGCGCGGGCGGAACCACCGTGAATTGCCTCTTCAACACGAAGACGAAGATCTTCAATTTTTCCTGAAGTTGTATGCAGATCTGGGTTCATGGCTCTACGGTACTAGGCGTGGGTACATCAGCGCCAAGAGCGCCACTAGATACTGCGGCAATCGCATCTCTAACTTCGCAATACTGGCGAGTAAGCGTGGCTGATCTCACTACATCTACTCAAGAAGATCTCGCGGAGTTGGTGAAATCTAATACAGCAAAAACCGGCGAAGTTATTGCTACAAATTTCCAAACGGCAGGACGCGGCAGATTAGATCGCACTTTTGAAGCAGCACCAGGTAGCGCGCTCTTATTTTCTTTTTTCATAAAGCCAAAACGAGCACGCAGTGATTGGGGATTCATTACTCATCTTGCGGCGCTGAGTATGCAGGAAGTTATCTCACAAGATAATCCATCACAAGTGAAGCTCAAGTGGCCAAATGATATTTTAATTGAAGAGAAGAAAGTCGCCGGCATATTGGCACAAGCCACAGACGATGGAGTAATTATCGGGATTGGAGTTAATGTCGCCATGACCGATGAAGAACTACCAGTGGATACCGCGACTTCATTAGCAATTACAGGTTCCAATAAATTAGATCGTAATTTAATACTTGGAGAGTTTTTAAATCGCTTCGAAGTTAATTTCAATGCCTGGGAGAGCGGTATAGATTTTCTTGATAAGTACAGCGCAGTCTGTGCAACTCTTGGGCGCCAAGTGCGGGTCGAGGTGAGCGGGCGGGAAAATCGCACGGGAAAGGCGCTGACTATAAATAGAATTGGCGCCCTAGTGCTCGATGATGGCTTTGAAGTTAACGTGGGAGATGTAGTTCATCTACGATAGCGAAGTGAATAAGCGCTTTCCAACCGTCGGAATAATCGGCGCTGGGCAATTAGCACGGATGACTGTCGCTCCTGCGACGGCGCTAGGTGTCAATCTTTTGCTATTTGCACAAGACGAGCAAGATAGTGCAGCACAGATTGCACCTCATGTTGTTGGTGATTACCGCGATCTTTCACAGTTGTTGGAATTTGCAAAGAAGTGCGATCTCGTAACTTTTGAACATGAACTAGTACCGCTGCCTGTGATTAAAGGGTTGGAAGCTGCCGGCGTAAAGGTATTTCCTACCTCACAATCTTTTCAGTACTCACAAGATAAAGCGCTTATGCGCGAAAAGTTATCTGGATACCAAGCTCCTAAATGGCGCGTCATCTCGGATGAAGGCCAAGCGCTTGAATTTCCATTAATAGCCAAGCGAATCTCTGGTGGATATGACGGACGGGGTGTCTGGAAGATAAGTAATTTAGATGACCTCGGAGAATTGCTAATTGAACATCCCCAACTTTTGATCGAAGAGTTAATTGAATTTGATAGTGAGATCGCAGTGATGGTTGCCCGATCCGAACACGGTCAGGCAACTTCTTGGGCACCGACACAGACGGTTCAATCAGATGGGATTTGTACTTTAACAATCACTCCCGCACAGGTGATTTCATCATCAGTTGCAGAACAAGCGCAGCACTTAGCGCTTTCAATTGCAGAAGAAATCTCTCTAGTTGGAGTCATGGCAGTTGAAATGTTTGTTAAGGGTGATCAACTTTATATAAATGAGTTAGCGATGCGTCCACATAATTCTGGACATTGGACAATTGAAGGTTCCCGAACCAGCCAATTCGAACAACATTTACGAGCTATTTTAGATCTACCTCTTGGAGATCCTTCTATGACTGCACCTTTTGCAGTTATGGGAAATATCTTGGGTGGAGAAAAATCAGATATGTATCGGCCATATCTGCACCTGATGGCCCGCAATCCCGAGTTAAAGTTTCATCAATATAAGAAAGAAGTGCGGAAAGGGCGCAAGATTGGCCATGTCACCGTGATTGGTAAAAACCTTCTAGACTTGACTGGGATAGCCGAACACGCACGCGACTATATGAGCGGAGAGATTGATGAGTGATGTAGCAATCATCATGGGATCGGATTCTGATTGGCCAGTAATGGAAGAAGCCGCAAAAATTCTCGACTCATTTGGAATTACTTACACTGCCGAAGTCTTATCAGCTCACCGCATGCCACTTGAGATGGTTGCATTTTCACAAGAAGCAAAAGCAAAAGGGTTTAAGGTAATAATTGCCGGGGCTGGCGGCGCTGCACATCTGCCCGGAATGGTTGCTTCTCTCACCACCTTGCCAGTAATTGGGGTTCCAGTGGCACTGAAAAATCTTGATGGGATGGATTCACTTCTCTCAATTGTTCAGATGCCAGCCGGAATTCCGGTAGCAACTGTCGGAGTCGGTAACGCTAAAAATGCTGGGATCTTGGCGGCACGAATTCTTGGAGTATCAGATAGTGCAATTTCAGCGAAAGTTAGCGATGCGCTAGTTGCAATTAATGCTGAAGCAAAGGAAAAGGGCGCTAATTTAAGCGCCCGACGTAACCAAAAAACCGGATTTTAATTCGCTAATCAGTGCGGCCAAGCGCGTGTACGCGCCAACCAGCGGCACGCCACTTCTCTCGATCCAGCGCATTGCGACCATCAATTAAGAACTTAGATTTAACTAATTGACCAATCACCGAAGGATCAAGCTCGCGGTATTCCTTCCATTCAGTTAAATGGAGAATGGCATCAGCACCCTTTACGCAATCTGTAACTCTCTCGGCATAATCCAAGTGAGGGAATCGTTTACGTGCCGGTTCAATTCCTTTTGGATCGTGAACCACAATTGTTGCGCCAGCAGCCTGAAGCTGGGCGGCGATATCCAGTGCAGGGGAGTCGCGCACATCATCGCTATCTGGCTTAAAGGTAGCGCCGAGTATTGCAATTTTATACTGCGTTAAATCTTCTGAAAGATCGGCGCGAACTACATCTATTACCCGCTGGCGTGCTCGCAGATTAATCGCATCGATTTCGCGTAGGAATTCCAGGGCTTGATCAGCGCCAAGTTCTTCGGCACGGGCCATAAATGCTCGAATATCTTTCGGTAGGCAGCCACCACCAAAACCAATACCGGCCTGGAGGAATCGACTACCAATGCGCGGATCGTAACCAATAGCTTTTGCTAACACTGTTACATCACCACCTGCCGCTTCACAAACTTCAGCCATAGCATTTATGAAAGAAATTTTGGTTGCTAGGAAAGAGTTTGCAGCGACTTTTACAAGTTCTGCAGTCGGTAGATCTGCTCGTATCCAAGGTGTACCGAGATCAATAATCGGTTTATAAACCTCTTTCAAGAGATCTTCTGCGCGATCATTAACAACGCCTACTACTAAACGATTTGGAGTTAAAGTATCTTCGACCGCGAAACCCTCTCGCAAGAATTCGGGATTCCAAGCTAAATCCGCTTGCGGTGCGGATGTCGCCAGAATCTCACGCAGCGCTTGAGCCGTACCTACGGGAACGGTTGATTTACCTACAACTAGCGCTCCATCCTTTAGATGTGGCGCAATTGCAGCGATTGCTGATTTTACAAATGTTAAATCGGCAGCCAAGCCATCTTTGCTTTGCGGAGTACCCACACAGATAAAGTGAATATCTGCATCGGAAGCAGCTGAAAAATCGGTGGTAAATCGCAAGCGCCCTGTTTTAATCTCCGTGGCCAATAACTTATCTAGACCTGGTTCGTAAAAGGGAAGTTCCCCGCTAGAAAGTAGCTCAACTTTGCTCTGATCAGTATCAATTCCGACTACTTCATACCCAAGGGATGACATGCAAGCTGCGTGGGTTGCACCCAGGTAACCGCAACCAATTACCGAGAGCTTCATAGTCTTAGAGTCTAAGGCAAGTTCTATTTGATTTCGCCGCACGGATTTTCAGCCGCAGTGCGAGTCTTGAATTTATCAACAATTACAGGCTTAGCAGAGGCAGTACTGCTGGCAGATGGCGAAGGCTTTACTTCATCAACCAGCGAGGCATCATTGCGAATGCGAGTCCATAAATCCGCACTCAGCGTTTCATCCCAGACGACAACTGAACCGACGCCATTAACTCGGCCATTGGGATTAGAAAGGGGAACGGTGAGCGTTCGAACATTTCCAGATGAGAGCCCGCGCATTTGTTTAGCTAGGTTTAATAAATCTTCTTTACTTAAGTTCTCATCCATCTTGATTGTTGAGATTGCTGCATTCATAAAGTTAACAATCTTTACCGGATTCAACAGAACGCCAGTACTCGTTGCCTTATTTAAGACAGAACTCATAAACTCTTGCTGTCTTTGCATGCGGCCAATATCTCCACGACCATCAAAATCACGAGTGCGCACATATTTCAGCGCTTCAATTCCGTTAAGCGTATGTGTTCCCGCACTTAGAACAAGATGACTTTTTGGGTCATCAATATCTACTTTTGTACAGACTTCAACTCCACCCAGCGCATTAACAATTCCAGCAAATCCTGCAAAACTAACTTCAATGTAATGATCAATCTTTAAATTGGTTTCGGACTCGATAGTTTCAATAAGTAAAGGGGCGCCACCAAAGGAAAATGCGGCATTTAATTTATTTTGTCGCGCGGGTATCAGATTTTCGCCACTGGAACTTTTGTGAGCCGGGATAGTAACCAGTGAGTCGCGCGGAAATGAAACTAAAAATGCTTTATCTCTATCTTTGCTGATGTGAACAAGCAGCATTGTGTCAGATCGCCCACCAGCTGCAGTAGCTGTGCTTCCAACCTTCAACTCTTTCAGTTCTTCTTTGGTTAACCCTTCACGCGTGTCTGATCCAACTATCAGATAGTTAAGAGCCTTTGAGATTTTCTCAGGTCTATCTTCAAGTCCAGCGAAAACACTTATTCGAGCGATTTTTCCGCTGATATGACCAAGTCCAAGCCATGACACAGATGCGAGAACGACAACACCCACAGAGAGTGATGTAATAATCCGTATCGCGCGCGTCGATTTCACATGCGAACTCTACTTGGGCGATAGCGTGGAGGGGTTATGACGACATCATTGGGCGAGTTATCTGTCTCACCAGCAATTAGCGTCATCCTTCCAGTCTTAAATGAAGAGCCACATTTAGCTGAATCTGTGGATGCAATCCTTTCTCAGAATTACTTAGGTTCCTTCGAAATTATTCTTGCCCTTGGTCCATCACGTGATCAGACCAACGCAATTGCAGAAAAATTAGCTGCGCGTGATAGCCGAATTAAACTAGTAATGAACCCAACTGGAAAAACGGCAGCGGGCCTAAATCTGGCGATAGCAGCATCGCAAAATCCGGTAATTGTCCGAGTAGATGGCCATGCAAAAATCCCGAATGACTATCTCACTCTTGCGGTTTCAGTATTGCGCGAATCCGGTGCAGTTAACGTTGGTGGAGTAATGGCGGCAGAAGGCGTTACAAAATTTGAAATTGCAGTCTCTCGTGCGATGCGTAGCCCACTTGGCGTAGGTTCTTCACGTTTTCACACCGGCGGTAAAGCTGGGGAGGTAGATACTGTTTACCTTGGAGCATTTCTCCGAGAAGCGATAAACGCTGTTGGTGGATTCGATGAGCGATATACCCGAGCCCAAGATTGGGAGTTAAACCACCGACTTCGCAAAAGTGGCGGAAAGATTTACTTCGATCCAAGACTTCAAGTTACTTACAGACCGCGACCTAATTTAATTAGACTGGCAAAACAGTATTTTCAATATGGGCGTTGGCGCAGAGTAGTTTCCAGAAGCCATCCCGGAACTGTAAATTTGCGTTACCTAGCGCCACCACTAACGCTCGCAGGAACGCTCACTTTTCTTATTCTTGGTTTATTACTTCACCCAATCTTCTTCCTGCCTGCAGCTGTCTATGGATTATTTATCGTTATCTCATCGATTTTGATTGCGAAATCCCTCCGCGAATTTTTTTCACTGCTCGCAATTATTCCTACGATGCACTTTGCATGGGGTGCAGGTTTCATAACCTCAACAAAAGTGTTGCGCTAAAAGTGGTTATTTTTCAGCGGATCTCTGTGGCCTTAACAGCCGTGCTCTGCCTTACTTTGCTGCCTTTAACAAATAGCGCTGCAGCGGTACCTACAAGTTTTTCATTTACTGGCAGTGGATATGGACATGGCGTTGGAATGAGCCAGATTGGCGCGCGGGCCAAGGCGCTTGCTGGCGAATCCGCTACTGCAATTTTGACTTACTACTACAGTGGAACAAAAGTCGAAACAGCAACGGATACGAAGATTCTGCGCGTGAATATTGGCCACTTACTAAAGTCAACCAAAGTAAGAAGCGATTCCAGCGGTGCGAAGTTGCAACTCTTTGCCGGAGCGCTATCTGAGAGCCAAACCGCAGAAGCTATTTTAACGCTACCAAGCAAAACAACTCTTAACGTAGATTTATCCAGCACTCATTTAGATATCTCAACAACTCGTGGATCGACAATTACACCAATAACAAATGGAAAAGTCTTTACTCTGCGATGGAGTGGTACCCGACATATGGAGGGAGCGCCAACCGTAGTTTCCGTAACTACAAATTCATTAGTTAGCAAGTATCGCTACGGGCAAATGCAGTTCAGAGTTGTTAAAGATAAATTACTAGGAAACCGTTTGGAAGTAGTTAATTCTGTCAGGTTACAAGATGAATATTTGTGGGGGATCGGCGAAGTTCCTTCATCTTGGCCGATTGCTGCACTGCAGGCGCAGGCAATCGCGTCCAGAACTTATGCTCTGGCAAAATCATTAAGTATTAGAAGCGCTTGCAGCTGTCACTTATATGGATCAATCAGTGATCAATCTTTCGTCGGATTTTCTAAAGAGAGCGAACCAATTTATGGTCAGTTTTGGAAGAGCGCTGTTGACAGCACCATTGGTCAGATAATTACTTATGGTGGATTGCCGATCAATGCATATTTCACTTCCTCGACGGGTGGCGCAACCGAAACCTCAGAACATGCTTGGGGCACCGCAACCCCATACACATTGAGCGTTCCAGATAGCGCCAGCGCTGATATTAAGTTAAATCCGAGATTTGCAACCTGGTCACGGCAAGTTACTCAATCAGTTATTGCAACTGCATTTCTTCTGCCCGATGTCGTTACTCTTGAAGTACTTTCAGTAAACCCAGTCGGTACTGTCGATCAGATTAAGGCAACTTCTTCGACGGGAGCTTCCGCGATACTTACTGGGGAAACCTTCAGGAGCCGAAGCAAATTACCGTCTGCCTGGTTTTCTATAGTCGCTTCGTAATTGCTAGTTGGCGTGAAGTATTGAGTTAAGCCCGCCCCAAGTGCCTGTGCGCACAACAACTTCTAAGCAGCCATCTAAAGAGTTGCGTCTAAAGAGAAGATCGTTGGCACCTGAGAGTGCACCGGCTTTAACGATTTCACCATCAGGTAAACGTACTTTCGCAGCGGCGGTTATATAAGTTCCAGCCTCAATCACGCAGTTATCACCAAGTGAAATGCCGAGTCCAGAATTTGCGCCGAGCAAACACTTTTCGCCAACAGAGATAACTTCTTTTCCGCCACCGCTCAAGGTGCCCATAATGGAAGCGCCGCCACCAACATCGCTACCATCACCAACAACGACGCCTGCAGAAATGCGTCCTTCCACCATTGAAGTACCTAGCGTTCCAGCATTGAAATTAACAAAGCCTTCATGCATCACAGTTGTACCGGGAGCCAAATGCGCACCAAGTCGGACTCGATCGGCATCTGCAATACGAACTCCAGTAGGAATAATGTAATCAACCATGCGCGGGAATTTATCTACACCAAATACTGTGACGTGACCGAATTTCAAACGCAGCCCGGCACGGACTTCCTCGAAACCTTCCACGGCGCAAGGACCAGCTGATGTCCAAACCACGTTAGTCAATAGTCCAAAGATTCCATCCATTACCGCGCCATGTGGCTTTACTAAACGATGTGAAAGTAAATGAAGGCGAAGATATGCATCGGCAGCGTTTTGTGGGGCAGCTGCAAGATCAATTTCAATTGAAACTAACTCACGCTTTACTTTTCGAACTTCATCTACTCCTACGAGAGAAGAAAGAGATTTCTCTGGTTGACCAGTTAGCGCTCCTAGCGATGGATTTGGAAACCAAACATCGAGAACGTTTGTGCCAGATAAAGTTGCAATTCCGTGGCCAGATGCCAGCCCAGAAGGCGCTTGCTTTGATGAAGACATGCGATAAGCCTAACCCCTATCCTTCGGCTTATGCGTATCGCCGTTTATTGCTCTTCCTCACAGACTATAGATCCAAAATATATTGAGTTGGCGCGCGATCTTGGTGCAGGCATCGCAATGCGATCCTGGGAATTGGTTTCCGGCGGAGGGCACATTTCTGCAATGGGCGCCGTCTCGCGTGGGGCGCGTGATTCTGGCGGGAGAACTATTGGAGTGATCCCACAACGATTAGTTGATATCGAATTTGCGGATAAAGAATGCGATGAACTGCACGTAGTTGATTCAATGCGCAACCGTAAGGCAATGATTGAAGATCTATCAGATGCCTTTATCGCTCTTCCTGGAGGAATCGGCACTTTAGAAGAGTTATTTGAAATTTGGGTGGGTCGCTTTCTTAAGTTTCACTCCAAGCCGGTAATTGTCTTAGATCCTTTTGATTTATATGCACCGCTTGCAACGCTAATTGATCATTTAGAAGAGCATGGATTTGTAAAGCCTGGACAACGCGAACTGCTGCACTGGGCCAGAAGTATTGACGAAGCTCTCGATATCGCTTCTGGTTCAAGAAAATAGTTAAGAACTTAGCCATGAGCCACAACATTCATATCTCCGTAAATTTGCCTTGCGATCGTGCGCGCGCCTGGGAAGCGATTGCTGATTGGGAGGGCCAGGGGGATTGGATGTTACAAAGTAAAGTTTGGGTGACTTCCGAAATTCGCGAAGGTATTGGTACAACGATTGCTGCATTTACTGGACCGTTCTATAAACACTATCCACGATTTTCCAAACTTGGTTTACTGGACACAATGGTTGTTACGAATTGGCAACCACCAGTTCGTTGCGATGTTTTGCATACTGGCAAAATTTTGCGAGGAGTCGGAACCTTCGAGTTAGTTGAAATTGCAAAAGATAAGGTTCGATTTAATTGGTCTGAAGATATTGAGTGCTCTCGCCTGCAATTCTTAGCGATATTCCCGTTTTTGTGGATCGGTGTACGAATATCTCTGGCTCGCCTCTCCACATCACTACGCCCACCCGAGTAACCTTGCACCTATGACCGCGCCTTTATCCCTCCCGGATGCCTTGGCGCAGTTACCGGAAGAAGAGCGAATCATTTTGTCTCTTCATTATCTTCGTTCACTTCCAAGCCAAGAGATCGCACAAATGCTCGGTGTGCCCGAAAAATCGGTACTGGCGGTAATGGCATCTGGAAAAGCGCGAATAACCGCTCTTCTGGGGCTGGGTTAAGGCCGCCGCCCTCTCCGATTTCATACCTAGCCAGATATGCGAGATACTTATCCTCTGCAATTCCCCAGCAATACAGGTGGCGCCCATTAAGGCTCACTCACCTTCGGTAGTAAATAGGCAATTAAAGGAGACTTCCCAATGGCAGCCATGAAACCTCGTACTGGTGATGGACCGATGGAAGTAACCAAGGAAGCTCGCTCGCTAGTTATGCGAATTCCACTTGAAGGCGGGGGACGCCTAGTTGTCGAAATGAATCCGCAAGAAGCAAATAACCTAAGCGCTGCCCTTGAAGCGGCAGTGGCTTTAATCAAAAAGTAATTCAATTTAACCCAATTTTTCACCTTTCAACTGCACTTTCTGGCCTGGCACTCGCTAGCCTTTGGCAATCATGACCACCAAGACTGCGCCTAAATCTCGCTCAAATTTTTCTGCCTCGCTGCTCACTCCGATCGAGGTTTCCGTAGACGCGCTCGCAGATTCTCAGGCAATTGCGATTGGCTTTACAGCCGATTCCAACACTCCCGCATCTTTTGATTTTCCAGCAAATGGCGCACTCGTAAAAAAGTTAGAAAAGTTATTTGATTTAAATTTACGAGATGAACTGGAATTTTTCTCTGCTACTGGCAAAACTGGAGAGTTATTTGAAATCCCGGTCGCGTCAGATCAAATGCAAGCAGATCGAATACTTTTACTTGGACTAGGGGATGCAACCACTCCATCAATTCGCCAAGCAGGTGCAGCGCTCGGCCGAAAAGGGCGAGGCAAAGCCACAGTAATCTCCTCCATCTGCGTTGCAAACCACGATCAGTTAAAGGCATTTGCGATTTCGGTACAGCTAGGCGCGTATATATGGACGCAAAAAACTGGAGCCACACAAGAATTACCGCAATTTTTGTTTGCCACTGAAAAACCAGATGTAATAGTTGACGCAGGTGTAATTGCAAGCGCAATTTCACGCACTCGCGATTTGATCCACACCCCTTCAAATATCAAGACTCCACTTTGGATGGCGACTGAGGCAGAGAAGATTGCTGAAGAAAATGCCCTAGATATTCGAATCTTGTCTGGAAAAGAGTTAGCCGAATTTGGCGGGCTTCGAGCTGTTGGAAATTCTTCACCGAATCCTGGGCCTCGTTTTGTTGAAATTTCATATAACCCACGGGGAAAGAAAAAGAATTTTGGCGCACTTCCGCACGTGGTAATTGTTGGCAAAGGAATTACTTTTGATACTGGAGGAATTTCTCTCAAGCGCCCCTACGACATCATGATGGCGATGAAGTCGGATATGGCTGGATCTGCCGCCGCACTCGGCGCAATTAGCGCACTTTCGCACTTTCAACCACAAGTGCACGTCACCGTTTTAATGATGCTCGCAGAAAACGCGCTCTCCGGAACAGCGCAGCGTCCGAGCGATGTCATTACCCAATATGGCGGAAAGACCGTTGAGATTTTAGATACCGACGCTGAGGGCAGATTGGTTCTAGCCGATGGGATCGCTTACGCAGTAAAGAATCTAAAACCAGATTACATAATTGATATTGCAACCCTGACTGGCGCAGCAACCTTAGGTTTAGGAAGACAACATGCTGCGATGTATACCCGCGATGAAAAACTAGCTAAGAACTTTTATGAAGCAGGGCAGCGCTCAGGCGATCGCGTTTGGCATATGCCGCTCGTAGATGATTATCAAGAAGCGCTAGAAAGTCCGATAGCGGATCTCAGCCATATAACAGGGAAGAAAAAATTTAGCGCTGGTTCTATTACGGCAGCGCTATTTCTTGAACAATTTGCTGGAGATCATGCTTGGGTTCACTTTGATATTGCTGGCGTAGCGCGCAGCGAAGCCGATTCTGGCGAAAATCCTAAAGGCGGAACTGGTTTTGGGGTCCGACTTCTTATCGAATGGCTAACCACACTCAAATGATGATTGATCCGCACACTTATGCAGAAAGTTTCCTGCCCGAAGATGAAGTGAAGCGAAATGCGCGCGCTCTTGGTGAAGAAATGGGCGCAACAGATGCCAGTGCAGGTACAGGCGCTTACCTAAAACATTTGGCCCATATTTTATCCGCTCAGTCAGTTGTTGAAATAGGCACGGGATCTGGCGTCGGAGCGCTCTGGGTTTTAGAAGGCATGTTGGCAAGCGGGACACTAACTTCGATAGATAACGAGATGGAACACAGCAACGCTGCCAAGAACGCCTTTTTAGATGCAGATATCGCGGCAGCTCGCTTTCGCTTAATTACTAATCCCGCAATGGAAGTTGTTACAAAATTGGCAGATCGTGCATACGACATGGTTATCTTTCGTCACAACCCAGAAGATTTACCTTTTGCAATGAATGAAGCGCATCGCATTTTGCGCAGCGGTGGCGTCTTTGTAATTGATAATTTCTTTGGCGGAGAAAAAGTCTCGGATCCAGCACAGCGTGACCCAAAAACGGTTGCGCTCCGCGAGGCTGGGAAATCACTGAAAAACCAGGTAGACCTTTGGGTGACTTCACTCATCCCAGTCGGCGATGGTTTGTTACTTGCAACAAAACTGTAGGAAGATAGGTATATGAGTAACTCACAGCCATCAGGTGCTCCTGGCACAAATGGGCCTTGGTGGATACCCGCAACTAAAAATGGCAAATCTAATCTCATAACTCGCTCTAATGCGATTCTTTTAGCCTTTGTTGCCGGATTGGTGGGTTCAATTTTTGGTGCATCATCATCCGGATCACTATTCGGGCACTCTATAAATATTTCTCGTACATCTGATTCAATCGAACGCGCTCCTGGGTCAGTCGCAGATATTGCAAAACGAGTGATTCCGTCAGTTGTTTCAATTGAGGCGAGTACAAAAGATGGTGGCGCAACTGGCACTGGTTTTGTGATTGAAAGTAATGGATACATCCTGACAAATAATCACGTAATTGCGGAAGCGGTAACAGGTAAAGGCACAATAACCGTAACGTTAAATAGTGGTCAGGAATACACTGCCAAAGTTATCGGTCGAGATTCATCGTATGACTTAGCAGTTCTTAAAATTGCTGTAACCGGATTGCCAGCATTGCAATTTGGAGATAGCGACAAAGTGGCTGTAGGAGATTCGGTGATTGCGATTGGTTCTCCCCTAGGACTTTCCGGGACAGTTACTTTAGGAATCATTAGCGCTAAGAATCGCGCAGTTACCGCGGGCGAAACCGGTAGCGATAACTCATTTATAAATGCCCTTCAAACAGATGCTGCAATCAATCCAGGTAATTCAGGTGGGCCGTTAGTTGACTCAACTGGCTCGGTTATCGGCGTTAACTCAGCCATTGCAACCCTAGGAACTTCCTTTGGTTCACAAAGCGGATCTATTGGTCTGGGTTTTGCGATTCCAATTAACCAAGCACGTACGACTGCCGATCAGTTAATCAAAAATGGAAAAGCAACATACCCAGTCATTGGCGTATCTATAGACATGAAATTTGATGGTGAAGGCGCGCTTATCACCAAAAACGATAAGGCAATTCTTCCAGGAGGGCCGGCAGCAAAAGCGGGTCTTAAAGCTGGAGATGTTATAACCAAGTTTGATGGACGTGCGATTGCTACCGCCGAAGAATTAATCGTTGCGATTCGCGCTAAGAGCGTTGGCGATAAAGTTGAACTTACATACGTGCGCAATGGAGTCAGTGCTACGGCAACCATCGTTCTGGACGCTGGAAAGTAGAGATATGTTCTTTGATTTTGGAGCTGGTGAAGTATTTGGTCTGGCTTTACTTGCGATCATTTTAGTTGGCCCAGATCGACTACCAAATTTGGCTTCAGATGCTGCAAAATTAGTAAAAAAGATTAAAGCTCTATCTCAAACTGCCACTTCGGAACTTCGTCAAAATTTAGGACCGGGATTTGAAGATCTTAAACCATCTGATTTACACCCAAGGAAGTTTATTAAAAAACATATAGCAAACGCGCTCGAAGAAGATGAAGGAACACCTGCAAAGTTCAAGGCCAAGATTGATCCAGATTTACTATGACAACACTTGAATTAGTACACCAAGCGCTGGCAACTGTTTCAGATCCTGAACTACATCGCCCACTGCCAGACCTGGGAATGGTTGAATCGGTCTCAATAAATGGCTCACTCGCCGAATTGAAGATACTTTTAACGATCTCAGGTTGCCCTATGCAAGATCGTCTTAGATCAGATATCACGGCCGCCGTAACTCAAGTCCCAGATATAAACGAGGTTGCAATTGTTTTCGGGGTTATGTCGGAAGAGCAAAGAAATAACGTTAAGAAATTACTTCGTGGTGGACGTGAAAAATTCATACCTTTCGCGCAACCAGACTCGTTAACGCGGGTAATTGGTATTGCATCTGGCAAAGGCGGCGTTGGTAAATCTTCGCTCACCACAAATTTGGCAATATCTGCCGCCCAGCGTGGGCTTCGAGTTGGAATTTTAGATGCTGATGTTTATGGACACTCAATACCTCGATTAATGGGGTTGATGGGGCAGCGTCCCACAGCGATCGACCAGATGTTTATTCCGCTTGAATCATATGGAGTAAAAGTTGTTTCAATGGAGATGTTTAAGCCAGAACGAGCTGACGCTGTCGCCTATCGCGGTCCGTTATTACACCGCGTGTTGGAGCAACTTTTATCTGATGCGTATTGGGGAGATTTAGATCTGCTTTTGATCGATCTACCGCCCGGCACTGGTGATTTGGCAATTTCACTAGGTCAGTTGATTCCTACATCTGAAATTTTAGTTGTCACGACTCCACAGATTGCAGCCGCCGAGGTTGCTGAGCGCGCAGGTCGCATCGCACACCAAATTCACCAACGGGTTATTGGGGTAATTGAAAATATGTCGGCCTTTCCTTGCCCACATTGCAATGATGAGATTGCACTATTTGGCGCAGGTGGTGGAGAAGAAACTGCTTCCCGTCTCTCCACGCTAGTTGGAACCGACGTTCCCTTGCTCGGCAAAGTGCCGTTCAGTACCGAGTTGCGCACAGGCGGCGACGATGGCAAACCAATCGTTGTAGCGGATCCGGATTCACCGAGTGCAAAAGCGATTTCAGATATATCTGCCAAGTTAATGGTTAGAAGTAACTCTTTACTTGGAGTCAGACTGGGGCTTAGTACGTAAATCTTTTAGTAAATCTTCCAATTCATTACGCATAAAGTCACGGGTCGCAACTTCGCCAAGTGCGATACGTAAGCTAGCGAGTTCGCGAGTTAAGTACTCTGTATCTGCGATAGAACGTGAATTTTGCGCACGATCTTCATTTAGCGAAATGCGATCGCGGTCGGCTTGACGATTTTGCGCAAGCAGAATTAGCGGTGCAGCGTAGGAAGCTTGTAGCGACAAGATCAAAGTTAAGAAAATAAATGGATAGTCATCAAAACGTAGATCGCGTGGTGCGAGAAAATTCCAGAGCACCCAAGTAAGAACAAATGCAGTCATGTAAACCAAGAAACGTGCTGTACCCAAGAAGCGGGCAAAACGTTCAGAGAGGCGTCCAAAAACTTCAGGATCGTAATTAGGGCGCAATGAACGACGAGATTCGCGAGGTGTATCTAAACCAGTATTGCGCGTAGTTAATGAACGTGCCATTAGCGCGCCTCCTCTTCCATTTCTTTATCTAATTCGATATCACTCGGATCGACCTCCGTGCCGGTCACGTCAGCAAGGTCCAATTTTGGACCAGTGCCGCGCGTTGAATCACGGTGATCGAGTCGCCAATTTTCAGGCAGTAAGTGGTCGAGCACGTCATCCACAGTGACCGCACCGAGCAAACGCTCGTTGGCATCTACTACAGGTACAGATAACAAGTTGTAACTGGCTAAGTATGACGAAACTTCGTGCAGAGATGCGTCGGGATTTAACCCTTGCGTATCTGTATCAACTATCGAGCCAAGGAGAGTTGAAGGAGGTTCGCGAAGTAAGCGTTGGTAGTGAACCAATCCGATATAGCGACCCGTAGGGGTTTCAAGTGGCTGGCGACATACGAAAACTTGTGAAGCAAGTGCAGGTGAAACCTCACGTGCGCGCACACTTGCTAGCGCATCTGCAACTGAATAGTCAGCGCTCATCACAATTGGTTCGGTTGTCATCATTCCGCCGGCAGAATAATCTTCATAAGTCATCAGACGCAGAACATCTTCGGCATCTTCGGGTTCCATAAGTTCAATAAGAGCTTGCGCACGCTCTTCGCCGATTTCGCGCAATAAGTCAGCAGCATCATCAGGATCCATCTCGCCAAGAACATCGGCGGCACGTTCGCCTTCTAATTCGGCAAGCAAAGCAACTCGTTCTGCTTCATCCATTTCTTGAAGTACATCTGCAAGACGTTCATCATCTAGAGCTCGTGCAACTTCAACACGGCGCTTCGGAGCTAAATCTTGAATTACAGCGGCTAAGTCGGCGGCACGTAAATTATTTATTGTTGAAAGTAAATTTGTTACCCCCTGATTGTGTTCAGGCAAAGTGAATCCGGTTACTTCTTCCCAGGCTACGGTGGAGGTTGCGCCTTTGCGTCGCAGTCCACTGCCTTTCCTCATAATATGAACGCGATTAATAAACCAATCACCTGTACGCGTTTGTTCCATACCCAAATCTTCTACAACGACTGGCTCGTCACCATCTAACAGAGTGATAGAGCGATCGAGTAATTCTCCCAAGACAAGTAATTCACCAGTGCGAGACTCAAAGCGTCGCATGTTGACCAGGCCGGTAATAACAACCGCACCAGATTCAATAGAAGTAACTCGGGTAATTGGAACAAAGACACGGCGGCGTAAAGGTACTTCGACGACGAGGCCAAGAATGCGTGCAGGTTGGCTATTTGATCGCAAGGTCGCAACAGCGTCGCGTACCTTTCCAACTGGATCTCCATTTGGATCAAATACTGCGGTTCCTGCAAGACGAGCAATAAATACTCGGTTTAGAACATTGCCACTCATTTTTGGCCTCCCTTCATTGTCTAAGAGTATCGGCTACCGTTACATCTATGTCGCAGCCTTTATCTCGAGATAACCACACTCAGATTCCGGCCCGTCCAGATTTAATTCGTATAAGTATTGGAATTCTGGCTATTGGAACTTCAGGACCACTAATTGCTTTGAGCGCTATGCCTATTTTGACTCTTGTATTTTGGCGAAATCTCGGCGGCGCAATTGTCACTGCTCCATTTGCACTGCGTCATCGCATCGATCGAACCGGTCTGAAATGGGCAATATTGGCTGGCATTACCTTAGCAATACATTTTATTGCGTTTTTCTTAGCGATGCGGATGACAACAGTCGCAGCTGGTACCGCACTGGTTGCGCTCCAACCAATATTTGCAGCCCTCTTTGTAAAACTTACGGGTGGCAAAATTCCTTCGCGAGCTTGGCTAGGAATGGTTGTGAGTTTCGTCGGGGTGCTACTTATCTCAGGAATTGATTTACAGATTTCATTGCGGGCTTTTCTTGGTGATGTAGCAGCTCTGATTTCTGCAGCTCTCGCAGCGGTATACATGATGTTTGGTGCGCGGGCACAACGAACCCTCGAAACTTCAACTTACACATCAATCTGTTATTTGGTTTGCGCCTTAACTGCACTTCCAATGGCACTTATTGCCGGGAACCAAATCATTGACTTCAATTCGCGTGAATGGATTATCGTTCTCGGCCTAGTCTTTGGTGCACAACTTCTGGGCCACACAATGTTTAATACTGTTTTGAAGCGCGTTTCTCCTGCGGTTGTTTCCCTAGCTGTCTTCTTTGAAGTTCCGACAAGTTCGATCATCGCCTTTTGGTGGTTAGATCAAAGCCCACCGGCAGGAGTTATTCCCGGAATCGTGTTAATTCTCATTGGGTGCGTACTAGTTGTTCTGCGAACCAGACCCACCCGAGTAATGATCGAAGAGTAATAATGATTGATCTGCACACGCACACGACGGCAAGTGACGGTACCGATTCACCAGCAGAGTTAGTTAACAAGGCGCTATCTGCCGGTATCAGAACTTTGGCAATTACAGATCACGACAGCACATCCGGCTGGAACGAAGCGATCGCCACCTTACGCACACCAATGTCACTTGTTTTAGGCGCTGAAATATCTACGCTCACCGTCGATGGAATTAGTGTTCATATCTTGGGCTTACTTTTTGATGGCGAGGATCGTGAACTCCAAGCGATGCTTTCTGATTCACGAGATACCCGAATTCCGAGAATGCGTAAAATGATTGAGCTTTTAGCAGCTGATGGCATTGCAATAACTATGGAAGATGTCATTGCCGCCACTCCACCAGGAGCAACTATTGGGCGGCCACACCTAGCTGATGCTCTGGTAAAAAATAAAGTGATCGCTTCACGAGATGAAGCGTTTGTAGATCTACTTCATAACGCCTCGAAATATTACGTGACTCACGCCGCCCCAACGCCAGAAGATGCAATTTCGCAGATAAAAAAGGCTGGGGGAGTTGCAGTAATTGCCCACCCATTTGCGTCACGTCGAGGAGAAATCATTTCTGCTGCGACTTTTACGACTCTCGTGGCGGCTGGTTTAAATGGAATTGAAGTAAATCACAGAGATCACTCGCAAGTTGAGCGTGAGCAGCTAGCTGAAATTGCCGATCAATTGCACTTAGTAAAAACCGGGTCGAGTGATTACCACGGAAACGGTAAACTCAATGCACTAGGAGAAAATCTCACGGATCCCGCAGAATGGGAACATCTGGAGTCGCTAGCTAATGCACGAAGGGTGGTACGTAAATGAATGCAATTGAAGTTAGCACCCTTACATTCTCAATCCAGGCATTCGTAACACTTCTAGTAATTCTTGATCCACCGGGTGCAACTCCAATATTCCTTGGCTTGGTTGCAGATAAGTCCAAGAAAGAACGCGTCCAGCTGGCATGGCAAGCAGCTTTGGTTTCACTTGTTGTGATTACTTTCTTCTCGCTATTTGGAAGATATATTTTGGATTACATGAACGTTTCTATGGAAGCGTTGCAGGCCGCAGGTGGATTATTACTGCTCTACGTCTCCCTCGAACTCTTAACTGGGCGAGATATGGGCGGCGAAGATGCAAAGAATAAGAACATCGCTTTGGTTCCGCTAGGAACTCCTTTGCTAGCAGGTCCAGGAGCAATTGTGGCGACGATGATTTTCGTTCAACAGATCGATACCCCGGCACAGAGTTTCGGCTTGATTGCCGCAGTAGTCTCCGTTCATATAGTTATCGCGATTTCCCTAATGGCTTCAACAACAATTCTGGGAATAATCAAGGATTCCGGCGTCACTCTTTTGGCACGAATCGCGGGCTTATTACTTGCTGCAATTGCGGTTCAAATGTTGGTTGATGCAATTAAAGCATTCACCGCTTAATAAGGATTAACAATGGAAATTGAATCTTCATCATTTGATCCACGTGGAATTTACTCCCCAGGCTCTGTCGCTTGGCGAATACATTCAGACCCATCAATGGCAGTTGGCGGAATTCGGGCGCTTTTGCAACAGGCGCTGCATCCAGAGGCAATGGATGGCGTAGCAAAGCACTCTAACTTCCGGGAAGACGCTTGGGGAAGATTGCAACGCACTGGAGATTATGTCTCCACAATTACTTTTGCGAGCACCGAGCAAGCATTTGCGCTAGCCGCACGAGTTAGAAAGATTCATACGTCACTCGGTCTAGATGATCCACACTTACTTCTTTGGGTGCATATGTCTATGGTCGATTCATTTTTAGATATTGCTATTCGATCGGGGATGGAGATAGATCAATCCGAGGCTGATAAATATGTATCTGAAATGCTCACCTTTGCTCAACTTGTCGGGGTAAGTACTGAAAAAGTTCCCACCACAGTTAGCCAAATGCAGAAGTATTTCTCTGATTTATCTCCAGAACTCCGCGCCTCTGAAGACGCTAAACGTGCTGCACTATTTTTAACCATCCCACCACTTCCAAAGGCAGTTCGCTTCGCGACTCCAGCAGCACCTGCTTGGGCATCACTTGCGCTAGTGGCAGCTAGTTCACTTCCTTCGTGGGCTCGCTCACTTTATGGCACACCACAGCTGCCGGGACAAAATTTTGCGACCGACCTATCGCTAAAAGCAATCAGAAAAACAATAGGCGTAATTCCTGATGTGATTCTCGCACCACCAATTTATAAAGAAGCAATGAAGCGCTGGGATTTGGAGCGGGTTAAATGAAAACCATCGCCATCGCTAGCCCTGCAGGGGGAGTAGGTAAAACTACATTGGCGCACGCAATTTCAGTTGCCGCCGCAGAATTTGGAAAGAAGACTCTGCTCATCGACTTGGACCCATCCGGGCCACTTACTTTTCGCCTGGGCTTTGAAAATCCTCGCTTAACGATTACAGACTTTCTTACTGGTACATCCTTTGGCGATGAAAATCTAAATCTAACGCCCGAAAGATTTGCTTTCATACCCGCCGATTCGCGCCTAACTGCCAACTTAAATGAGGATGCGCTTTCCGTATTTTTAAGCGCTCTTCCTGAGAACTTTGATCTTGTTGTATTAGATGTAGCTCCATCACTAACTCAGTCGCTGAAGCTAGCCCTTTCCGTGGCCGACCATATCTTTACGCCAGTAGATACTTCACTTCATTCCTTGCGTGCTCTTGTGCAATTGCGCGCCATAACTAACCTTGAGGTGACCGCAATTGCAATAGGTGAAGTAGACAATAAAGAGCTCGCACCGCTCTTGGATGTATCACTGATTTACTCAAATAAAATTGATGGATTTATAGGCGGAACGCTTTCGGCGCTAACTGCCGATAAAGATGGCGAAGTAGCAGAAAGTTATAGAAGCGCTACCTATTCAATCTTGGAGATTTTAGGGCTGGAGTAAATCTTCTCTAAGAAGAGAACTTTTTAGTGCGAGTTCGATTGCGAACTGCGCGTTCTGGTGCAGGCTTACTCTCTTTTGCTGCTGGTGCAGTTCTCTCAGGCTTTGAAGCAGGTTTTTCTTTGGAGATTCGTCCATTAGAACCGGCTGGAATATTTAGAGTTTGATAGAGATGTTCTGAAGATGAGTATGTCTCTTCTGGCTCCCCAAGACCTAACGCCAATGCAGTATCAATCATCTTCCATCGGGCTAAATCATCCCAATCTACGAAGGTGACTGAAATACCATCGGCTCCAGCACGCGCTGTTCGTCCAATTCGGTGGACATAGGTCTTCTCATCTTCGGGGCATTGGTAGTTAATGACGTGGGTTATGCCATCGATATCAATTCCGCGTGCAGCAACATCGGTTGCGACGAGTACATCAGATTTGCCGGCTTTGAAATCATTTAAAGCTTTTTCGCGTGCACTCTGTCCCAAATCTCCGTGGATAGAGGCTGCTCTGAAGCCACGCTCTAGAAGATCATCAGATGTTTTCTGACAAGTGCGTTTAGTTCGGCAGAAAACAATAGTTGGCCCGCGACCATCTGCTTGCAAGATACGAGCGAGCATTTCAATTTTATCTAACGCGTGAGCACGCAGAACGTGCTGTTTAATGCGCGAAACAACCGCGCCTTCATCTTCATTATCTTGAGTTCTAATGTGAATAGGTTGATTCATAAAGCGACGCGCTAGAGCAATAATGTCTCCGGGCATAGTTGCCGAAAAGAGCATGGTTTGGGCACGGTTAGGTGTGCTGGTAAAGATTTTTTCTACATCAGGTAAGAAACCTAGATCGAGCATTTCATCTGCTTCATCTAAAACGACTCGTGAAACTTCCTTAAGCTTTAATTGACCTTGTCGGTACAGATCCAATAAGCGCCCAGGAGTTCCGACCACTATTTCTACTCCACCGGCAAGAGCTTCAATTTGTGGCTCAAATGCCCGACCACCGTAGACGGCCAAGGTGCGGATTCCGCGATTTCCAGTTAATTCATCAATATCTTTTGTTACTTGAACGCAAAGTTCTCGCGTTGGTACAACAACTAAAACTTGTGGTAACCCTTTTGCAACAAGTGCTGACCATTCAGAATCTAGTGGAGCAATTACGCGTTCAATTAAAGGAATACCAAAGGCAAGGGTTTTACCGGTTCCGGTCTTAGCTTGACCAATAACATCGCCATCGCCTAAAGCAATAGGTAAAACCATCTCTTGAATTGGGAAAGGAGAGATAAAACCATGTTCTGCCAGCGCCGCTTGAGTTTCCGGGCGAAGGGGAAGATCTGCGAAAGTTATTGACACCTTAAACTGCGCCGAAACCAACGCGGCGGTCGGCTGCGACACCAATGTCGACGAAGCCAATCTTCTCTGCCGCGACAATAATTTCGTGGCCACGAATATCTTGCAATGCAAGCGTGGTCTTGGCAGCGATTGCAGCCGCTACCGCTGATTTAACGTCAGCGACTGATGAATTGGTCTCGAAAACTAACTCACCGGAGATATTGGTTATTGCGATGCGGACATGGGTACTTTGTGCGGCATCAGATTTCTTTGTGCTCATGTTCCTATCCTATCGGCAAAAGCCACCGTTGGATTCTCGAAATTAACGCTTAGAAAAGTTGGAGTTATTGACTCTCTGAAAGTGGGAAGCCAGATATACCTCGCCACATTAAGTTCTCAACTAATTCAACAGCTTGTTGGCGAGATAGTTTGCTATCGCGATCTAACCAGTGGCGGGCAGTTACTTGTGTGTAACCAATCAATCCGACGCCGAGCATCATGGCAACTTCCTTAGGCAACCCAGTGTCATTGGAAATAATTGCACTAACCGCTGCGGCACAATCGTAAGTCATACGATTTAACCTTTCGCGAACTTGTGGCTCAACGTTCATATCGCTCTCAAAAAGTAAGCGGAAAGCTTCGCCTTCATTTTCAATAAAAGCAAAATAAGCAACTACCGTAGCGTGGACACGCTTTTCGTTATCTGGTGTTGAGGATATTGCTTTCTGTAATTCGAAAACTAAAGAGTCGATATGCAAATCAAGAACAGCTAAGTAAAGATCGAGTTTGGAGGGAAAGTGTTGGTATAGAACTGGCTTACTTACATTAGCCCGATCTGCAATTTCATCCATAGCGGCTGAGTGATAACCGGCGGCTGTAAAGACTTCTAGGGCTGCGCTCAGTAAAATTGCGCGGCGCTCATCGCGAGGTAAGCGCGCCTTGTCGCCTTTTGGGTTGGCATCTAAAGTAGTCATTGCGCATATCGTAGAGGTATTACTCGCAATAATGAAAGATCAATTGCAGATGAGAACCATTCGCAGCCTCAAGTAATTATCAAATTGGCGCACATTCGATGGCTACGGCAGAATAGCGCTATGACAAGTTCACCCAATAAACCTCCGGCGCTAGTTTCACCAGGACCTGCGCTTACAGTCGATGAGGTTCGTCGTTACAGCCGTCACTTGATTATTCCTGATGTGGCAATGGCAGGACAACAGCGTTTGATGAATGCGAAAGTATTATGTGTAGGAGCAGGTGGATTAGGTTCTCCTGCACTGATGTATTTGGCAGCAGCCGGTGTGGGAGCGATTGGCATTGCGGAATTTGATACCGTCGATGAATCTAATTTGCAGCGTCAGATTATTCATGGACAAAGCGACATCGGCAAAAGCAAAGCGCAATCAGCAAAAGAGAAAATTTCTGAAATAAATCCTTATGTACAAGTTATTACTCACGAAGTTCGCCTGGATAATTCAAATGTTAAAGAGATATTTTCTCAATATGACATCATCGTTGACGGAACCGATAACTTTGCTACGCGGTATTTAGTCAATGACGCCTGCGTTTTACTTAAGAAACCATACGTATGGGGATCTATCTACCGCTTTGATGGACAAGCCAGCGTTTTCTGGGCCGAATACGGACCTTGTTATCGCTGCCTTTACCCGGAACCACCACCTCCCGGAATGGTTCCAAGTTGTGCCGAAGGCGGTGTTCTTGGAGTTCTCTGCGCGACTATCGGTTCAATTCAAACTACTGAGGCTATAAAAGTCATTACAGGTGTTGGCGAACCAATGATTGGCTCACTAATGATTTATGACGCGCTGGAAATGTCATTTAGAAAGATCAAAGTTCGCAAAGATCCAAACTGTCCGCTCTGTGGTGATAACCCAACCCAATCAGATCTACTTCCAGATTATGATGCTTTTTGCGGAGTTCTTTCTGATGCCGCTGAAGTTGCGGTTAAGGATTCAACTATTTCAGTCACCGAACTTGCAGACAAAATTGGCGCTAATGATGACTTCTATCTGGTTGATGTTCGCGAGCCAAGCGAATTTGAAATCGTTCGCATACCCGGATCTCATTTAATTCCAAAGCAAGGTTTTCTGGACGGAACCGTTCTGGCAACCTTGCCGCAAGATAAGCCAATCATCTTGCACTGTAAGAGTGGCGTTCGCTCTGCTGAGTGTTTGGCAATCCTTAAAGGCGCCGGATTCGCTGATGCGACGCACGTTGCAGGTGGGGTTATTGCCTGGGCTAAGCAAATAGATAAGTCGCTGCCAGTTTACTGATGCTCGACTCTTACATTGGTTATCGCGTTCTTTTAGTACACGCACATCCAGATGACGAGACTATAAATAACGGTGCGACCATGGCGCTCTATGCATCACTCGGTGCGCAAGTAACGCTAATAACCTGTACTCGCGGTGAAGAGGGAGAAATTCTCACTCCAGAATTAATCCATCTTGCTAGTTCCGATACAGATTCTTTAGGTGAACACCGCGAAAGTGAACTCGCAAATGCTATGGAAGCGCTAGGAGTAAGTGATTTTCGTTTCTTGGCTGAAGGTGAAAGAAAGTATCGCGATAGCGGAATGATGGGAACCGAACCCAATAATCGTCCTGATGTATTTTGGCAGGCTGATCTTGAAGAAGCTTCGGATTATTTAGTGAAAGTTATTGAAGAGGTGAAACCTCACGTTTTGATTACCTATGATGAAATCGGGGGATACGGGCACCCGGATCACATCCAAGCCCATCGTGTCGCGATGCGGGCGAGTGAAAAATCTAATTGGCAGATACAGAAAATTTATTGGAACACAATGCCTAAATCCGTTCTTGCAGAAAGCATGGCCAAGATGAAAGAGTTGGGATCTGATTTCTTTGGAGCAGATAACGTTGATGACCTGCCTTTTGCTAAGGAAGATTCCTTTGTAACAACTCTGATTGATGGAAACTCACACGTTGAGGCCAAGATGGCGGCAATGAAGGCGCACCACACGCAGATATCACTTGATGGACCATTTTTTGCGCTTTCAAATAATCTAGGTTTACAAGTTTGGGGCCACGAGTATTACACCTTGGTTAAAGGGGAAAAGAGCGCACCATTTGATGCGAACGAGCGCGAATCAGATTTATTCTCAGGAGTTAATCTCTAAATGAAATTAATTAGTGCTTTCGCAGTAGGAATAGCCTCTGGAGTAGCCGCAATTTTTCTTCACCACTTTGCCCCGCCATTTGGAATTTCCGTTGCCATCGCCGGCACTTTCGTTGCCATATGGGCGGTCGGTCGCACTTTTGGGAAACGTATTTATAAGTTGGTAGCGGCAGCATCTTGGATCGCTATCTTTTGGCGTGGAGCTTCTCTTGGCGTTGGGAATGAGCTATTCATTCAGGGAGATAGGTTGGGAAATATTTTTTTACTTGGTTCAGTTATAGCGCTAATTCTTGCTGTGGCGCTTCCAGCTAATTAACTCCAGCTCCAACTCTGACCGTCTGGGCCATCGTTTATTGCAATCCCATCTTCGGCTAACAAATCGCGAAGGCGATCACTTTCTTTCCAATTCTTATCTGACCTGGCTTGCGCACGTTTTTGCAATAACCCTTCCTGGTCAGGGCTGAGTGCACGCACTTCAAGTTTTCGATTCAGATCCAAACCAAGCAGAGAGTCTGCATAAAGAAATATTGCGCGCTTTACATTATTGGGGACAGAAGCGTCCTTTTCTATCGCACGCAATCTTAATAAAACACGAGGCGTATCTATATCTCTTTCGATGGCGCTAAGAATCTCGCGATCTTCCAAACGCTTATCATCATCTCCCCAAGTTGCCATATTGGTGCGCCAGCGTTTTAGCGTTGAGTCAGCCGCTTCCAATCCCGCCCAGGTTAAATCCATCTGAGATCGGTATCGATTTTCAAGCAGTGAAAGACGTAAAGCAAGAGTATCTAGGCCCCGGTCGATTAAGTGTTGTACTAGAACAACATTGCCAGCGCTTTTAGACATCTTGCGTCCTTCAAATAGTAGGTGTTCTCCGTGCACCCAGAGCTTTACCGCTTCATGACCAATAATGGAATTTGATTGTGCTCGTTCATTTTCATGGTGTGGAAAACGCAGATCAATTCCACCAACGTGCAGATCAATTCGCTTCTCCAATAAATCTAGTGACATAGCAGTACATTCAATATGCCAACCTGGGAATCCTTTACCCCAGGGTGAATCCCAAACCATTTCAGTGCGATTACCAGCAGATTTCCAGAGCGCCCAATCTGCATGGAAGCGTTTATCACCTTCATCGCTGTATTCATAACGATGACCCGGTTTGAGTGAATCTAATTTGTTTCCACTTATTGCACCGTAACTTTGAAAAGATCGTGCATCAAAATAGACCGAACCAAGATCTGTTGCATAGGCATGTCCACCCGAGATCAATTCGGCGATAGTTTGCAACATTAAATCAATAGTTTCACTCGCCCGCGGATAGGAATCTGCCGGCAGGATATTGATTTTTGCTAAATCTTGGTGAAATTTCTCTTCATATTTTCGCGCTATCTCAAAGGGATCTCGCTTTTCTAATTGTGCCTGCTGCAACAATTTATCTTCGCTTTGGAAATCTTCCGACATATGACCGACATCTGTGATGTTCTGAATCAATCTGACCTGTCGTCCGTCAAGCTTTAAAGCGCGAACAATTAGATCAGCCAGTAAAAAGGTACGTAAATTACCGACGTGTGCGTCGCGGTAAACAGTTGGACCACAGCAGTAGACATTTATCGTGTCTTCAGCAGTAACTTCACTTAGCCCACGAGTTAATGTGTCATAGATTGTGATCATAATTTATCTGAATTCTTGGCCAAGATGCGATAGACAAATTTGTGGTGAATCGTAAAACCCATAGATTGGTAGAGCGCGAGAGCTGCGCCATTTTCATTATCTACCTGTAATGAAACTTTTGTAGCCCCATCACTGACCGCAGCGGATAACAAGTTGTTCATTAAAATCTTTGCAACACCTTTACCTCGAAAAGAAGGATTTACAAATAATCTAGTAACGATCGACCAACTACCGAAGGTGGCAATTCGGCCTACCGCAATAACTTGCTCACCAATTTTAATTGCCCCATACCTTGCGGGATATCTTCGCATTATTTTTTCAAGTGGCTGATCAGAATTTATCTCTAACCACTCCTTGGAAGGGTAGTCCAAAATTTCAATGAAAAATTGCGGATCGCTCGATGCTTCTATCGCGCCTATATCTCTAATCAAGAAATTCGCATCTATCTTTATATTCCAACCATTCTGCTCTAAATACCTATCCAATTCATCGAATATCGGCAGAGGGATACTAAAGGTTGGCTTTAATTTATTTTCACGGTAGATATTTGTTATTTCATCGACTGCGGAAGCAAGATCGATCGGTGGTTCACCAATCGGCAAAACTGAGTTAGCGCGCATACTAAATCCATCAGAGATTCGAAGCCGCCATTTTCCATAATCCACAATTTCTTGTGCAGGCCATGTTAGGTCTGAGAGTTTTTCTAACTCAAAAATTCTTTGCGAAAGCGGTGCGCCTTTACCAGCCAAATCAGGTAGCGGTTTAATCTCGCGCCAAATTGCGATCTCATCCGGTGAAAAGGTGATCGTCTTAGATTTAGAGGTAATCAACTCGCGTTCGCTCTGCAGAATTCCGACAATATCCCGATATCCACCGCTTGGATCATGCAGGCGAATAGTGACGCGTTTGCCGATCGCCCCAAGTAGTGATGGCACAGTTTTTTGGGCCGCCTCGGTCATGTTGATACTTTAATCGGGCAACCTCGCCTGCGCATGGTTAGAATAAGCGGCATCGTGAGGTGCGCCCTTCGAGCGCTATCAAATTTGGAGGTTAGCTCGTGACCTATGTAATTGCCCAACCGTGCGTTGATGTTAAGGATAAATCCTGCATCGAGGAGTGCCCAGTTGACTGCATCTATGAAGGCGCGCGCTCTCTCTATATCCAGCCTGATGAATGCGTGGATTGTGGAGCATGCGAACCGGTCTGCCCAGTTGAAGCCATTTATTATGAAGATGACATTCCATCACAATGGAAAGATTCCACGAAGATCAACACTGAGTTCTTCGTAGAGTTGGGTTCACCTGGTGGCGCTGCCAAAGTTGGACTAACAAATAGTGACCATCCGATTGTCGCTGCACTTCCTCCTAAAGAATAAAACAAGCAAAGCCTGCCTGGCCGCCGATCATGCGCCAACCATTGCCGGATTTTCCGTGGGACGCTCTTGCTCCTTTTGCAGATAAAGCCCGCGCGCATACCGGTGGAATTATCGATCTTTCACAAGGAACTCCCGTTGATGCAACGCCTGATTTGATTCAAAGCGCACTGCGCGCAAGTTCTGATTCACCGCGCTATCCGGTTACGGCGGGCACAAAAGAAGTGCAAACAGCAATTCGTAATTGGGCAATTAACCATCTTGGTGCAACCGGAGACTTTGATGTACTTCCTGTTATCGGTTCTAAAGAGTTAGTCGCGTGGTTACCAACATTGTTAGAAAGTAAGCAGGTGATCTATCCAGAGGTTGCCTATCCAACATATTTAGTAGGTGCGCTTTTGGCGCAATCTCAGCCAATCGCTGTTGGAGTTGATGCAAATACTTGGCCAAATGCTGATTTTGCGTGGATTAATACGCCAGCTAATCCAACAGGGCGCGTCCACTCCGAGGCGGAACTGCGGACGGCAATTGATTGGGTGCGAAGAAACAACTCCGTTTTAATCTGCGATGAATGTTACATAGATTTTGGTGACAAGACCGTTCCAACTTCGCTTCTCAAATACACAGATGGCGATAACTCAAACATTCTGGTTGTTCATTCTCTATCAAAGCGCTCATCTATGGCTGGCTACCGAGGTGCATTCCTAATTGGTGATTCGAAGCTAATTGCAAGAATACGTGAAATCAGAAAGCACGCAGGAATGATGGTTCCGCTGCCAATTCAAAATTCTATGGTCGCAGCACTTAGCGATGAAAAGCATGTCGAAGAACAGCGTGCGCGATATAACTCGCGTCGTGCAATTCTTGCTCCGGCCTTACAAGAAGCAGGTTTTCAGATTGATGACTCTGCTGCAGGGCTTTATATCTGGTGCACGCGCTCGGAAGACGCTTGGAAATCGGTAGATTGGTTAGCCAGCCTTGGAATTTTGGCAACCCCCGGAACTTTTTACGGTCCTCTCGGGACCTCACACATACGCGTCGCAATGACTGCCACTGATACACAAATCGCAGATGCCGCAGCGCGAATCCGAGAGGCGATTAAATAGTGGCAATCGGAATTTTGCTAGTTGGTGGATTTGGTACGCGCTTAAAACCACTCACAAATCAGACCCCTAAACCAATGTTGCCGGTCGGTGGTTTACCGGTGACGGAACATCAATTACTCGCTGCAAAGAAAGCAGGGATCAACACTGTTATTTTGGCGACTTCGTATCTCGCTGACGTATTTACTCCATATTTCGGCGATGGTTCCAAATGGGATATGAAGTTGCTCTACGCAGAAGAAAATGAACCACTTGGTACAGGTGGCGCAATACGCAACGCAGCCTCCCTAGTTGACTTTGCTAGTACGAATGAAGAATTCGTAATATTCAATGGAGATGTATTAAGTGGCCACAACATTGCAGCACAGCTTGATTTTCATAGATTGAATCAGGCAGATGTCACTCTTCATTTAATTGAAGTTGCTGATGCGCGCGCTTTTGGATGTGTTCCAACTGACTCAAACGGCAAGGTTTTAGACTTTCTAGAAAAGATGGAAAATCCGGTCACCAATGCAATTAATGCTGGGTGCTATGTCTTTAACTCTTCCGTTATTTCACAGATCCCTGCCGAGAAAGTTGTCAGCATCGAACGCGAAACTTTTCCGCAATTAGTTAAAAGCGGTCGACCGGTTTATGGCTATAACGAGCAGTCTTATTGGCTAGATATCGGTACCCCAGCAGCGCTCTTCAAAGGCTCGCGCGATATTGTGGGCGAAGGATTTCTAGCTGGGCTGGGCAGTAAAATTGGCGAGAACGCGGTCATTGCCGGCGGGACTTCAATTGGTCAGCGATCAAGGATCGGTGCCAATTGCAAGATCAACAATTCGATTATTGGTGATGGCGTATTAATTGGTGATGGCTGCACCATTGAAGACTCATTCATTCTTCATGATTCACAAATCGCAGATAATTCAAAAATCATTGGAAAATACATTTCACCGAAAGAAATTCTGCCAATTTCACTCCAATAAGTCGATAAATCCGCGAAAATGAGCGTGATTTACAGGTGTAAACCCAGGGCTTGGACTTGACTAATAGGGATTACAAGCGTGTAATTCGTTCTAGAGAAGTTGCGTTCGCATCTGGACGTGACCCCGAAGGTCTTGAGGAGATTAGTCGATGCCGATTCGTCCAGAAGCTACACCTACTGGCAATCCAACAGCCCCTACTGCTGGACCATCTATCAAATTAGCAAACGGAGAGAACATTGAACTCTCCTGGCAAGAGCGCGCACTTTGCGCGCAAACAGATCCAGAAGCATTCTTTCCTGAAAAAGGTGGCTCAACTCGTGAAGCAAAGCGCGTATGCCTTTCTTGCGATGTTCGCCAAGAATGCTTGGAATACGCGCTCGCACACGATGAGCGCTTTGGCATCTGGGGTGGACTCTCCGAACGTGAGCGTCGCCGTTTGAAGCGCCGCCCAGCGTAACTCTCATGAGTTCACATCGCGTCACCGCGATTCTTGTACTTCACGACGGCGCAACTTGGCTGCCCGAAGTTGTTGCATCTCTTACTTCCCAAACTCACCAAATTGATCAAATAGTTGCAGTTGATACTGGGTCAAAAGATTCATCTGCAAAATTAGTTAAAGGTGCGCGAATACCTGTCTTACCAATGGATCGCGAAACAGGTTTTGGTGAAGCAATCTTGCACGCTGTTTCAACTTTGCCCGCTGTAACCGATCCAGAGCACGAATGGCTATGGATTCTTCACGATGATTTATCGGTTCACCGTAAAGCGCTCGCAAATTTAATTTCGGAGGTAAAAACCCGTCCGAATGTAGCGATGGCTGGTCCAAAACTTTTAGGTTGGCATGACCGAACACATTTATTGGAAATTGGAATAAGCATCGCCGCGAATGGAAATCGCTGGACCGGTCTTGAACCATCCGAGTACGACCAAGGACAACGAGATGGAGTTCACGAAGTTCTTGCGGTTAGCACCGCTGGAGCGCTAATTCGACGAGATGTATTTGAACAATTAGGTGGCTTTGATCCAAATCTTGATCTATTTCGCGATGATGTAGATTTTGGATGGCGTCTTTATTCCGCAGGTTATGTAGCGATCGCAGTTTCAAGCGCCGTCGCATTTCACGCGGAAGCATCTGCAAACGAACGACGCACAGTCGATGTTGCAGAGGCATTCTTACACCGTCCACTTTTATTAGATCGGCGCAATGCCGCTTATGTGCTGCTATCTAACTCTTCGTGGTGGCGTTTACCTCTGCTAACCCTGCAACTTCTTACCGGCTCCATCCTTCGTGCAATTGGATTCTTATTTGCAAAATTGCCTGGATATGCCAGCGATGAAATATTGGCTGTTGGAACTTTATTCATACATCCCGGCGAACTATTCCAAGCTCGCAAAGTTAGGCGATCTCAGCGATTAGTGCCTGCGGGTATTGCTCTTAAGTTCATACCATCGCGCTGGTCCCAGATTCGATTATCTCTTTCTAGATCAGCGGAATGGATACGATCTCAAATCTTTCCCGATGAGATTAGCGAAGTTCGCGATATTTCAATGTTGGATGAGAATTTAGATGAAGAAGATTTGTTAACCCCAGCTTCAAATCGCAACTGGTTTTCACTAATCAAACGTCCTCTGGTTGCATTACCGGTATTTCTTTTTATCTTGACACTAATTTGGTCCCGTAATCGCTTTGGCTCCATATTTGGAGGCGCGTTACCTGAACAGCCAGCTGGAGTCAGTGATATTTGGAATACATACTTAAGTGGGTGGCACTCGATCGGAATGGGAACTTCGGCAGCAGCACCCACCTGGCTAGCCATTCTTGCTCTTTTTGCAACTCCATTTTTAGGAAGTTTAAAACTCTTTGTGACACTTTTATTTCTAATGGCGCCACTTTTGATTGCAGGTTCAGGGTATTTACTACTGCGCCGGCTATCAAATAATCGCTGGTTAACTGTTGGCGCGTCTTTACTATATGCAATTTCTCCGGTTGCAATTTCTGCCATAAATTCTGGTCGATTAAGTACGGTAATGGTTCTTATCTTGTTACCACTCTTCATTAGCGCGGCACAGGGAATAGCCACGCTTGATCAATTCACCTGGCGCCGCATCTTTGGGCTTTCTCTCTTAGGATCTGTTCTCTTTGCTTTCTCACCTATCTTGCTATTGGCCGGCCTCTTGTTCAATGTTTTTGCAATTTATCGCGACTACATGGCAAGTGAACAGGGGAGAAACGCCGAGTTGTTTAACAATCGGCTGTATCGCCGCCTAGCGCTGGTTATTACACCGGTTTTAATCTGTGCACCCTGGAGTTTTGAGTTGTTGGTTCAACCGAAACGATTCTTCATTGATTCAGGATTTTTACTCCCAGGAGGCGGTCCTAATTTAGCTTTAATTGGAAATCCGGGTGGACCTGGTTCATTGCCAATTTTTATCTTAAGCCCATTAACACTCGTGCTCGGAATTTCGCTCTTTTCTTCAACTAGAGCGCGATTAGTCGCTGAACTTGGATTTATATCGCTACTTTCTGCAATTTTACTTAGCACGTTATCAATAACCGGTAATGGAACTTCTATTGCGACTCCAATTTATTCCGGATCACTTATAACCCTCACCACGCTCGCAGCAATAAGTGCATCGGTGATTATGCTCGATAAATTACGCGAGCGACTCATTACAACAAATGTAAATTTCCGACACATATCTGCTGGAGTGCTTTTAATATTTACCGCCTTATATACCGCGACTTCAATTTCTTGGATAGTAACGAGCGGCGCTAATTCTCCATTGCAGACTGGTAAAGATGTTGTATTGCCGGCATTTCTCGCTATTGAAACCGATGCAAAAACTATGGTTATTCGCCCACGATCAAATAATCAAGAAGTGTCTCTAAATTACTATCTTGCGCGCGGCGGAGATGCCACCTTGGCACAACCGGATTTGGCACCATCTGATCGCGAACAAATCTCTGCAGCAGTGCAGGAGTTGGCCGATGGCACAGGATTAACTGCAAGCACAACATTTGCGGTACACGGCATTAAATATCTTTTCTTAAAGAGTCCAATCGATGAAAATATTGCACGTGTAATCGATGGCTTAGGCGGATTTTCTAGAGCCTCTTCTACAAACGCAGGCATAGTTTGGAAAATCTCAGTTAACACTGGATCAATTCTCTTTACCGACACCTTCGGCAAAAGTTCGGTTCTCCAACAAGGCAAGTTGGGAATTACAGTCAATGAATCTGGCGAAATGACTCTGACAGAGAATTACAGTCAAGGTTGGAGAGCAATGCAGGATGGTGCTCGCTTAGAACGTAAACCAAGCGTGGATGGCATGCCGGTGTTTACAGTAACCGAGCCAGGGCTCGTAACTTTAATGTATGACGGAACTTCACGTCGCGCTTGGGTTTCATTTCAAACAATTGTTTTAGTCACCGTTGTGATACTCGCCTTACCTGCGGGTCGCCGTCGCCGCGAAATTGAAGATGCGGAGTTAGCATGAGATTTCAACGCCCAACGCTAATTGTGGTCTCTGCAGTAGCAGTCGTATTAGCCGCCAATGCCTTAAATGTTGGCCTTTCTAAGAGTGAGTATTCAACGAATTTTCCTGCAGTCGTATGCCCACCCACACCTGCAAAAATGACAACAGCGATCTCTCTTCCATCTACTAAAACACCTTTGCGCAAGACGGGGACAAAGTCTCTTTCTTTCGTTCCTTCACAGACCCTCAGATATACACAAACGCAAGCCCCCGTCATAGTCGAATCTCAAGGTTCCACACCAATTGTTTGGCAAATACGTAAGGGAATATGGGCAGGTGCAACTATTTGCTCATCTCTTCAAAACGAACAGTGGTTTGTTGGTGGCACTGCTGATGTCACAAGCAAGGGAAAGGTTTTAATCGTAAATAGTGGCCTTAGTTCTGCGATTGTGGATTTACAAATTTGGAATGAAATCGGTGCGCAACCAACTAAACCAATCACTTTGAAAGCTAATTCATATCGCGAGCTTGGCTTGGATTCCCTCGCTCCCGGTTCTCGTGAAATTGTCATTCGCTCGGTAACTAGGTCAGGTCGCGTGACTAGCTATTTGCTGGATGAGCGTGGACGAGGCTTAAAGGCGTTGGGCGGAGATATTGTGAACTTCTCTTCAAAGGCCACTAAAGAAGTTTTCATTCCTGCCGTGCCACATACGGTGCGCAAAGTTGGCAATAAGTCCGTAGAGCTCGCGCATTCTCTACGTTTACTGGTGCCCGGTGAACTAGATGCGCGCGTCACGGTTAAGGTGATTTCGACGGATGGAAGTTTTATTCCATCTGGGTTTGAAAATAAGTTGGTTAAAGCAGGTTCGGTCGTGTCGTTACCGCTTAGCCCAAACCTGCCAGCTAGCAAATTTGGTTTACATATTTCTTCAGATGAGCCACTTGTCGCATCGGTATATTCTCCAACTTTTTCGCAGAAGAAGACCGACTTTATTTGGAGTACCTCATCTCCAGAATTAACCAAAATATCTTTGGCAACGTCTGGGCTATCTCCTCAGCTGGTTTTTATCGGGGGAGTGATAAGTCTTGATATTGAGCTCGTACTTGATAAAGGAAAGCGAAAAATTGTGGAAGTAAGAGGCGATGAGATTGCAACAGTGAAAATTCCTGAGGGAGTTCGGTCAATCACATTTTTAGCGGTGGGTAAGGGAATTTATGGCGCAGGTTTGATCGCTACCAAGAGTGGTTACGGATATTTCCCTCTCGCACCAGGAAGTGTTCTAACTAAATCTTCTGTGCCTCTTTCAAATATTCGAGTCTTAACTCCGTGACAATCCCAGATTTTTACCCATACCCCCACTAGCCTTGTGCTCATGAGTAAGTTGGCTAGAACAGGACGTAGCTGTTCACGAGTGAGTTGCCGAAGTCTGGCTTCCATGACTCTTACTTATATTTATGCCGACTCAACTGCAGTCCTTGGTCCCTTGGCAACTTTCTCCGAACCTCATTCATATGATCTTTGTGAAACACACGGCAAGCGCCTTACAGTTCCAAATGGCTGGAGCGTTATCAAAGAAGAAAGCTCGCTAACGGATGTTGGTCCGAGTGATGACGATTTGATGGCGATCGCCGATGCGGTGCGCGAAGTTGCGAACTTGAGTATGTCTTCGGCCAGTTCTGGTGCTGAAAGCGCGACTACTAATGTCGCTAGCCAAGATGGACAGATTGGTCGCCGTGGCCACTTGCGGGCCGTTCCTTCTTAAATTTATTCTGGATCAGTGTCTTTACTTGCTAAAGAGAGAAGTTAAATATTTCAATATTTAAAGCGTATGACATTCGCGGTTTAGTGGATGTAGAAATCACTGCCGATTTTTGTTTTGCCACAGGAGTTGCATTTGCGCGTTTTCTTCAAAACGAGCGCGAACCCGGAACCGTCGTGATTGGCGAAGATATGCGTCCATCATCACCGGTATTCGCCGATGCCTTTTCTGCAGGCGTAACATCGCAAGGATTAAATGTAATTCGTATTGGTTTGGCTTCCACCGACCTTCTCTATTTTGCAGCCGGAAAATTGAATTTTCCTGGAGCAATGTTCACCGCTAGCCATAATCCAGCCGAATACAACGGGATCAAACTCTGCTTAAGTGGCGCTAGGCCGATAGGTAAAGAATCTGGGTTATTAAGTATTGAGAGATATGTTGCTGAAGGCTCACCAATTGACTTTAGGAGCGTCGGCAATGAGCGCGAAGAAGATATGTTGAGCGCCTACGTTGATCACTTGCTATCTCTCGTAGATTTATCCGAAATTCGTCCACTTAAAATTGTGATTGATGCTGGAAATGGCATGGCTGGCCATACCGCCCCAGCGCTATTTGCTCGCTTAAACTGCGAAGTGATTCCATTATTTTTTGAATTAGATGGAACATTCCCCAATCATGAAGCAAATCCGATTGATGCTAAAAATTTAAAGGATCTTCAGAAAGCAGTCAAGAAACACAGGGCTGATATTGGCCTTGCCTTCGATGGTGATGCCGATCGTTGCTTCGTGGTTGATGAAAATGGCGAGCTTGTAAATCCTTCAACTCTGACAGCGCTGATTGCCGCGCGAGAGTTAGCCAAGAACCCTGGCGCTAGCATTATTTATAATTTGATTTCATCGCGCGCTGTTGTGGAGATCGTGGAAGAGAATGGCGGAAAAGCGATTCGCTCCCGTGTAGGTCATTCATACATCAAGAAGTTGATGGCAGAAACTGGCGCGGTATTCGGTGGCGAGCACTCGGGCCATTTCTATTTTAGGGATTTTTGGCGCGCCGATTCTGGAGCGTTGGCAGCTCTGCATGCAATTGCAGCGCTCGGGGAGGTAAGCGCTCCTCTTTCTAAAATTTTGAAACCATATGCTCGTTACATAGCAAGTGGTGAAATAAATTCAACCGTTTCTGATGCGCAAGCGGCCATGAATCAAGTTGAAAAGATTTATGGAAAGAAGGAGGGTGTGGAAGTCGATCATCTTGATGGTCTGACAATAAATGGGGATACCTGGTGGTTTAACCTTCGCGCATCAAATACTGAGCCCCTCCTTCGACTAAACGTTGAGGCTTCAACGGAAGCCCGGATGAAGAAGGTTCGAGATGATGTACTTAACACGATTCGAGGCGACCTCGACATTCTCGTATTAATCCCTTAACTAGTACGATATGTCACTAGCCGACTAGCACAGTAGAGCCCTACGCCGAAGGTCAAGCGAAAAAACAGCCGTTTTATCTAGGGAGATATCTAAAAATGACACCTGTAACAACTATTCCAAAACACGACATTGCTGATGCATCACTCGCAGCCGAAGGCCGCAAGAAGATCGAATGGGCAGAACGTAATATGCCTGTACTAGCGCAGATCCGTGAACGCTTCGAGAAGTCACAGCCGTTTACCGGCGTAAGAATTGCTGCGTGCATGCACGTCACAACCGAAACTGCGAACCTAATGCGCGTTTTAAAAGCAGGAGGAGCAGAAATTGCACTCTGTGCTTCAAATCCACTTTCAACTCAAGATGACACAGCAGCCGCACTAGTGCACGAATATGGAATTTCAGTATTCGCTCGAAATGCCGTTGATCGCGATGGGTATTACTCTCACATCAATGCAGCTCTAGATATTGAACCACATCAAGTCTTTGATGATGGTTGCGATCTCGTGAATACACTTCACACGACTCGTAAAGAACTTCTTCCAAATATCGCTGGTGGTTGCGAAGAGACAACAACAGGTGTGATTCGCCTAAATCAAATGGCGAAAGACGGTGCACTTACATTCCCAATGATTGCGGTTAATGACACCGACACCAAGCACATGTTCGACAATCGTTACGGAACAGGTCAATCAACTCTCGACGCTGTTTTCCGTGCAACAAACTTCCTTCTTGCCGGACGCATCGTCGTCGTCGCAGGATTTGGTTACTGCGGTAAAGGTGTTGCAGAACGCGCCAAAGGTATGGGCGCCGATGTAGTTGTTACCGAAATTGATCCAACGAAAGCGCTGGATGCAATGATGCAAGGATTCCGCGTTATACCAATGCTCGATGCTGCCAAAGTCGGCGATGTATTTATCACCGTTACAGGTAACCGTGATGTATTGCGTGATGAGCACTTCGCCGTCATGAAAGATGGCGCAATAATGGCTAACTCCGGCCACTTCGATATTGAAATTGATGTGGCTTGGCTAGAGCAGAACGCTAAGAAGAAGAACGCCAAGATGCGCCACCAAACAGATGAGTATGTTCTGGCCGATGGACGTCGTTTGCTGCTTCTCGCTGAAGGCCGTCTGGTGAACCTCGGCGCCGCTGAGGGCCACCCAGCATCTGTTATGGATATGTCATTCTCGGATCAAGCGTTAACTGCAGAATATCTAGTTAAGGAAGCTAAAAACCTTCCAGCGGGTGTTCACAATGTTCCAACTTATATCGATAAGGAAGTTGCCAGCCTGAAATTAATTTCAATGGGTGGCCGCATTGATACTTTAACTCCTGCACAAGATATGTATTTGAACTCTTGGGAGCACGGTAGCTAATGACGTTAGTTATGGTCGTCGATGACGACCAGGATCTTGCGGAGATGCTCGGCATCGTTTTAACCGGTGCCGGCATCGACGTGGATCTAGTAAGTCGTGGCGATGAAGTTCTGGAAGTATTTAGAAATAATCCACCAGATCTCGTGCTACTCGATGTAATGCTTCCTGGATTAAATGGAATTGAAGTTTGTAAATTAATACGTGCCGAATCAATGGTTCCAATCGTGATGCTGAGCGCTAAAGGCGACACCCACGATATTGTCAGTGGCCTTGAAGCAGGTGCTGATGATTACATGGTGAAACCATTTAGACATCCATCAGAACTAATCGCACGAATTCGCACCCGATTACGTCGCACAAATGCAGATGTGTCGGGATTGCTCACAATTGGTGATCTCTCAATAGATGTGACTGCGCACGAAGTAAGTCGTGGAGGGAAAAAAATTGCCCTCACCCGGTTGGAATTCGATTTATTGGTTGCACTTGCCAAAGAACCAGGACGTGTCTTTACGCGAGATGCCTTACTTGGTGAAGTGTGGGGATATAGACATTCAACTGATACGCGTTTGGTAAATGTTCATGTTCAACGTTTACGATCAAAAGTAGAGCACGATCCTGAACACCCTGAAATTGTGATGACAGTGCGTGGAGTTGGCTACAAAGCTGGAGTGATGGGCGGTTCCTAGAATGAACCGTTTCTCTGAAAGGCTAAGAAATTCACTCGCGTCGAAGGTAATTCTCTCCACAGTTCTTCTCTCCCTTGGAGTCGTGTGGTTGACCGGTTCTGTTCTTTATTCGCAACTCTCAGCAGGCGTCAAGGAAGTTAATCTAGAAACCTCTCTTGCTGAAGCTAGATCTTCATTTTTTGATGCGCAGTATCAATTCTTGCTAAATCAAAACGCGGAAAGTTCAGTCATAACAAAAGCCGTTCAGGATTTCATAGTTTCTGCAACAGAGGTAAGTCTTGATCAAGATAGAAAATCACTTTTCTTAAGTAGATTCGGCACACCTTTTAAGTTTTCACTCAAAGTTGAGTCACCTGACTACACCACATCCACAGATGGTCTAGATATTTCTTCCTTTCCAGATGAACTGCGTGAGCGAGTCCGCTCCAGTGATTTAGTTGAATATCAATATACGAAAATGAGTTACCAGGATCGCGAAGATGCAAATGTTCTGATTGCAGGTCGCAAAATTGCCATTCCAAAATCTGGAAATTATGAGATGTATCTGGTGTATTCGCTTAACAACCAAAATCGCACGCTCTCAATTATTCAGAACGCGCTCTTTTTTACCGGTTTTGCGCTTCTGTTTCTTATCGGACTAATCACCTGGCTAGTTGTGCGTCAAGTAGTAAGGCCGGTTCGTGAAGCAGCGACGATTGCACAGAAATTTACCCAAGGAGATTTCTCACAGCGAATGAAGGTCGAGAATTCCGATGAAATTGCGACGCTGGGCACGGCATTTAACGAGATGGCCTTGTCGCTAGAGTCGCAAATATCTCGGTTGGAGAATTTATCGCGAGTACAGCAAAGATTTGTCTCTGATGTTTCTCACGAGCTTAGAACACCATTGACAACTTTACGTATGGCCTCCGAAGTGATTCACAGCCAGAAAGATAATTTCGATCCGACAATCTCTCGCAGTTCAGAGCTACTTGTTGCGCAATTAGATCGATTCGAACGGCTACTGGAAGATCTTCTCGAAGTAAGTCGATTTGATGCCGAAGTTGCGGTTTTAGAACCAGTGGACTTTGACTTGATCAGCCTGATTGAGCGATGCATTGAAGATGTTCGTGCCAATGCTCACGATCACATTATTTCAATATCTATCGAGCACGAGACAGAGCAAGCCATGATTAATGCAGATATCAGGCGCGTGGAGCGCATAATGCGAAATCTGCTTTCAAATGCCCTAGATCATGCTGAAGAGAAACCCATTAACGTGACAGTAATCTCCACCCGAACTGAAGTCGCTGTTGGAGTTAGAGATTTTGGAACCGGAATTGAACCATCGGCGTTATCTCGCATCTTTGATCGCTTTTGGAGAGCAGATCCGTCTCGTGCACGAGTACGCGGTGGTACGGGACTTGGTCTTTCTATCGCGCTAGAAGATGCCCGTTTACATAATGGTGAACTTGATGCTTGGGGCGCTCCTGGGCAAGGAGCACATTTTGTTCTCACTTTGCCAAGAATCGCAGGACAGCAAATTGGAGGCAGACCAATTCGCCTACAACCCGAGAATTATCCCCAGATTTCTTAATTAACTCTCTTTGGATTGTTGGGCGCTAGAAAATCGCCCAATGAAAAGTCTGGCTGAATTAATCTTTCCTTCAAGATGTATCGGGTGTTCACAACTAGGTATATCAATTTGTTCGACTTGTCGAAAGAGTTGGCATTCTCATATTTACCATCGCAATATAAAAGTTTTGGATAAGTCCTACCCAGTAATTTCTGCAATCGAATATTCACCGATTGCCTCACGCGTATTACTGAGAGCAAAAGAAGCAAATCAAGAAGCCGCTGACCAATTGCTCGTAAACGCAGTGTCTCACTCGCTGCGATATTTTCTAAAGAATTTTGGCTTTGGAGATTTAGTTGCAATTCCTTCGCGTAGATCTGCAACTAGAAAGAGAGGGCGTGATTTTATGCAAGAGATCACTGGGTCGGTTGCAAAGAATGAATCATTTAAATCTCTGCAAATTTTGCAGCATCAGAGAGCTGTAAGAGACCAATCGCAATTGAACTCACAGCAGCGACGTCGCAATATTGAAGGGGCTTTCTCAACATCCTTTAATTTGGCTGAGGAGCCAGACTCGGGGAATATAGGCCCAATAATTATTGTTGATGATCTTGTAACCACAGGGGCGACCCTTGCTGAGGCCATACGGGCCTTACGTACAGCAGGTTTTCCAGTACTTGGCGCGGTAACAGCGGCTGTCGCTAACCCTTACGATTAGGGGGTTGATTTTCGAAAGGGCATATAAATGGCAAAGATTTTTGATCGCATAATGCGGGCGGGCGAAGGAAAAATCCTTCGCGATCTCAGCAAAGTTGTAGATCAAGTCAACTCATTCGAATCTGCCATTTCCCCATTGAGCGATGCTCAATTGCGCGAGAAAACCAATGAGTTTAAATCACGATTCGCATCCGGTGAATCTCTGGATGATCTCCTCCCTGAAGCATTTGCAGTAGTTCGTGAAGCCGCAAAGCGTACGCTCGGTCAGCGTCACTATGACGTTCAAATCATGGGTGGAGCGGCAATGCACCGCGGCAATATCGCAGAAATGCGTACAGGTGAAGGTAAGACTCTTGTCGCAACACTTCCTTCTTACTTAAACGCACTCGCTGGACGCGGAGTTCACGTAGTAACGGTTAACGATTATTTGGCAGAACGTGACAGTGAATGGATGGGTCGTATCCATCGCTTCCTCGGATTAACAGTTGGCGTAATCGTAAACAGCATGACCCCCGCAGAGCGTCGCGCGGCATATAACTCCGACATAACATACGGAACAAATAATGAATTTGGTTTCGACTACTTGCGCGACAACATGGCTTGGTCACTTGAAGATTGCGTGCAACGTGATCACTTCTTCGCGGTCGTGGATGAAGTTGACTCAATTTTGATCGATGAGGCCCGAACACCTTTAATCATCAGTGGACCAGCCGACAAGGCAACCAAGTGGTATGTCGAATTCGCCAATATTGCGAGTAAATTAGAACGAGATACACATTATGAAGTTGATGAGAAGAAAAAGACCGTCGGTATTCTAGAAGTTGGTGTTACCAAGGTCGAAGAACTTCTTAAAATTGAGAATCTGTACGAGGCAGCAAATACCACTTTAATTGGTTATTTAAACAACTCGGTGCGCGCAAAAGAGCTATTTAAGCGCGATAAAGATTACGTAGTAATGAATGGTGAGCTTTTAATTGTTGATGAACACACCGGCCGAATGTTGTCTGGTCGGCGCTACAGCGACGGACTGCACCAAGCTCTAGAAGCGAAAGAGCGCATCGATATTCAGGATGAGAATCAAACGCTCGCAACAATTACTTTACAGAACTATTTCAGACTATATGAAACTATCTCTGGTATGACCGGTACAGCGATGACCGAAGCATCTGAATTTCATCAAATCTATAAGCTCGGCGTTGTACCTATTCCAACTAATCGCCCAATGCAACGTATCGATCAGGCAGATTTGGTCTATAAATCTGAACTTGGAAAATTTATGGCGGTCACAAAAGATATTGTGGAACGTCACCGCAAAGGTCAACCAGTTCTAGTCGGTACCGTCTCTGTTGAAAAGTCTGAAGAACTATCTGCGCTCTTGAAGAAATCCGGAGTTCCGCACGAAGTTCTTAACGCCAAACATCACGAACGTGAAGCATCGATCATTGCAAGAGCAGGCGTCAGCGGCGCAGTCACTGTCGCTACAAATATGGCAGGTCGCGGAACCGACATCATGCTCGGTGGAAATCCAGAATTTATGGCGGACTTTGAACTGCAACGTCGTGGTTTATCGCCAGTGGATAACGCTGCTGAATACGAGGCAGCTTGGCCTGAAGAAATTGCTAAACAGAAGGCGGCAGTTGCTAAAGGTCATGAAGAAGTTGTCGCACTTGGCGGACTCTATGTACTTGGTACCGAGCGTCATGAATCACGCCGTATCGATAATCAGTTGCGAGGTCGTTCAGGACGCCAAGGCGATCCAGGTGAATCACGTTTCTATCTTTCGTTACAAGATGAGTTAATGCGTCGCTTTAACTCCGGATTGGTAGAACGCTTCTTATCTGCCGCTGGTCTTCCAGATGACGAGCCAATTGAATCAAAGATGGTCAGTAATGCCATTCGCTCAGCGCAGACCCAAGTAGAAGCACAAAACTTCGAAATCCGTAAGAATGTTTTGAAATATGACGATGTGATGAACCGGCAGCGCGAAGTAATTTATGGGGAACGTCGACTCGTGCTCGAAGGCGAAGATATCTCCCCACAAGTTCAGACATTTGTTGCAGACACCTTGGTTGCCTACGTAAATGCAGAAACTACACAGGGGTATGGCGAAGATTGGGATCTGGAGCGTTTATGGCAAGCGCTAAAACTTGTTTATCCAATTTCATTTACTCCAGAAGAGCTAATCGCCAAGGTCGGTTCCGCTTCTGCAATTGACGCTGAGTACCTAACAGCTCAGGTTTTAGAAGATGCAACTCTCGCCTACGACAAGCGTCAATCAGATCTTGGTCCAGAAGTATTGCGAGAGCTTGAGCGAAAAGTTTTGCTTTCAGTCTTGGATCGCAAGTGGCGTGAGCATCTTTACGAAATGGATTATTTACAAGAAGGCATTGGGCTGCGCGCCATGGCACAACGCGATCCACTGGTCGAATACCAACGCGAAGGTTATGAACTCTTTGCTGCAATGATGGATGGAATTAAAGAAGAGCTAGCGAGCTTGGTCTTTAACGTGCAGGTTACGGTCGACGGTGATGGTTCGCAGGTAAAGGCTGCCGGAATCACTGAAAAGCCAGCTGAAGTTACAGGTTTGCAGTACACCGCGAGTGATGAATCTGGAGTTTCAACAAAAGGTGAAGTCTCGCGTAATAGCCAGTGTCCGTGTGGATCAGGAAAGAAATATAAGCGTTGCCACGGCGGCGCTTAAATTAATCGCAATTCAGTACACAACCATCGCTGATCAACGCCCTCAAAGCGAATAACCATCGCCCGCAGCCTGTCACCAAAGCGAACGGTAATCGTTGATTCACAAATCCCATCTAGTGGTTGGCATTGATGGATGCTTCTTATCCTGCCAATCTCCTTCTGGCTTCCCACTTGCTTTAGCAGATTCATATAAATCTGCCGATGGAGCTTGGAAATTAACTGGGCTGGCTGACGGCGGCCAGCCCAAATTTCTAGGACGCTAATTGCGAATTTCATCGTCCAAGCATGGAGTTCGGGCAATTCACTCGCTGAAGTTGGCATCGGCTCGAAACCTGGTTCAAACTCTTCGCCGAAAGTACTAGGTATTAGATAAAGCTTGGCGCGTTGTTCAGGAAGTTTTTCAACTGGGCGATTTGTCGCCAATTCTGAGAGTGAGTAAAGATCTAACTGGGGATGGTTCCACATCTCTGGACCTTCATTACTTGAGATCAATTCCAGAGTACGAACTTGGGCGCGCGATTTCATTTCTATTTCCATAGCGGCACTTTTGACTAAGTTTTATGGCATCTCTTCCACCAAAGGGTGGAGATATTCTCATCCTAAAGAATGGCTGTGGAAGAAGATTTAGAAATAATCTGGCGATGCCATTTAGTACTCCACTATGAACAAATCAGATAAAGCAGCCCAGACTCGATTAGTTGTCGCAATTTCCTTATTCGCCGCCGCAGTCATTTCGGCGATGGCGCTAACCGCATTGGGAAATCAAAGCGATACATATTGGGTAGCACGCGAGTCGCTGATACCAGGAATGCAAATATCTGAGAGCGATTTGTCAGAGATTGAAGTTTCACTGGGGGAGGCAAATGGAAGATACTTTTCAAAGAGCGCGCTAGTTGCCGGAGCATATGTATTGCGGTCAATTCAGAAGGGTGAACTTATATCTATTGGTTCAGTCAGCGATACTCCAAGTGCTTCAAAATCTGGACAAGTGCCGATTTCCATTCGCGCCAGTGATTTATCTGAAGATATCGAATTGGGTGAAGTGATAAATATTTACTGGGTCCCAGATGCCGTTGGTATGGAGAACCCACAAATGCCTCAGCTAGCTATTACTGGTGCATTCCTTAATTCAATCAATCGCAAAGCAAGCAATTTCGGAAGCGATATTTCTTTAACTGTTTCTGTGCAAAATAGCGAAATATTCTCGCTCTTGAGAGCAACCGCTTCAGGAAGATTAGTGATCGTTCGTTCAAATGGATGATTTTGTTCAACCTAGCGTCATAACTGCAATTGCGGATGCAGAGTTTGAAGGAATGGTTTCGAGCGCTCTCTTTGAAAGTGGATGGAGCGTAATTGCACGACCGTTAGATTTTGCCACCCTAGAAAAGAACCTCAATGAGGTAACAAATAGAAATGTACTGGTTATCTACTCTGTAGATCTACCAGGGTTAACCGATACAAAATTAAGAAAACTAGCACCGCTTAATCACTCCCTCTTTGGTTTTGCAGATGCATCTGGTTCTGCGCGAGGCCATGGAGAAATCTCTCAGCGTCCGGCTAATTCTGAAGAATTACTGGCATATATACGTGGAAATATCCGCTCGCCGTTATTGCGCGTCCCATTGTTGCAGTCCAAGGAAAAATTTAAGGCAAAGATCATCGGTATTGGATCAGCGGGGCACTTCACGGGCGCAACAACGCTGGCGTTAAATCTGGCGCAAGAATTAGCGCTATTAGAGAAAAAGACCTTGCTTATTGATGCAAATTTTCAAGCTTCTGCGATCGCGACACTTCTAGATCTACGCAAAATTGCGGATGAAGATAGATGGCGTGATCTTTCTGAGAATCTCTCGGTGGCGGAAATTACCCAGAGCAAAATTATAGATTTTCCAAATAGAGCGTCCGAAGCCGCTGCCTACTTTGATTTTATAATTGTAGATCTCGGGTCACTCCAGAATATCTCTAATGATTTATCGGATCGAAGATGGTCATCGCAAGTTAAAATCTGGGTCAGTCGCTTTGCTCATTCGATATTCATCTCCGCTGGTTCTGATGTTTTGCAGGTAAAGCGCTTGCGAGAACTCTGTGATGATCTAGCTGATATGAAACTTCCAGCCGAAATATCACTTTTTATAAGGCCTACTGAACAGATGAGTAAAGGAGAGAGGATTCAAGTGGCAGATTTTCAACCTTTTTCCGCTAGAGATGTTCAGTATCTTCCTGTGGATACAAAACTGTGTGCCGCAGCGCGTAAGGAGCGGACAACTCTCTCTGAAGTAAACGCAAAGGCACCCTTGCGCAAGGCTTTCGCTGCAATCGCATTGCAAATTACAGCCTAGGTCACATTTCTTATACCCTAAGCGCTATGCGCGGATATCTACCTGTTACGGCGGAAGAGATCTCATCCTTTCTCCATTCCGGTTCAATGGAATGTGGTCCGCTTTATGCTCCAACAATAAAATTCTTAACGGCTAATAATGATTTGGATGAAGAACAAGGAGAGTATCTTTTATCGATGCTCGCTGCTGATGAAGCGCTGGAAATGCGTCAGAACGATACAAGTAGCGCATTTTTATTAGCCTTAGAAATATCTGATTCGCAAGTGGACGAACATGGAGAAAACTTCGTTAATCTAAAAGAGAATGGCCGCTGGGAAGATGTGCAGTGTGCCTTTTTGGTTTCCCCGGATGGCGATGAATTGACCTGGTTTGCCACCCAAGAAATTTCGGCAGCGCTTCCGCAATGGCTTAAGAGTTAGCTCATGCCGCAACTAGATGGCTTTCTACGCGATCGCAGCCCTTTGGATGTTGATCAGAAAAAAAGAATTCGTGAGCTAACTTCAGATTGGCAGTTGCTCGCAGACCTCTCGTTCGCTGATCTAATCCTTTGGGTCCCATTACGAAAAGATTTTAAGAGTTGGCCAACTGGTTACGTCGCCGTTGCCCATATAAGACCAACAACTGCTGCAACGGTATTCCCGCAGGATGTAATCGGAGATGAGATTTCTTGGGGCTCACGTCCGCGAATTGATCAAGCGCTTTCAGGAGCAGAAATAGTTAGAGATGCCCAACCGGAAAAGTTTGGTGAATTGTTAATTAAAGAGGAGACGATTCCGGTTATTTATGAAGAGCAAGTTATCGCAGTAATTTCTCGCCATCGCAATGCTGAACTAATGCGTCAACCAAGTCGATTAGAGTTAAATTATCGCGAAGTTGCACACAATGTGTACCGAATGGTCGCAGAGGGAACCTTCCCTTATACAGAGCACAGCGAACTCTTTGATCCAGCAGCGCGCGTAGGAGATGGCTTAATTCGCTTAGATGTCAGCGGAGCAATTATCTACGCCAGCCCAAATGCTAAATCGGCTTTTAATCGAATCGGTTGGGCGGGGGAGTTGGATGGAAATATTCTGGGTGAAATCGCGAGAAAAGTCTCGCAAATCAAACCCGAAGCGCACGAAGAGGCTATGGAAGTAAGTCTTAGCGGAAAATCACTTCGCAGAGTAGAAATTGAAAATACCGGTGGAACTATTGATTTGCTAGTACTGCCACTACTAGCTGGAGGAGATCGCATCGGGGCGATCGTTTTGCTGCAGAACGTTACTGAACTTCGCCGTCGCGAGCGGGAGCTAGTAACAAAGGACGCCACGATTCGCGAAATTCATCATCGTGTTAAGAACAATCTGCAGACTGTTTCAGCTCTACTTCGATTACAGTCACGCCGAATTGAAGACCCCGCGGCGAGTGCAGCGTTAAATGAAGCAGTTCGTCGCATAGCCTCAATCGCACTTGTTCACGAAACTTTATCTAGCAGCACCGAAGCTTCCGTTGCCTTTGATGATGTCTTAGATCGCCTCGTTACACACGCCCTCGAATTAAGCCCCAGAATGGGGGAGTTAAATATCTCTCGCCACGGAGAACTTGGTTCTCTCGATCCACGAATTGCTACTCCGCTTTCCCTAGTTGTTACTGAGTTGATTCATAACGCACTTGAACATGGCTTAGCCGAGTCAGGTGCTAATTTAACGATCGAAGTATCTCGATTAGAAGGTTCGGCTGAAATAGTTATCTTTGATGACGGTGTTGGTCTGCCAGATGGTTTTACCATCTTAGAATCAGCAAATCTTGGACTTCAAATTGTTCGGACCTTAACTGAGAACGAGTTGAAGGGGTCGATATATTTAATTCGTACTAATCGTGGAACTGAAGCGAAGTTAAACTTTCCTATATAACTTTGAAAAGAGTTAACGTTAATTAGTTGGAGTTGTTTTGTTCCATCATGCGGGCACGATTACGTGCGGCACGGCGCTTGAGTGCGCGACGTTCATCTTCTGAAAGCCCGCCCCACACACCTGCATCCTGTCCGCTCTCTAGCGCCCAGGCCAGGCAAGCATCTTTTACAACGCAGCGGTTGCAGACTTTTTTCGCCTCTTCAATTTGGGTGAGGGCTGGTCCAGTGTTTCCGACTGGGAAGAAGAGCTCTGGATCTTCATCGCGGCAGGCTGATTGATGTCGCCAATCCATGACTGAGCTCCTTAATTGAAAATGTGCGGTAAAGATTAATGAAACGCAACTAGGTGCGTAAGTAGGTAATTCTCCTTGTTAACAACGAGATAAACAAGGATGTAGCGAAGAAGTTTTCGAATTTAATGGGTGATATGCGTCGCGTGCCCCCGACAGGATTCGAACCTGTGCACCCGCCTCCGGAGGGCGGTGCTCTATCCCCTGAGCTACGGGGGCGCAGGTATGGGAGAAGGCTATCTAATCTTTCATTCTTGACCGAGCGTAAAGAGCAAACTCCTGAAAGAATGCGCGCTATGACAACTTCAACTGCATACTTTGCAACCGGTTGCTTCTGGGGCGCTGAGCGACGCTTCTGGAATCTCTCAGGAGTAGTAAACACAAGCGTCGGATATATGGGCGGCACCACTGAAAGCCCAAGTTACGAGCAAGTTTGCACAGGTCGCACCGGACACGCCGAAATGGTGCAAGTGGATTTTGATCCCAAGATAATTTCATATCAGCGACTTCTTGAGGAGTTTTGGACGATGCATGATCCAACTTCGCTAAATGCCCAAGGCGGGGATATCGGCACGCAATATCGCAGTTCGATTTACACAACCTCGGCGGAACAAATGGAGCAAGCGCTCGCGTCTCGCGAAATTTATCAACGTGCGCTCTCTGAATTAGGTATCGGTGAAATCGTCACAGAAATCTTGGGTGCTGCAGGAGTTACTTATTATGCAGCTGAGGAGTATCACCAGAAATACTTAGCGAAGAACCCAAACGGTTATGACTGCCATTCCAGTACGGGCGTAGATTTCCCACGAGATATATCAAAGTCGGTGGCCAATTGAGCAAGAAGATAGAAGTAAATGAGGATGAGCTAAGGGCGAAGCTGGATCCACTTTCTTATGAAGTTCTGCGCAACGGCGCAACCGAGCGACCATTTACCGGTGAATACACCGATTCCGAAACTGTCGGAATTTATAGATGCAAAGCCTGTAATTCTGAACTCTTCCGCTCCGAAACCAAATTTCACTCTGGCTGCGGTTGGCCATCTTTTTATGCACCGACGACAGATGATGCGGTTACGCTAATTGAAGATCGATCACTTGCTCCTCGAGTCCGCACGGAAGTTCGTTGCGCCAGTTGCGATTCGCATTTAGGGCACGTCTTTGAAGGAGAAGGTTTTGATAACCCAACCGATCAACGTTGGTGCATCAATTCAGTCTCAATGATCTTAGAAGCCAAATAATTTCTTCTTGCGCTTTCACTAGCCCCTGCCACCTTGCAAGTTACAGGTCCAATAGCGTAGTTTTACAGTCTCTTGCAGGTTTTTACATTGACTTGCAGGTCCTTTAGATCTGAGGAAGAGCGAAGCAAATGGCAGGAATTAAGGAAGTTGCGGAAGAAGCGGGGGTATCTACCGCCACCGTTTCGCGCGCCTTGCGCGGCTTCCAGCATGTAAATGATGAAACCCGCGCAAAAATTATGGCTGCGGCAGAAAAGCTTAATTATCCAATCGCGCCAATCCAGAGCAAAGGCCATCTTGGGCGGACAAATAGCATTGGAGTTGTTGCGCCATATATTTCACGTTGGTATTTCGCGCAGGTTATTAGCGGTGCCGAACAAGCCTTACGTGAAGCCGGTTTTGATTTACTTCTTTATAACTTTAGTCAGATGAAGGGGCGCGAGCGGCTCTTTCAACACCAACATTTAAAGGGTCGCGTAGATGCGTTAATTGTCATTAGTTTGCCGCCGACTGAGGAAGAGTTTGATTCAATGCTCAACCTTGGCGTGCCGGTATCGCTGGTGGGAATGCATCACGAAGGCTGTTCCAGCGTTGCAATTGATGATGTTGCTGCAACTCGCACCGCTACGCAGCATTTGGTTAATCAAGGACATAAACGAATTGGCTTGATGTCGGGACGTCCCGATGACCCATTTAATTTCAGTGTTCCACAGGATCGCCGCAAAGGATTTATGCAAGTACTCGCTGAAAACGGTTTGGAATGGGATCCATCACGCGAAGTCCATGGCGACTTCACAATGAACACAGCATCTCGCGCAATGGATGATTTACTCGCCCGCCCAAATCGCCCCACTGCAATTTTCTGCGAATCCGATGAAATGGCATTCGGTGCGATGCAAGCTGCGCGCCGCCACGGATTAAAAGTTCCAGATGACATTTCAATTGTTGGATTTGATGGTCACGAGATGGCCGAGTATTCAGATCTCACAACCATTGAACAACCTACGCAATTAATGGGTGAAATGGCCGCTTGGTCAATTATGGAGAGACTGCGAAAGCCAAGCGCTGCGCCTAAATCAATGATTTTGCCCACGACACTTGTAGTGCGCAACTCAACTCGTCGCCTTTCACCAGACGAGGCATAAATGGCTCACGATAAAAATTACGATGCGATAGTCGTTGGCGGTGGCCACAACGGTTTGGTTGCCGCTTCCTATTTGGCTCGCGCGGGAAAAAAAGTCGTACTTTTAGAAGCAGAAGCGGAACTCGGCGGAGCAACGACGAGTGTGCGGCCGTTCCCAGAATTTGATGCGCGTCTATCTCGTTACTCATACCTGGTTTCGCTCTTGCCGGACCAAATAGTTGCTGATCTAGGAATCAATTTCAAAACTCTGGAACGTTCAATTGCTTCATACACGCCATATTCAAAGAAGAGCAGCGGCGTAGATGGTGGGCTCCTTATCTCGCAGAACTGGGATGAGCGCACGGCGCAAAGTTTTCAAGAGTTAACTGGATCAGATGCAGAGGGCGTTGCTTGGCAGCGCTTTTACGGAGAGATTGCCGAACTTGCCCGAAGAATCGCACCATCTGTGCTGCAACCTCTTAAGTCCGCGGAAAAGTTAAAAGAAGAAATAGCTTTGCCGCAGACTTGGAGCTATTTAATGGAGCGACCAATCGGAGAAGTTATCCGAGAACGCTTTAGTGATGATCTAGTTCGGGGAGTAGTACTGACAGATGGGCTTATCGGGACATTTGTATCAGCCGATGATTTACAAGCAAACCGATGTTTTCTTTATCACTTGATTGGAAATGGCACCGGACAGTGGCGAGTACCGCAGGGTGGAATGGGTGCGCTAGTAGATGAGTTAAAGCGAGTCGCGCTAGCTGCAGGTGTAGAGATTTTACTTAAATCACGCGTATCTGAAATAGAAAGCGATGCCAGCGGAGTATCTGTGATGACGAGTAACGGTGAGAAATTCGTGGCTCACGATTTACTCTTCGCCGGTGCACCTCAAACTTTGGCACAGATTCGCGGAGAGAGTAAACCAAAATCTCTTGAAGGATCGCAGATGAAGATAAACATGTTGTTATCTCGCTTGCCACGACTCAAATCTGGAGTTGATCCCCGATTAGCGTTTGCCGGAACCTTCCATGTAAATGAGAGTTACTCGCAATTGGAGTCGGCTTACCAAAGAGCTAAATCAGGGAGTATTCCGAGTGATTTACCACTTGAGTTGTACTGTCACACTTTGACTGACCCAACTATTCTCTCGCCAGAGCTGAATGCAAAGGGTTATCAAACACTGACACTATTTGGGCTACACACTCCTGCTTCGCTATTTGATAATTCTCCAGAAGTTGCGAAGGCGGAGGCCAAGAAAGCGGCAATCGAAAGTTTAAATCAGTATTTACTTGATCCGATCGAATCCGTTTTAGCGGTATGCCAAGACGGATCACTAGCGATTGAAGCAAAATCTCCGCTAGATCTGGAGAGCGATATCGGTCTACCGCGCGGCAATATTTTTCATCGTGACTTAGATTTCCCATTCATTGATGGATCGGGCGCAGATTTAACTTGGGGATCAGAGACAAGCGAGAAACATATCTATCTGGCAGGCGCAGGCTCACGACGAGGCGGCGGGGTTAGCGGAATTGCCGGCCATAATGCGGCGATGGCAGTACTCGCCAACGATTAGGCTTAGCCCATGGATTCCAAGCAACCACATCTGCGCCCCGAGACTATTGCGATCACTGCGGGTCGTCCAGAAGTTGGCGCAGATAGTGCGCTAAATCCACCGATCTCACTGAACTCAACATATGTTGCAGGTGGTCCGATTGGTTACGGTCGTTACGGAAATGAAACTTGGACTGCTTTGGAAGTTGCCATCTCTGCCTTCGAAGGTGGTAAAACTCTTTCTTACTCATCAGGAATGGCAGCGATTAGCGCAGTGTTTTCTACTCTTCCCGTTGGAGCCAAAGTTGTTGCCTCCGATCAAGGTTATTCGGGGATTATGACTTTGCTTGGAACGTTAAATGCGGCAAAGAAAGTTAACGCTAAATTTGTGAAAATTACCGATACCGCTGCAGTTATTTCAGCGCTGGACGGTGCAGATTTGTTATGGCTCGAGTCACCCACAAATCCCTCACTAGATATCGCAGATTTACCAACGCTTATCATGGAAGCCAAATCACGAAACATTCTCGTTGCGGTAGATAACACTTTTGCCACCGCGCTAATCCAGCAACCCCTTGCAATGGGAGCCGATATCGTAATGAATTCAGTGAGCAAATATTTAGCGGGTCACAGTGATGTGCTTCTCGGTTCACTTTCTACAAATGATCCAATGCAGTACAAAGCGCTGGACGAAGCTCGTAAATTTAATGGTTCAATCCCTGGACCATTTGAGGCTTGGCTCGCACTCCGTGGCATACGCACTTTCCCATTGCGTTTTCAGCGCGCTAGTGAGAATGCGCTAGAAATTGCTAAACGATTAAGCCAACACCCGCTAATTACTCGAGTGCGTTATCCCGGTCTACCAACTGACCCAGAACATGCCAAGGCGAAGGCCTTTATGAAGGGTTTCGGGGCAATCGTCTCCTTTGAGTTTGCCGGAGACGCCGCTGCAACAGATAAAGTTTGTGAATCTTCCGCGATAGTTACTTATTCAACCAGTCTTGGCGGTGTCGAATCTCTCTGGGAACGCCGCCGCCGCTGGCCGCTTGAAAGCGCCAGTGTTCCGGAATCGCTAATTCGACTTTCGGTCGGGTGTGAAGATGTTGATGACCTTTGGGCAGATATCGATGCGGCGTTGCTCGCTGCTAAAAAGTGAAAACTTTTCCAATAAGCGGTATTTTTGTCCTATGAAATTGGTCCGCCGCCTCCTTGCAGTATTTGCGCTGCTTGCTGTGGCTTTCCAAGCGGTTGGAAGTTTTCTATCTTGGGCACAACGTCAAGATGATGCACCCGCAGATGCTTGGATTGATGAAGACGAAGACGAACTAGAGGATGCCTAGGTGTCGCAAGAAGGATACATACCCGGAACTTGCAATTTAGGAGCTGGTGAAGTTAGTCGTCGCCGCATGGTTGCGGCAATTGGTTTTGTTCTTTCACTCTCAGCGTTTACAGCACTTGTAACAACCAGTGCTTCACGAGAAACTCGATTCGGAATATTTATTCCTGTATTTGTTATGACTATTGGTTGGGTGCAATCCCGAAAGAAGTTTTGTCTAGCTTATGGATTTGCCGGCACATTTAACTTTGGGAAAATGGGAGAGATTTCCCGCGTTGCAGATCCGGCTGATCGTGCGGCAGATCGTCGAACCGCACTCGCTATTTTTGGGAAAAGCGCTCTCTATGCGGCAGCTTTGACCTTGCTTGTCGTTGCGCTACCTCTTTAACGAATAGCGACCCAAGCGGCACTCGCTGCCGGCAAAGTTAACACTCCATTTAACAAAGTGATCTCGAAGTTTGAACCTAGCGCCAATGTACCCACAGTTGGAATTTCCAAAGCGGCAGAGCTGGTATTCAAGTAGACAGCAAACTCTCCCCGCGCGAAAGAGAGTAGCCCTGTCTCCCCGCGATCAACCCATTCAATTTCGCCAGCGCCAAATAATTTGTTTTTACGAATCTTAAGTGCACTGCGATAAAGATTTAAGGTACTAGCGGAATCTCCGTTCTGTGCATCAACCGAAAATTCGCTCCATTCATTCGGTATAGGCAACCATGGCGAGCCAGATGAGAAACCGAAAGGAGTTTTATCCCCGCTCCATGGCATTGGCACGCGCGCACCATCACGCCCTTTTTGCACACCCTTAGTTCTAAAGAAAGATGGATCTTGGCGAACGCTATCTGCCAATTCGGCATCGGGTAAGCCAAGTTCTTGACCGTTGTAGATGTAGCAGGAACCTGGCAGAGCAACAACAAACAAGGCGAGCGCGCGAGATGCTTTCGCACCATGGCGCGAAGCAACACGGGGAGTATCGTGATTACTCAGTGCCCAAGTTGCAGGAGCATCTACCTGGCCTAACATTTCTAAGGTGTCACTAATACATTTATAGAGATAAGCACCATCGAATGGCGCAACCAGCAGATCAAAGTTAAACACTTGCTGCAGTTCATCACTTCTCACATATCTCATTGCCCGTACCGGGGGATGTACCCAAGCTTCGGCAACTGCCATGATGTCTCGATTGTATGAGTCGAAAACTTTTCGCCAATTTCGGTAAACGGCATGCACACCGTCACGGTCAAAGAATGGAACGCTCGCCAATAGCTCACCGCGCTTCTCAGCTGACATTTGAGCGTCTAAACGCAAGGCATCGCTTAAGCCTTGTGGGTCGTGGTGGTCAACCAAGATGTTTTCTTTAGCCAATCCGTGTGCAACATCTATACGGAAACCGTCGACACCTAGATCAAGCCAGAACCGCAGAGTCTCTTCGAAATCACTTGCCACATCTTCGTTCTCCCAATTCAAATCTGGTTGAGATGAATCAAAGAGGTGCAGGTAGTACTGAGAGGATCCATCTGCGGTTTTGATCTGTGTCCACGCAGGACCACCAAATAATGAAATCCAGTTATTTGGCGGAGTTCCATCTGGTTTTGCATCATAGAAGTGAAAGCGATCGCGTTCAGGCGAGCCGGGTTTAGCTGAAATGGCATCTTTAAACCAAGGATGCTGATCCGAGAAATGATTTGGAACAACATCTACCAGAACGCGTAACCCAAGTTGATGTGCACGCACGATCATTGCTCGCGCATCTTCTAAATTTCCAAATCGCGGGTCAACATCTCGTGGATCAGCCACATCGTAGCCGCCATCTTTATTGGGAGATGTGTAGAACGGGCTCAGCCAAATTGCATCAGCACCAAGTGCTTGCACATGTTCTAAATGAGAGGTGACTCCTGGCAGATCGCCTTCGCCATCACCATTGCTGTCAAAAAAAGAGCGTGGATAAATCTGATAGATAACAGATTCTGACCACCAGGGCTTATCTGAAACCATCCCTTGACGATAGATGAGGCGATAGAGCGCTCCAAATGAAAGGAAATGTAACTGGGCGCATTGTTATATCGCTTTTATAACAATTAATTATTTTTTAAGTGCCGGTGGCTTCCCTGGTTGCGGGCTCATATTCTTCGCAGTACTCGGCGCTTTCCCTGGTTGTGTAGGAGCTAAAGGAGGAGTCCCTAAGGCTTCAATGGCAGAATCTCGAGCAATTGTTGCGGCGATAACGGCATTTTGCTGCACCTTCATGCTTTGCCGTTTTTCCTTTTGTGTTTGATCAACCGACCTTGCTGCACGGGCATCGGTAAGAGCTTTATCTATCGCCTCTTTGTAGATTCGATTTATCTCACGTCTTTGATTTTCATAAATTTTAAAGTCTTTTTGATATTGAACTAATGCAATTTTATATGCAGACTTCAAATCAACTTTATTCTGGCTAGTCGGCGCAGGCGTCTTACTGTCGGCTACGGCAGATGAAAGAGAAGTTAAAGGTGAAATAATTAGCGCTGTTGTAACAATCGCAACACGACTTATTCTCATTTCGATCCTCCTTATCCCTTGGAGAAATTATCTGTCAGGACATTGTGAAAGTTCGGTGAAAACACCCTCACGCCACAAATTCTTGCCCTGTTTCTTGGCTATTTAAGCGCAGGCATGCGAGGCTAGCGCCATGGCCGAACTGATTCTTATCGTCGATGACGAAGCCGGAGTTCGTGAACTATTAGGCGATGCTCTGCGTATCGCAGGCTTTGAAACTGCGACCGCTCAAGACGGAATGTCTGCCTTGACGGCAATCCGTACAAAGAAACCTGATTTATTGATTATTGATATCAATATGCCTTTAATGGACGGATTCGAGTTGGTGGAGAGACTTCGTTCAATGGGTGATAACACCCCAGCGCTAATGTTGAGCGCTCGTGCCGATCGAATCGATGTAACACGGGGCCTGACTCTTGGAGCCGATGATTATGTAACGAAACCATTCGGTCTGGAAGAACTCTTGTTACGAGTAAAGGCAATACTTAGGCGTTCCCAAATTTCTGAAAACATTTCAGCCGAATTGCGCTGCGGCCCCATTCTTGTGATCGAATCGAGCCATCTCGTGAAGTTCAACGACGAGATCATTGATCTATCACCAACGGAATTTAGACTTCTACAAGTTTTAGTAGAGAACAAGAATAGAGTTCTAAGTAAGAGCCTACTTCTCGATGAGGTCTGGGGAATTACCTTTGAATCCGAGAGCACGGTTGCCGATACATATATTTCATACCTTCGAAAGAAACTACACAAGGACGGATTTGAAGGGATAAAGACGGTTCGCGGCGTAGGCTTCGTAATTCAGGAGCCTAAGTAATTATGAAGAAAACTAGTAGTAGATATGCCGCGATCTCAATTTTCGTCACAACAATTCTTTCGAGTGTAATTGGCGGCTTCGCAACGATTGATGCCAGAAATTCAGATTTGCAACAAATTGATCAAACAATTAATTTGGTAGCTGAGCGGGTTAATGCTTATCCCGCCGAGGCGATAAGTGCCGCAATTCTCACCATAGATGAAGAGAGCCTGGATTTAACTTTGGTTCTGGTCACGAAGGAAGGAGATGAAACGGTTATAAATGAATCCCATTTGATTTATCCCGGGATCAACTCCATGGCGCTAGTTAAGAAGGCTCTTACAGAGCCTATTTCTGTTGATGCTGAAAACGCCTTCCGCCTAAGAGCGATCGAAATAACGGGCGGTGACTACCTGATCGTTGCTGCAGATCTGCAAAAATTAGATGCCAACTTGAAATCCAATTTAAAGAATCTAATTGGCTTCACAATTGCGGCTAATGCGTTCGCTATTTTCATCTCACTTCTATTACTTCGACGCCATGATCGTGGCCTGGATGCGCAGGCGCTGCAAAGAATGCAGAGATTCTTAGGTGATGCCTCCCATGAACTTCGTACACCGCTGACGGTAATCAAGGGCTATAGCGAGATGCTTAGCAAGGGTCAGATGAGTGATGTAGTTGATAGGGCACGGGCATTCTCGCGGGTAAATTCTGAGATCGAACGTATGGAGAATTTGATCCACGACTTGCTATTACTAGCCGAACTCGGCGAGAGCCGGCCGACTACTTTTGAGGAGATAGATCTAACTGAATTAACGAGAGGACACGTTAATGATTTTGAGCTATTTAATACTGGACGCATAATCAATGTTTCGCTCGAAGAGAGCTGTGAATTGAACGGTTCCCGCGAGCATTTAAATCGCTTGATCCAAAACTGTTTATCAAATATTGTCCGCCACACACCTGCGGATGCGGCAGTTTCAATAGCGCTAAAGAGCAAAGGTAAGAAAGTGCAGTTAGTGATTGAGGACGGTGGTCCTGGCCTGCCTGAGAGCGCTTATCGCAGTGAAATTGCGACAATGAATAGATTTGATCCATCACGCTCGCGCGATAGTGGCGGTTCAGGTCTTGGAATGAGCATCATCGCTGCAATTGTGCAGGAACATAATGGCAAACTTGAATTACGCAAGAGCGAATTAGGCGGCCTTGCTGTAGATGTTGAATTCACTAAGTGACGGTTTTCTTTTGGCAAGTACGTGAAAATCTAAGGTATTTTTAGTACATGGATTCGACGCTGGCTGTTGCGATTGCGGAAGTTATCGCAGGCTTAGAGAAGCCGAATGAATTTGTTCGCTTAGTCTTATCGGGTCGCCGTCGCAATATGCAGACCCCAACCGAGCGAATTGATGTGAAGCCAGTTTTGATAAAGGGCGAGATCAAGTATCAACTCACACAGAGTGATGGCCGTGCAATGACCACCAAAAATTATGGTCCTGCCGAATTTATCTCTTTGAATCTCCTAGAGGGTGGTTTTGCAAATATTTTGCTTGAGACAAAGAGCAGCTCAATTTCTATTCGCATCACCAAGAAAGGTGAGGCGTTGGTTCATAAAACTAATGACGCCTTTGAAGTCGATCTTTCACACGATCGCGCCAAGGTAAGGCTGCTTGATCCAAGTGATCCATTTTTAATTGAGGTTGGGATTGCTGATAAGTCCGGAAAAATTAAAGTGGGCAAGAATGACAAGTATCTGCAAGTTGAGGAATTCTTAAGGTTACTTGTTCCTTCTCTAGAATCGGCAATTTCTGCTGGACATATCGCTCAACCAACTGCAGCTTCACCTTTATCGATCGTTGATTTAGGTTGTGGCCACGCTTACTTAACATTCGCCGCCCACCAATATTTGATGGAGCAAGGTATTCCCGTGAAGGTAATCGGAATAGATGTAAGAGAGAGCGCTCGTGTGCGCAATAATCAAATCGCTGTAAAATTAGGGATCTCAAAGAGCATCAGCTTCTTTGCTGAAGAAATTTCACAGACCACTTTAAAATCTGCTGATGTAGTGATCGCACTTCACGCTTGTGATACTGCAACAGATGATGCAATCGCCTGGGCAGCGAGCGCTGACGCTAAATTGGCTTTAATAGCACCGTGTTGCCACCACGACATTCAAGCCCAAATGAATGAGATTCCTGAACCTTGGCAGATCATTTCACGAAATGGAATTATGAAAGAACGTCTAGGCGATTTGATTACCGACGCTCTGCGCATGCAAATCATGAAGTTACTGGGCTATCGCGTAGAGGCTATTGAATTTATCGGGGGAGAGCACACCCCTCGTAATCTGATGATTCGTGCAGTAAAGACTGGCGCTACTGCCGATGATGCGGAGAAGTCACGATACGAAGCGATGATCGCGCTTTGGAAAGTAAAGCCTGCTCTAGCCACCCTGCTTAACCGTTAGACTTACACGCATGTCTAAAGTACTCGCATCCCTGCCAGTCGGAGAAAAAGTTGGAATCGCTTTCTCTGGCGGCCTCGACACTTCTGTCGCTGTTGCTTGGATGCGCGAAAAAGGTGCGATTCCTTGCACTTACACCGCAGATCTTGGTCAATACGACGAGTCAGATATCGATTCAGTGCCGGTACGTGCCAAAGAATATGGCGCAGAGATTTCCCGCTTAGTTGATTGCAAAACATCACTCGTAGAAGAAGGATTAGCTGCGATCGCTTGCGGGGCATTCCATATTCGCTCTGGCGGCAAGCAGTATTTCAACACAACCCCACTTGGAAGAGCAGTTACTGGCACTTTGCTGGTGCGCGCAATGTTGCAGGATAAAGTTGAAATTTGGGGCGATGGATCAACTTACAAAGGCAATGACATTGAGCGCTTCTATCGTTACGGATTACTAGCTAATCCAAATCTACGTATTTACAAGCCATGGCTCGATGCCGACTTTGTGCGCGAACTCGGTGGCCGCAAGGAAATGTCGGAATGGTTGGTATCGCACAAGTTCCCTTATCGCGATAGTGTCGAAAAAGCATATTCAACAGATGCCAATATTTTAGGCGCAACTCATGAAGCTAAAGATCTTGAAAACCTTGATGCATCCATTGAGATTGTTAACCCAATTATGGGCGTTAAATTCTGGGATTCATCTCTATCTATTCCAAGTGAAGATGTGAAGATCCAATTTGTTCAAGGCCGACCAGTTGCCATAAATGGCAAGGATTTTAGTGACGTTGTTGCACTTATGAAAGCGGCTAACGATATTGGTGGACGCCACGGACTTGGTATGGCTGATCAAATCGAGAATCGGATTATTGAAGCCAAGAGTCGTGGAATTTATGAAGCACCTGGAATGGCCCTGCTATTTATTGCCTACGAGCGTTTGTTAAGTGCGATTCACAATGAAGACACCATTGCTAATTATCACGCAGAAGGTCGCCGCTTAGGACGTTTGTTATACGAGGGTCGCTGGCTAGATCCACAATCACTTATGTTGCGCGAATCGCTACAACGCTGGGTTGCCTCTGCTGTTACGGGTGAAGTAACAATTCGCCTACGTCGCGGCGATGACTTTTCAATAATTAATACAACTGGACCTGCCCTGAGTTATCACCCAGAAAAACTCTCTATGGAACGTACCGAAAATGCCGCTTTTGGACCAGTTGATCGAATCGGTCAGCTAACGATGCGCAACCTAGATATCGCAGATACTCGTGCCAAGTTAGAGTTATACCGTGATCAAGGCCAACTAGGCAGTGGTGAATTTAAATTAATCCGAGAAATTGGCGAAGGGGATAAGAAGTAATGAAACGCAGCCTTGCAGCAGTTTTAGTTTTTTCATTGGTAATACTAACTGGATGTGGAGATAAAGAAGTGAGCGCAACCGCAGATAACTTGCCAACAGTCACAACCAACATGGGTGAAGCTCCAACGATTGGTGCACCGAGTGGCACTCCACCAACGACGCTTGTTACAAAGGATATAATTGTTGGAACAGGCGCAGAAGCGATTCCTACATCCACGATGACTGTTCATTACACACTTATGACTTGGTCTAATGGTGCGCTAATCGAATCTTCTTGGAATAGCGGTTCACCTGCAACATTCCCATTAGCGAATGTAATTGTGGGATGGCAGCAGGGAATTCCGGGGATGAAGGTCGGCGGTCGCCGCTTACTCGTAATCCCACCTGATATTGGTTACGGAGCTTCAGGTAGCGGACCTATTGGACCGAACGAAACATTGATTTTCGTGGTTGACGCGATCGGTGTTGCTTAAAACTATCTAGAACCATTAAAAACTTGTGGTAACCGCAACACTGCCTGAAGCGCTAGAATAAAGGTGTTGTTTTTCGGGGTCGATGTAATTTCGAACCGGCAGTTAAAGTCTGCGACCCGGTCAAGGCCATTGACCGGTGGATTGGGTGAAATTCCCGAACCGACGGTTAAAGTCCGGATGAGAGAAAACCAACATGTA
>CAMBOZ010000002.1 GCA_945869505.1 Bifidobacterium breve
CTAATTTGATTGCTATAGCCGTCGTATCAGTCTTCGCTTATTTAATTGCCGCTTATTACTTACTTCCTTCAAGCATTGACGGACATAAAGGCGAAGAAGAACACGAATCAAAGATTCCGCTAATTGGTAAATCAGTTATGCCACTTTGGTTCTTGGGATTTGGATTAATGGCAAGCCTGATTGGTGAAGGAGCCGCAAGTGATTGGGGTGCAATTTTATTGCGGGATGAGATGGGATACGAGAAAGGCGTTTATGCATCCGCATTTGCATCTTTTGCACTCGCCATGATCGTAAGCCGTTTCTTAGGAGATCGCGCCCTTGATCACTTTGGTCCAGCACGCCTGGTAAAACTTGGTGGTTATTTAGGCGGAAGCATTTGGGGGATTGCGATTGCGATAGCGATTCCATTGTCAGACTCTTATCCAATCCCTGCTTTGATAATTGTAAATATTGGTTTCATTGCTGCAGGTATGGGCATCGGGCCTATGTTTCCGGCATTCATTCTGGCCGCTAGCAAGACACCAGGAATGGCACCCGCGGTGGCAATTTCTAGAGTTGGAGTAATTGGAATCGCTGGGTTCTTCTTCGGACCTTCAATCACAGGGCTAATCGCCGAATACACAGACCTTAGAGTTGGAATGGCCTATCCAGTGGTGATGTTGGTTTTAGCCGGCTTCATGTCGCGTGCTATTAAGAATTAAAACCTTATAAATAGGTTTTAAAGATAGTAAAGAGCGAAATCGTAAATAACAGATAGGCGAACCCTCGTCGCAAAAGAACCGGCGAAGTCTTATGGGACAACTGTGACGAGATCTGGGCAATGACAATGGCGGATGCGCCCATCAGAATCGGAATATGCCATTGCACATCAGCCCATTGTGAGCGATGGCCAAGAAAAGCGGTGAGCGAATTTACCGAGATAATTAAAAGTGAAGTTCCGGCAGCCACAACTTGTGGAGTTCCAAAATAGAGAACTAATACTGGAATCGCAAGGAAACCGCCACCGATGCCAAAAAGCCCCGTCATCGTTCCGATTACCAAAGACAAAAGAACCAATACGGGAAACGGCATTCTTTTCTGTTCATCTAACTTTGGTGGCCGCAACATCGAAGCACCTGCCAAGATTAAGACACCAGCGAATCCAGTTGTAATAACCGAATCCGGTATCTGATTAACGATTGATGAAAAGCCTAAGTTGGTAATTGATCCAATACCCCAGATAACAAAGGCGTCGCGATAAAGAACTTGTTTTTTGCGAGCTTTGGGAATCAAGCCAGATAGCGCGGCAAGTAATACGACTGCTAGCGCTGCAGTCGTTGCGGGTTTCGGATCAAAGCCAAATCCGTACATCAGAATCGGAACCGAAAGCATTGCTCCACCGGCACCAACTAAGCCGAGTGCGGCGCCGATAAATCCACCGGCGATTAATGCGAGTGCGGTCTCCACCGTTTAATCCTCTCACCGAAAAGAGATTTGGGCGTTAAGGGTTTGGGCGCGTTGCCAATACATACTCTTTTGATGGAGGAATATAGAGATTCGAGAAATAGGAACGGTGACTGAGATGACCAATAGATCAATGACAGATCTCTTTTCAATGAAAGACCGCGTTGCGATCGTCACTGGCGGTGGAACGCATCTGGGAAGCGCTTTCACTGAGGCGCTATCTGAGCTCGGGGCACACGTGTACATCGCATCTCGTCGTGCAGAACTCTGCGAAGAAACAGCGGCAGCGATGCGCGCGCGATCATTGAATGTAACAGCACTTGCATGCGATGTAACCGATGAGGAGAGCGTTAATTCTCTTGTCGATCAAGTTATGGAGCGAGAAGGTCGGCTTGATGTATTTGTTGCCAACGCAGGCGGAAGCAATACCACCGCCCATCCACCACACGCCGATGTAGATGAATTTCGGTGGACGCTTGAGAAGAATCTCACTTCAACATATATGTGTGCACAAGCCGCTGGTCGGGTAATGATCGCTCAAAAGAGCGGCTCAATAATCGCACTCGGCTCTATCGCATCTCGCCTAGCAGGTGATCCACGAATTTATATTGAGGGTTTCAAAAGATCTGGCGCGCCTTATGTGGCCGCAAAAGCAGGAACGCTGGCTTTAACCAAGGCACTTGCTGCAGAGTATTCACCACATGGAGTGCGTGTTAATTGCATCTGCCCGGGTCAGATTCCGAATGATTTAACTGACAAGGTACAAGCGGAGAAGTTTCGAACAATGAACGCGTTTCACCGCACTGGATTGGCAGAAGATATAAAAGGTGCGTGCGCACTTCTAGCATCCGATGCTGGCAAGTGGATTACCGGCACCGATATCTTGGTCGATGGTGGATGGTCGATCTGGTAAATAGAAATGGCCCCCCTTTTGGGAGGCCATTTCCTTTGCTGCTAATTACTTGTTAAAGAAAGAAATGTTTCCGATATGTGGACCGAAAGCATCTGCTGAGATTGCACCGCTGTAGATAAGCGCGAAGATGATTAGTGAAGCGCCGGCAAGAGCGAGATCCTTATTGAAAGCGATCATTTCATTCTGCTTTGCAGTTGCATCTGTCTCTTTCCAGTAGTTATGGAAGATAACTGCAGCAAGTACCAAGGTGATTGCTAGCAATAGCGCGCCGAGGTCTACCCAGAAGCCGAGAGCGATGTAGAGACCACCGAGAAGGAAGAATAGGCCGCTTGCGATTACGCCGAGCTTGGCAGCTGGTAACTTCTTGTACTTGGCATAGCCGGTCATCATCTCAAGCTTTGCAAAGTGAGCGATTCCTGATGTGATGAAGATAAAGGCGAAAAGAATTCGGCCGATTACTAGTACTGCGTCCATGGGTCTCCTTGATAGTAATTTCTATTTTGATGGTCTGTGTTCTGACTCAGATAATTGTAGGGGAGATAGTTGAACTTTCAACTATCTCAAGCGTGGCGTGGCGTGCGCCTTGCCAATGTCAGAGCCTTGAGTTACTTTTCGAACACTTGTTCGAATATCCACAGGAAGGCTCAAGGCGCTAAAAAATGTCAGTCCCAGAGATCAGCCCAGCTCACGATGTCATCTCCGATGGAGCGGCTACGCCCATCGAATTTACCTTCCGGGGCAAACGCTTTCGTATCCACGCTGTGCTCTCACGCTGGTGCGAAGCAGGTGGCTGGTGGAACCGAGTCAGCGATGGCATCTATCGCCCCGATGATGGTGCGCGCGCTTTATGGACTGTAGAAGCAGCACCGATTGGTGCGTTAAATACCTTTCAACTCGAACGCGATGAGATCACAGGTTCCTGGATCGTAAAACAGGTTTGAGTCGAGTTTGAAACAGATATGAGCTTTATACATTTACGTACATCAAGTGCTTTCTCACTTAAATACGGAACCACCCAGCCCCGCGATCTTGTAGAACGCGCTGCGCAATTTGAATCACCGGCGCTCGCACTCACCGATCGCGATGGTTTATCAGGTGCGATCCGTTTTGCTAGCGCTTGTCTGGAATTTGGGATCGCACCAATTATCGGAATCAATCTGGCAATTGATTTGCTAGCAGATCCAAATATTAAAAGCACACCTGCTAAAGATTTACCACGCGTGACTATCTTGGCTCACGGCGATGGGGGATGGCGCGCTCTTGTGCGTTTATTAAGCGGTCTTAATATGAACGCCGCCGATCGCACACCGATTCTGACTTTAGATTTCTTGCAACGCTTTAGCCAGTACTCAACACAACTGCATTTACTGCATGGCCCCGAGTCACCAGTTAGCCAAGCGCTGGCGCTACACCGCAGCGATATCGCGCTAGAAATATTTAATAAAACCCGGACACTCTTTGGGGATCACGCTATAGATTGCGTATCTCACTTAGTTGCGGGCAATGGCCCTTTCTCAACTGGGCATGCAGCAAGATCACTTATCTTCGCCCGCGATCACGATATTGATGCAGTGATCACAAATGCAGTGCGCATGCGCGATGCCGCAGATGGGCCAGTTGCAGATATTTTAGATTGCGCGCGCCAGCTAGTTCCGCTGCATCAACGCCACCTGGAACGGCGCAACGCAGAAGGTTATTTAAAATCGAACGATCAGATGGTTTCACTCGCTGCTGAAATTGCACGTGCCGCGGGAGAACGCACCCCCCGCGATCTTTTAAATACAACTCGCCAATGGGCCGAACGCGCACTTTTATCACCGCAACGCGATCTTGGTTTAGGCGGTATTCACTTACCTGAGGCGCACATAGTCGGCGCCGATTCAGCAAGTGCGATGCGCACTTTGTTGCGTACTCGCTGTGAATCTGGAATTAACTGGCGCTACAACGACTCAGCCACAATCAATAAAGCGCGTGCGCGTTTAGATGACGAACTCGCAACCGTTGCGACTTTGGGATACGAACCATATTTCTTAACCGTTGCCGATATCACCGATATGGCACGGGATAAAAATATTCGGGTAGCAGCACGCGGCAGCGGGGCAGGTTCGCTGATCTGTCATCTACTGGGTATTTCAGGAGTTGATCCGATGCAGCACGGTTTATTGATGGAGCGTTTCTGTTCACCACTGCGCCGGGCGTTGCCAGATATCGATATAGATGTGGAATCTGCCCGGCGTTTAGAAATTTACGACTTGGTCTTTAAAAGATATGGCGATACTGATTGGCGCTCCCCACAAGCGCTCTCGCGCTGTGCAACTGTTTCTATGGTCGACACCTATCGCGCGCGAAATGCGATTCGCGATGTTGGGGCCGCACTTGGCCTGCCGGCGATGGAGATAGATCTAATCGCCAAATCTCTGCCGCATATCCGCGCCCGCAATATTGAGGCAACTCTTAAATCACTTCCTGAACTTCGCTCACTTAACTTATCCGCCCCACTTACCGTGATGGCGATTTCTTTGGCGCAACGCCTGGATGGCCTGCCGCGCCATCTTGCAATGCACCCTTGCGCAGTTGTCTTATCTGATGCGGGTTTATTAGATCGTGCGCCAGTGCAATTTAACGCTAGTGGTTATCCAATGGTGGAATTTGATAAAGATGGCGTAGAAGAAATTGGTTTACTTAAGCTAGATATCTTGGGTGTGCGGATGCAATCGACAATTGCACATGCGGTACACGAGATAAAACGCGTTGCCGACATTGATTTAGATATTGATGCGGTGCCACTCGATGATGCCCCAACTTACGAGTTAATCCAATCAACGCGCACGCTAGGCATCTTCCAAGTTGAAAGCCCTGGCCAACGCGAATTAGTCGGCAAGTTAGCGCCGAAAACCTTTAGCGATTTAATTATCGATATCTCACTCTTTCGTCCTGGCCCAGTTAAGAGCGACATGATTCGTCCCTTTCTTAATGCTCGCCACGGATGGACCGAGGCACAAATAATCCATCCGGACCTGTACTCAATCTTGGCGCAGACCGAAGGCGTGGTGGTCTTTCACGAACAAGTTATCTCGATCATTGCGGTGATGACTGGCATCTCACTTGCTGCCGCCGATGAAAAACGGCGTGCTTTAGGCAGCAAGGAAGGCCAACAAGAAGTCTGCGATTGGTTCTTTCCTGCCGCCACGGCGCGCGGTTATGAGTTGACCACGATTACTGAAATCTGGGATGTACTTCGCGCTTTTGCATCCTTTGGTTTCTGCAAAGCACATGCTGCAGCTTTCGCGCTTCCCACATATCAATCTGCTTACTTAAAGACGCATTACCCGGCTGCATTTATTGCAGGTGTCTTAACTCATGACCCAGGTATGTACCCAAAGCGATTAATGATCGATGAAGCGCGCCAACTCGGCGTTGGTTTAGCACCCCTTGATGTAAATCATTCTGGAAGTCAATACACAGTAGAAAAGAACGATAACGGTGGCGAAAGCGTAAGAATCGCACTTACTTCAGTTTCAGGGATCAGCGATAAGGAAGTCACTTCGATAATCACTGGCCGCCCCTATCTTGACCTCGCAGATTTTTATCGCAGGTCCGGTGCATCACATCCAGTTATCGAAACTTTAATTATGACCGGTGCATTTGATCAGGTGCATTCGTTAAGTGATGGAGCCATAAACCACCGCGATTTATTACTGCACTTATCTGATCTAACTCGCTCACCTGTTGCCAATATTGGTGGATCTCAAATGGTATTTGGTTTTGCCCCACCTGATGTAGAAGCAAGCGGTTTACCTGCAATGGGAGCTGCTGAAAAGGTGCGCAATGAGGTAGAGCGATTAGGAATGGATATCACCCACCATATGCTCGAGTTTTATGCTCCATTTTTAAATGCGATCGGCGCAGTTAAATCTTCTGACTTACTTTCGCTGCGGTCGCAGAGTGAAGTACTTGTAGCAGGAATTAAAGTTGCGATGCAGACCCCACCAGTGCGTTCTGGGCGGCGCGTCATTTTCTTAACTCTCGATGATGGTTATGGCTGTACCGACTCCACATTTTTCTCTGATGCCCAAGAGGGTTTTGCTTCCGCTCTCTACAGTTCATCCATATTGTTAGTCCGTGGCACAACTCGCAGAACCGGTGATCGCGGCATCTCTATCAACGCCAACGGGGCGTGGGATCTACGCGCCGCATATGAAAAATGGTCCCGCCAATTAGTACAGCAAGCGATTCAGAGATGACACAGTCCACGATTTTGCATGTGGACATGGATGCTTTCTACGCATCTGTTGCAGAGCTAGACCACCCAGAACTTCGCGGCAAAGCAGTCGTAGTTGGTGCTGGCGCACGCGGTGTTGTCTTATCGGCAAATTATGCCGCCCGTAAATTTGGAATACGCGCTGCGATGCCGGTTGGTCGCGCCCAAAGAATGGCGCCACAAGCAATCTTTATTGCACCAGATCACCATCGGTATTCAGAAATATCAGAGCGGGTAATGCAGATCTTCGCTTCATACACACCACTTGTTGAACCGATTTCACTCGATGAAGCATTTCTAGATGTAACAGGTGCGCGCAAATTACTCGGTACTGGACGCGAGATCGCAACTGCAATTCGCGCCCGCGTTGAGAAAGAAGAGGGCATCACTTGCTCTGTCGGAATCGCACCATCAAAGTTCATTGCCAAGTTAGCTTCGCAGCACTGCAAACCAAATGGCATGCTTGAAATAACGACAGATCGAATCCTCACCTTTCTACATCCACTTCCTGTTGGTGCAATCTGGGGAGTTGGGCCAAAGACTGCCGAACAACTTGAAAGACTCGGTCTTCACACGGTGGCAGATATTGCAAATACTCCTCGCGCAACGTTAATTCGCGCACTCGGTGATGCCTCTGGTGCATCTCTCTATGAACTTGCCTGGGGGCGTGACTATCGCGATGTAACACCGGAGGAACCCGATAAAAGCATTTCCTCCGCCGAAACTTTTCCAAACGATTTAGATAACCCAACTGAAATCCTGCAAGAGTTTCTGCGGATGACTGAAAAATCCACCGCTCGCTTACGAGAGAAAGGTTTATTTGCGAAAACGATTTCCATCAAGGTGCGCTTTGCAGATTTCTCAACCATCAATCGTTCGAAGACTTTGCCGCTTCCAATTGATAGCACCCACGAAGTTTATGAAGTTGTTAAGTCGTTGTATCTGGCGCTAAAGATTGAACGAGCCAGGCTGCGTTTAGTTGGAGTCTCACTTGAGAATCTGCAGGAAGATTCCCCCGAACAACTTGTCCTCGGGGCGCGCGAAAAGGGCTGGCGAGAAGCCGAAAGTGCGATTGATCAAGCAAAAGCGCGCTTTGGCCGCGGCAGTGTTCGTCCTGGGCGCTTGATAAAGCCAGGGGATCAGTCAGAATCGCAAGAGGATTAAGGATCAACTAGCCCTCGGCGCAAAGATGTTCTATTGTGGGGATATGGCACTATCAGATCGCGAACAACGCCTACTTGCCGAGATGGAAGAGGCGTTATCTGCTGATGACCCACGCCTGGTCTCGACGCTAAACGGTTCAACTTCACGATTTGGCGCATCTATCGGGATCGCCATAGCAGCCCTGCTTGGCGGATTCGCTATTCTCTTCGCCGGCCTCGTGGCTCAGCTGACCTTGGTTGGCGTAGGTGGCTTCCTGGTTGCCCTCGTTGGCGTAATTCTGCTTATTAACGGCCTTACTAGCCGCGCATCTAGCTTCGGCAAGGGTTCAGGGTCCCCAAAACGCGCTCGCCGCTCCTTCACTCAAGGCTTTACCAAGGGGATGGAAGACCGCTGGGATCAGCGCAATAACGGCTAAAACTTCTTCGTAAACCTTGCCCTCGCCACTGGCGGGGGCTTTTTTCATGCCTAAATACCGCCGCAACAGTGTGGGGAGGGGTGGGGTAGCAGTGGGAGAAAAGTGGCGAAGGGTGGTTGAAAAAGGAGGAAAGTGGAGTAAAGTGGGGGATTAAGCGGGATCTCCCGCGCTGGAACCTGGGGAAGGGGGCCAGAAAAATGTTTCTTGGCACCCACGAGCCGCGCCTTGATGAAAAGGGCCGCCTCATTCTTCCTGCGAAATTTCGCGAAGAGCTCTCTGCAGGTTTGGTAATTACTAAAGGGCAAGAGCGTTGTTTATACGTTTTTCCATCTTCTGAATTTGCAACGATCACCGAAACTCTGCGCCAAGCACCGGTTACATCAAAGAATGCGCGCGATTACATGCGCGTGATGTTTGCTGGCGCGCACGATGAAATTCCTGATCGTCAAGGTCGCGTAACTATTCCTGCCGGACTTCGCACATACGCCGGACTTGAAAAAGATTGCGTAGTAATCGGTGCAAATACACGCGTTGAAATTTGGGATAACGCTGCTTGGAATTCTTATTTATCAGATCGTGAAAAAGGTTTCGCTGAAGTTTCAGAGGAGATCTTTCCAGGTCTCTTTTAGTTAGAAGTAAAACAACTTAATAGCGCTCTCATTTGTGGCCACCGCCGACCAAAAGCCGGCAGTGACACCCCTTCCCCGGTGTCACTTTCGTTAGATCCGTCGGCCGGCGGTGACCAGAGATGAGAGATGAATCAAATTAAAAAGTTAACAAGTTATGGAAAAGGGGGAGTAGATGAACGATGCAAGTACGCAACACAAATCTGTAATGCTTGATCGCTGCATTGAATTACTCTCCCCAACAATTTTGCTAAATGAAAAGCCAGTGATCATAGATTGCACACTTGGTTTAGGTGGACACACTGAGGCACTTCTTGAGAAATTTCCAACGCTTACCGTCATCGGAATAGATCGTGACCAGATTGCTCTGGAACGCGCTGGTGCACGACTTGCTCGCTTCGGTGATCGCTTCAAAAGCGCGCATGCGATCTTCGACCAGATTGGTGAAGTAGTTGCTGCACAAGGATTTAGCCAAGTAAACGGCGTTCTATTTGATCTTGGCGTTTCTTCAATTCAACTCGATGAAGTCGAACGTGGCTTTTCTTATTCTCAAGATGCACCACTTGATATGCGCATGGATCGCAGCCGTGGAATAACTGCTTCAGAGATTGTAAATACCTATGCACCTGGTGCTCTGGTAAAGATTTTGCGTACATTCGGCGAAGAAAAATTTGCTACTCGCATTGTGGAAAATATCGTTAAAGCCCGAGCCAAAGCCCCACTTAACTCAACGCAAGAGTTAGCCACATTGGTCAAGGAGAGCATTCCTGCAGCTACGCGCCGCACTGGTGGAAATCCAGCGAAGCGCACCTTCCAAGCCCTACGTATTGAAGCCAACGATGAATTGGGAGCGATTTCGCGCGCGCTCCCGATTGCACTGGATCTGTTAACTATCGGAGGGCGTGTAGTAGTTCTCTCATTCCAGTCACTAGAAGATCGAATTGTTAAAGAAATCTTTGTTGAAAGATCAACTTCCAAGACTCCACGAAACTTGCCAGTTGATCTTCCAGAATTTGCCGCAAAATTTGCCCTTGTTTCAAAATCGGGAGAAACCCCAACCGATGAAGAACTGGCACGCAATCCACGTTCGGCTTCAGTGCGCCTTCGTGCAATTGAAAAGGTGGCGGCATAAATGGCGCTACTAAACTCGACAGCAATCAAGGCGCCTCGTCAAAAGCTGACCGAGAAATCGGTAGAGGTTTTTCTCAAATTAGTTCCAAGTGTTTCTGAAGGCGCTCAAGCAACTCATCGTTTCTTCGCAACTTTCTTATCGGTCGTAGCAGGTATCGGTCTGTTAATTCTTCTCGCCGTGAATATTCTTTTGGCACAAGACGCCTTTACGCTTTCTGCGCTAAAGGCTGAAGCAAAAGTTGTAGCAGATCAACGCGAAGCAATTAATCGCCAGATCGAAGCATCTTCATCTCCTGAGGCCCTTGCAGCAAAGGCGCGAGCGCTGGGTATGCGCCCATCGGAATCTCCAGTATTTTTAAATTTGGATGAGGTAGTGCAGGCAGTTGCAAAGGGAGATATTAAAAATGGGTAATTTAAATCTCTCCGTCTCGCGGATCCGCATACTCACTGTCTTTATTTTTATCTTCTTCCTTCTCTTTGCTGCACGACTAATTCAGATTCAGGCGATACAAGCCAGTGACTATCGCAGCAAGGCTGCAAACGAGATGGAATCAACTCGTGGAATCCCGGCGGCACGCGGTGAAATCACCGATATCAATGGGGTCGCCTTCGCGCGAAGCGTCTCTGCTATCAATATCGTCGTTGATCAAACTTTGATTACCGACGCAGCGCAGACTGCCAATTTTGCTGCTCCATATCTTGGAATGAGCGTTGCTGAAGTTCAGAGCGCAATAATTGGTGACAAACGTTATGCGGTAGTCGCGCGCAACGCTAAGCCTGCGATTTGGCGGCAATTAAGCGGGGCAATCGATACTTATAACGCAGGGTTAGAAAAAGAAAAATTTGATAAACGAATTGTTGGCTTCTTTTCGGAGAGAAATTACATTCGCGAATATCCTTCTGGCTCGCTAGTTTCTTCACTAGTTGGTTTTGTTCGTCAAGATGGAATCGGCGCAACCGGAATTGAATCAAGCATGAACTCCATAATTACGGGTACTGACGGCAGATATTCATACGCGCGAGGATTAGGCGCTGAAATACCAGGATCTCAGAACGAGATAATTGCAGCTAAAAAGGGCACAACGGTACGACTAACCATCGATCGCGATGTGCAATGGGTTGCCGCAAATGCGATTCAAGCAGCGGTAAGTAAAGCTCGGGCGCAAAGTGGCACCGTAATTGTTATGGATCCTAAAACGGGACATATTTTGGCGCACGCAACTGCACCCACTTTTGATCCAAACAACACCAAAAAAGTTTCAGAAGCGTTGATGCGGAATCCATCAGTTCAGGATGTTTATGAACCTGGCTCAACTGGAAAAGTTATGACGCTGGCTGCAGCGCTTGAAGAGAAGAAGATAACGCCAGAAACAGTTTTAAAAGTTCCGTATTCACTAAAGCGCGCTGGAGAAACTTTTTCCGATCACGATCGCCATCCCGTGCAGTATTTAACTACTTCTGGAATATTGGCAGTCTCATCAAATACCGGAACGATAAAAATTGGTGAGATGCTTTCGAACGACACTTTGTACGGTTACCTGTCTAAATTTGGAATGGGAAAGTCAACCGGTTCAGGTTTACCTGGTGAGTCAGGGGGAATTCTCCACCCAGTCAGTGATTGGTCTGGAACCACTGCGCCAACAGTGGCCTTTGGACAGGGGTACGCAGTTACGGCAATGCAAGCTACAAGCATGTTTGCAACGATTGCTAACAACGGCGTTCGAGTTTCTCCAACTGTTATAGCTGGAACGACAGATGAATTAGGCAGGTATACAGCATCTGTTCCTCGCACCAATGAGCGAGTGATCAGCGTAGAAACTGCAAAGCAATTAAGGATAATGATGGAGTCAGTTGTTTCGGGACAAGGTACGGCGCCAAGTGCAGCGATACCTGGCTATCGCGTGGCGGGCAAAACGGGTACTGCAAATCGTTACAACACAAATTGTGGCTGCTACAACGGATACACAGCATCATTTATCGGATTTGCGCCAGCAGATAACCCAAGGTATGTAATTAGCGTAACCATTCAAGATCCCAAGGGCGCACACTACGGTGGTTCACTTGCTGGTCCAGTCTTTAAAAAGGTAATGACATTCGTTCTTCAATCTGAACATGTTCCACCGACAGGAACAAAAGTTATGCCTGTAGCACTTACGCAAAAGGAATTACTCAAGAAGCAAAACAAAACAACCGATGTGAAAGTTACACAGGCAAGTGCAAAGAAGCGATGATGAGACCGTTTAATACACCTGCGGTAGCTCTCACCAAAATCGTGGATTCTTGCAATGCAACGGTGTCCATAAGTGAAGACGAACTCAATGAAATCAAAATCAGTGGAGCCACTCACAATGACCGCGAAGTAACGCCAGGGGATTTGTTTGTGGCTATTCCTGGCGCAAACCGTCACGGGGCAGAATTTTCTGAGAATGCGAAGGCGCGGGGAGCGGTTGCAGTATTAACTGATCCAGCCGGCGCAAAACTGATTAGTGATTTTCCTGTACTAGTCGTAGATAACCCGCGATTGGTCGCCGGTCGAGTTTCTGCACTTCTCTATAGCGAACCCATGCGAGATCTAAATTGCATTGCAATTACTGGAACAAATGGGAAAACCACCGTAACCACTTTGCTACACCAGATTTTTAGCGCCGCTCGTCGTGAATGTGGGCTAATCGGCACTGTTGAAACACGAATTGGCAGCGAAGTAATTGTCAGTAAGCGCACGACTCCGGAGGCTACTGATTTGCAAGCTCTGGCAGCGGTGATGAGAGAGCGCCACATGCGTCATCTAGTTATTGAAGCGTCAAGCCACGCGCTGCAACTGAGCCGATTAGAAGGCGCTCATTTCGCCATCGCTGGTTTCACCAATTTAACTCAAGATCATTTAGATTTTCACGGAGATATGGAGAGCTACTTTGCAGCAAAAGCTGCGCTCTTTAACTTTGCAATGGCAGATTTGGCTTGTATCAATATTGACGATCCGTATGGTGCGAGACTTGCCGCAAGCACCGAGCTCCCAGTCGTGTCCATATCACGCGCTAATCCCAAGGCAATTTGGCACTTCACGCAGATTGATTCCGAAGCTAAACGCGTTCAGTTAAAGATTCGTGGCTCTGGTGGGATTTTGATCGAGACTTCAACAACTCTGCGGGGCGGCTATAACTTTGACAATTTGTTAATGGCGATAGCGATTGCTGTTGAATCCGGAGTAGATCCAATAGATATCGCCGCAATCGTCCCAAATATATCCGGAGCAGCAGGAAGACTCGAAGAAGTTTCAGTTGGGCAAAGTTTCAGCGCCTTTGTTGACTATGCGCATACTCCCGACGCAGTTTCGAATGTACTCAAATCAATTAAGGAATTTACATCTGGAAAAGTGATTGCGGTTCTGGGTTGTGGGGGAGATCGTGACGCCAGCAAGCGGCCGTTGATGGGAAAGGCGCTAATTGAAAATGCTGACATTGCAATTTTTACAAGTGATAATCCTCGATCAGAAGAGCCCTCAGAGATCTTGCGCCAGATGGTTGGTGGGATAAGCGTTGTAAATCAATCACAAGTTATTGACGATCGTGCGAGTGCAATTGCATATGCAGTTTCACTTGCAGAACCTGGCGATACCGTCGCGATCCTCGGCAAGGGTCACGAACTCGGGCAAGAGATAAAAGGAAAAGTTTTCGATTTTGACGATCGGCTAGTTCTTGCGCAGGCAATTGAGGCAAAGCAATGATCGCGCTCAAGGCATCTGAAATTGCCCTAATCGTTGGAGGCGAACTTAAAGGTTCAGATGTGACTGTAACCGCAGCACCAGTATTTGGCTCCGGCCAAGCGACGCCTGGTTCGATCTTCTTGGCACTTAAAGGCGAAAAAACTGATGGACATAAGTATGTCGCCGATGCATTCTCTAAAGGCGCTGTACTTGCCTTTGTCACGGCTGCCTCTCCTGAACGGTGCATTGTTGTATCGGATGTACTCGATGCGCTTAATAAACTGGCGGCGCATGTGCGAAAGCAACTTAAGAATTTACAAGTGATTGCCTTAACTGGATCGCAAGGAAAAACTACTACTAAAGACTTACTGCAGCACATTCTAGAAAATCTCGGCAGCACAGTTGCGCCCACTGGTAATTTCAATAATGAGCTCGGAACACCAATCACTCTATTGCAGTGTGATGAAGATACAAAGTTCTGCATTTTAGAGATGGGCGCTCGTCACATTGGAGATATCGCTCTTCTTTGTGAAATGGCTAAACCAAATATCGGAATGGTTTTACGAGTCGGCAGCGCGCACATTGGAGAGTTTGGATCATCTGAAGCGGTTGCTAAGGCGAAGTCAGAGATGATCTCCTCTCTCGATCCTGGCGCTATTGCAATTCTTGGACAATATGACGCCTTCACTCCGCAGATGAGTTCACTTCACAAAGGAAAAATAATTACCTTTGGCGAAACCACATCAGCAGATGTTCGCGCAACCGATATTGAAATCCGTGAAGGACGACCACATTTTGATTTAGTAACCAGCGCCGGACGTGCTGCAGTCGGATTACGCATCGTGGGAATACATCAAGTCGCAAACGCCCTCGCCGCCGCTGCTGCCGCATCCGCACTCGGTGCATCTATCGATCAGATTGCAGTATCTCTTTCCACCGCTGATATCCGAAGTAAGTGGCGGATGGAGATTGAAGAACTACAAAATATCGTGTTGATAAATGATTCCTATAACTCCAGCCCAGAATCTGTCGAAGCGGCGCTACGCACTTTGGTGCTCTTTGCACAAGAACGTGGCGGTCAATCGTGGGCTTTTCTTGGAAAGATGCACGAACTCGGCGAGTCCTCAGTAGGTCGTCACGCAGATATTGGCACCCTTGCTTCAGAGTTAGGGATAGATCATTTGGTCTGCATTGGCGCTCCGGAGTATTCCGCAAAGATTCCCGGCAGCGCTGCGACTGAAATCCATCTCTTCGAAGAGAAGGTAGATGCTTTGCAATTGGTGCACCAGATGAGCGCAGGAGATGTTCTCCTGGTTAAAGCCTCACGTGCCGAAAAGTTTGAAGAGTTGGCGCAAGCAATTTCGTTAAAAATTTTAGAAGTAATTTCAGCAAGATCAGAAATTAGCGAAGAAGGGGAGCGTTAAAGCAAAATGAGAGAAATTTTAATCTCGGGTGCACTTGCACTCTTCATTTCGCTTTTCGGAACTCCTGTTTTGATTAGATTCCTTGCCCGACGTGGCTATGGACAGATAATTCGCGACGATGGACCTTCGTCTCATCACACCAAACGCGGCACCCCAACAATGGGTGGGCTAATCATTATCTTTGCTGCAGCAGCTGGTTACTTCGTGGCACACGCGGTATCTCAAAATGCAGTTACTACTTCAGCACTTCTCGTCCTTGGATTGATGGCATCACTCGGTTTCGTTGGATTTTTAGATGACTGGCTGAAAGTTTCCCGCCAAAAATCGCTCGGTTTAAATGCAAAGCAGAAGATTCTTGGCCAAGTTATGTTTGCTGCAATTTTCGCTTATCTTGGTATCCGTTTTCCAGATGGTGATGGTTTAACACCTATCTCGCTAAATCTCTCCACGGTTCGCGATACATCACTCGTGCTTGGTGCAGGACTTGTAATCGTCTGGGTAGTTCTGATGGTGACGGCAACCAGTAATGGTGTAAATCTCACTGATGGTTTAGATGGACTTGCAACCGGTGCGGCAGTAATGACATTTATAGCCTACATCTTGATTGGTGTTTGGCAGTTTGGGCAAAGTTGCGCAATCTCTCCTGGAGATAACTGTTATTTAGTGCGTGACCCACTTGACCTAGCGGTCTTATCCGCGGCGTTAGCCGGCGCGTGTGCAGGATTCCTGTGGTGGAATGCTTCGCCTGCCAAAATCTTTATGGGAGACACCGGATCTTTGGCCTTGGGCGGCGCACTCGCTGGTATAGCGACATCACTTCGCATCGAGTTATTGCTTATTCCACTCGGCGGACTTTTCGTAATCATCAGCGCATCAGTAATTTTGCAAGTGGCTTACTTTAAAATCTCTGGCGGCAAACGTATTTTCAAAATGGCACCGTTACAACATCACTTTGAACTTATGGGTTGGGGCGAAGTGACTATCGTCTTGCGCTTCTGGATCATCGCAGGTCTATGCGTTGCGCTAGGACTGGGTCTCTTTTACGCTCAATGGGTTACGCAGTAGTTAAGGCACGATAGCGATGTCTACAATTTTTTCCGATAAGAAAATTCTTATCCTCGGCGCGGGGGTAACCGGTTTAGCCGTTGCTCGCTCACTTTCAAAAAGGGGAGCGCTAGTATCGCTGGCAGATGATGCAGTTACTGAAGTCGATGGCTTCAGCGTTGCAATTACCAGTTCTTACAGCGCCGTAAATTTTGATGCTCTTGTCATTTCTCCTGGTTGGAAATCTGATCACAACTTAATTCTTGAGGCACAGAAATCTGGTGTGGCGCTATGGAATGAAGTAGATCTGGCGTGGAAGTTACGCGCTGAATTGGTACCAAACCAGCGATGGATTGCCCTCACAGGGACAAATGGAAAGACAACGACCGTTGAGATGGCGGCAGCGATGATCCGCGAAGGTGGTGTTTCAGCAATCGCCTGCGGAAACGTTGGCACAACAGTAATTGAAAGCGTAGAGAGCCCAGAAAAATATGAGGTCCTTGTTTTAGAACTTTCATCTTTTCAACTTCACTGGATTAGAGAAGCCACATTTGTAGCGGCATCAATATTAAATATCGCCCAAGATCACGTCGACTGGCACGGTGGCTTTAACGAATACGCTCAAGCAAAAATGGCAATCTTGAATCGTGCCAGCACGGGAATATTCAATGGCGATGATGCTGAAGTTGTTTCAAGGTCTGCACATTGGCAGGGGAGAAAAGTGTTTTTCTCGCTAGATACACCTGGTCCAGGAGAGATTGGCGTTGTAGAAGAGCTGCTGGTTGATCGAGCATTTGTAAGCGATCCACAGGAAGCGGCGATGATCGCAGAAGTTGTAGATGTAATCCCTACCGTTCCCCATAACGTTGCCAACGCTTTGGCAGCTGCCGGGCTGGCACGTGCTATTGGAATTCCACACGAAGCGATTCGCCTGGCATTACAGAATTTCAAACTCGGTCGCCATCGAATAGAAGTAGTTTTCTCAAAAAATGAAATTGATTGGATTAACGATTCCAAAGCCACCAACCCGCACGCCGCGGCTGCCTCATTAATGTCAACGCTTTCCGCAATTTGGATTGCAGGAGGCTTGGCCAAGGGTGCTCAGATGGATGAATTAATTACGCGCTGCAAATCCCGAATTAAAGTTGCCATTCTCATTGGCTCGGATCGTGAATTGATTGCTGCCGAACTGCGCAAAGGCGCCCCAAAAGTAGAGATTGTTTATGTCGATGCCCCTAATTCCTACGTAAAAGGCGGAACAGTCAATTCTCTGATGGAAGCTGTTGTTGGTGCGGCCAAGGCACGTGCGGTCGCTGGGGATACAGTTTTGTTGGCGCCGGCGTGTGCATCAATGGATCAATTCCTTTCATATGCCGATCGTGGCGACAGATTCACCAAAGCGGTATTAAGGGAGAACTCATGAGCGCTACTAGCCAGAAATTTCTAGCAAAACCAATAAACAATTTTTACATCCTGGCTATCAGCGCACTCTCGTTATCAGTTATTGGTCTGATAATGGTCTTTTCAGCCTCGTCCATTCACGCACTGGATACAAGGGGCAATGCCGTTGCAATCGTTCTTCGCCAATTAACGTTCTTTGTAATCTCAATTCCGTTAGCGGTTTATCTCTCGCAACGTAGCTTGATCCAGTGGCGCTTACTTGCCCGTTTTAGTCTATTAATCGCAATCATAATTCTCTTGATTCTCCAGATTCCCGGAGTGGGAAAGACTGTAAACGGAAATAGAAATTGGATTGCGCTGCCTTTTGTTGATATCCAACCGAGTGAGCTAGCAAAATTTCTTCTAATACTTTGGGCAAGTTACATGTTGGCTAACCAAGAACGAAGTGGGAAAACGCGTGTGAACGTTTTTCTCTTGATCGGCCCCGGGTTCGGTCTTGTCATCTTGTTGGTATTGCTCAGTCGTGACCTCGGTACAGCGTGCGTAATCGCAGCGATTCTCGGTGGTTTACTTTTCGTCTCAGGAATTGAATTACGGGTTCTTGGTTCCTTAATTGCAGTCGGAGCGATTGCGCTTGCAGTTCTGATTGCGACCGCGTCATATCGATTGCAACGCTTCTTAGTTGTGCTCGATCCATTTGCAGTTGAGGAATATAAAAATGCCGGATGGCAACCTGCGCATAGTTTATTAGGACTAGCTAGTGGAGGCATCTTCGGAGTAGGCCTCGGCGGCAGTCGTCAAAAGTGGGGCAATCTCGCTGAAGCTCATACCGATTTTATTTTCGCGGTAATTGGCGAAGAGTTGGGATTACTGGGAACGTTGGTTGTACTCGCATTACTTGCAGCCCTGATTTTCTCAATCTTTAAAATTTCACTACGTTGTGTTGATCCGATGTCGCGCTACGTTGGCGCAGGAATTGGAAGTTGGATCGCAATTCAAACCATTCTTAACGTTGGTTCTGCCACTAGCGTTTTGCCAGTTGTCGGCGTGACCCTTCCCTTTGTTTCTTATGGTGGATCGGCGTTGATCTCGCTCTATATCGGCTTAGGCTATGTATTTGGTAGCGCTCTGCGCGATCCAGAAGTGAAAGTTGAATTACAAAAGGCTATTGAACGGCGTAGATTACGCACATCATGAAAATCATCTTTGCAGGTGGCGGTACGGCCGGACACGTTGAACCCGCCCTTGCAATCGCTCGTTTATGGCGTGAGAGAAATCCGGAAGATTCAATAATTTTTTTGGGTGCAGCTAAGGGACTTGAGAATCAATTGGTCCCGGCAGCCAACTTTGATTTAAAACAAATTCCCAAAGTAGTAATGCCACGAAAAATTTCTCTATCAGTGATAAGCGCCCCATTCGCTTTTTCTAAGGCTTTCTTGGCGGCGCGCAAAATCATCAAGGGCGCAGACCTGCTAATCGGATTCGGTGGGTATGTTTCGGCACCTGCCTACCTTGCGGCAAAGTCTTTGGGTATTCCATTTGTGGTGCACGAAGCAAATGCCAAGCCTGGATTTGCAAATCGTTTAGGTGCGCGCCTTACTCCCAACGTGGCAGTAGCCCAGGCGGTGCCAGGCGGTTCGCTGAGCACCGCTCTAATAACAGGAATTCCACTTCGCTCTGATGTGGCAAAAGCGCTTACCAATAGCGCGGACGATTGGGCTAAAGCTCGTGCAAATGCAAAATCAAGCCTTGGTTTTTCTCCTACAGCGCCGCTTGTTTTCGCCTTCTTCGGCTCGCAAGGATCGGTTGCTCTAAATTCAGTTATTGAAAAATCACTACCGTCATTGCTCGCTAATGGGGGACAACTTTTACACGCAGTCGGCAAGTTAAATCCACTACCCAAGGCTCAAGAGCGATATAAATCGAGTACTTATATCGAAGATATGGCGACGGCTTATTTGGCAGCGGATTTGATCATCAGCCGCAGTGGCGCAATTTCTTGCTCTGAAATAAATGCTTTGGGGCGGTATTCACTTTTCATTCCGTTGCCTATCGGAAATGGTGAACAACGCTTTAACGCTAACCACGTTATCTCTCAAGGGCGCGGCGAAGTAATTGATCAAGCTCTGTTTTCGCAATCTTGGATCGATAGCAATTTGCGCCGACTATTGGCTAAATCAGCAGATTCACCACTTGCTGGTTCGAATACAGATCAAGATGCGAGTGAGAAGATTGTTAACTTTATGGAATATGCCTTGACTGGGAAGCGCGCTTGATGACTATCCAATTAACTGAGTTACAAGGCAAACGCCTTCACTTCGTAGGCATTGGTGGCGCGGGTATGAGCGGACTTGCTCGAATTGCACTTTCGCACGGAATATCAGTATCTGGCTCTGATGCGAAAGATTCGACGGTGCTTAGCGCACTTGGCACTCTCGGTGCAGAAGTTCACGCCGCACACCTTGCACAGCAAGTAGATGGCGCCGATTTTGTTATCTACTCAACCGCAATTAACCAAAATAACGTTGAACTAGTTCGGGCCCGAGAATTGAGTTTGCCTATCCTGACGCGCGCACAAGCGTTAGCGATTTTGATGACTGATTCGCGCAGCATCGCAGTTGCCGGAACACACGGAAAAACGACCACTTCATCGATGCTCACCGTCGCATTACAGGCGTGTGGGTTGGATCCATCGTTTGCAATCGGTGGCACCTTAACTTCTTCTGGATCTAACGCACATCGCGGAACAGGAGATCTCTTTGTCGCCGAGGCAGATGAATCTGATGGCTCGTTTATTGAATACCGACCATTTGCCGCGATTGTCACCAACGTCGAACACGATCACGTTGATTACTTTGCTACTGAAGCAGATGTAACCCAGGCCTTTGCAGATTTTGCCGCAACCATCAGCAAAGGCGGATACCTCGTTTATTGTGCAGATGATGCGGGATCGGCACACCTGGCCAGTTCTGTAAGCGGCTTAAACCTAATTTCTTATGGAACAAGTGTTGGAGCCGATCTATTTATTGATTCCATCAACTTGCTCCCGATGGGATCTACCGCGCGCGTGCTTTGGAAAGGTCGCGCCATCGGCACAATGTCATTGCAAGTTCCCGGCCAACACAATGTTTTAAACGCCGGTGCAGCTCTTGCTATGGGACTGGCACTAGGCGCACCAGCTGCCGAAATGTTAACCGGGCTAGCGAGTTTCCACGGTACAGGGCGACGTTTTGAGTTAAAGGCGACAGTTCACGGTATTCGAATTATCGACGATTACGGTCACCACCCGACTGAAGTTCAGGTGACTTTAACTGCCGCTAAAAGATATGCCGGAGATGGAAGATTGCTAGTCATATTTCAACCACATCGTTACTCTCGAACAAAAGCATTTATGAGCGAATTTGCCAAATCACTTGGCATTGCAGATGAAGTCGTTCTACTTGAAATTTATGCTGCCAGCGAGACTCCGATCCCTGGGATCACTTCCGAATCTATTGTCGAAGAGATGACCAATGGCCACTTCATTCCTAATTTTCTAGAAGCATCAGAATGGATTATTGCCCAAGCTAAACCAGGGGATGTGATTGTCACTTTGGGCGCAGGTGATGTTAATTCGCTGGCTCCAATAATCAGCGATGGCTTGGCGCGGCGATTTAACTAATGAAATTTGCAGCGCGCGTGAAACCTTCTAAGGCAGTTCTAGCGATAACAACAACCTTACTTATTTTCGGTGCCGGTTCTTACCTACTCGGCTGGTCCTCATTGCTGACTGTGAAGCAAATTGAAATCACCGGAGCACCCACTCAAAAATCTGAAAGAGATATCGCAAAGAGTCTAGATATTTCTATCGGAGATAAGTTAGCTCGGGTTGATTCACGGGCGCTGACAAATAGGCTGAACACCGTTGATTGGATAGAGTCCGCCGATATTTCGCGTAACTGGTTTAACGGCAAAGTAGCCGTTGATTTGCAAGTAAGGACCCCAGTCGCCCTCTATACCGAACTCGGTAAACCTCAAGTGGCACTTGATGCTTCGGGGATATCTTTTCAATTGCCCGGCCAGATACCAGCTGGACTTCCAAATGTAAGTTCGACATCGGTTGCAAGTGGATTAATTGCAATCGAGGTCTTTACACAAATGCCGAAAGAATTTAGCGATGGAATTGACCGACTTACCGCGACAAGTCCCACCAATATAGTTATGAACGGCAAGTTTAATGACCGCAGTTTGCAGATTGTTTGGGGAGATAGCGAGGACACTTCACTGAAACTGAAAGTGATTTCCGCTCTTTTGGATCGTCCAGAAAATAAATCAATACGATTAATTGATGTCACCGCACCGCATGCACCGATCGTTAAGTAAGCGAATTAAAATTAAAATAGTTTGAGTCGGTCTTTGCTTTCGCACGCATAACGCCTTACGTTCACCTTCATCAAAGAGCGTAGAAATGTAATTCTCAAGTTGAGGTTTACAGTTCTAAAGGAGGAACTTGTGGCTGCACCACAGAATTATTTAGCTGTCATCAAAGTAGTTGGAATTGGTGGCGGTGGAGTTAACGCAATCAATCGAATGATTGATGTTGGATTAAAAGGCGTTGAGTTCATTGCGATTAATACTGATGCACAACATCTTTTGATGAGTGATGCCGATGTTAAATTAGATATCGGTCGTGCATCTACTAAGGGTCTTGGTGCTGGTGCTGCTCCTGAAAAAGGAAGACAAGCCGCAATTGATCACACTGAAGATATTGAAGAGATCTTACGTGGTGCAGATATGGTTTTTGTAACCGCAGGTGAAGGTGGTGGCACCGGTACAGGTGGAGCGCCAATCGTCGCAAAGATTGCCCGCGATCTCGGTGCGCTAACAATTGGTGTAGTTACACGTCCATTCTCATTTGAAGGAAAAATACGTTCGTCGCAAGCAGATGAAGGAATCGAACTCTTGCGCGCTGAAGTAGATACGTTAATTGTTATTCCTAACGATCGCCTACTTGCAATTTCAGATCGAAACATCACTGCCGTTGATGCATTTAAAACTGCTGATCAAGTCTTGCTTTCAGGAGTACAAGGAATTACCGAAATCATTACTCAGCCTGGTCTTATCAACTTGGACTTCGCAGATGTAAAGACAGTTATGACTGATGCAGGTTCAGCGCTGATGGGAATCGGTTCAGCTCGCGGAGAAAATCGCGCAACGCGCGCCGCTGAGTTAGCAATCTCAAGTCCACTTCTTGAAGCATCAATAGATGGCGCAATGGGAGTCCTACTCTCAGTCGCTGGTGGATCTGATCTTGGTTTATTTGAAATCAATGAAGCGTGCGAACTTGTACAAGCGGCTGCGCATCCAAACGCTCGCATTATCTTTGGAACAACGATCGATGACGCCCTCGGAGATGAAGTTCGCGTAACTGTGATCGCCGCCGGCTTTGATGGGGGACAGCCAAAGAAGGTTTCAATGCCAGTAATTGACGCCTCGGCTTTATCTGGAATCGCAGACCCGATTCCATCTAATGATCCGATATCAGTCGCGCTAGATCTTGATAGTACTTCTCCTCGTAAGCGCGTTACATTCGAAGATCTCGTCGCTGAAGATGAGATCGACGTTCCTGATTTTATGAAGTAATAGCGACCCACTCCATCTGCGAGTGAGTATTTAATGCCTGTTACATTCACAAACCGCCATGGTGGTGTTAGCCAAGGGGTTTACTCATCACTAAATTTAGGCGATCACGTTGGCGACGATGTGGCTGATGTTTTGCGCAATCGTGAAGTTGTTTCCGCGATACACGGCCCAGTGCAGTTTATGAACCAAGTTCATGGAAATCGGATCGCCATTATTGAAGAAATTACCGATGAAGCACCAACCGCCGATGCTCTTGTTACTGGGATACCAGGGATCACATTGGCGGTGATGGTTGCAGATTGCATTCCACTTTTATTGACTTCAAAAGAAGTGATCGCCGCAGTCCACGTGGGAAGACGCGGACTCGTCAATAGCGTTGCAATCAAAACAATTGATTTAATGCGCGAAATGGGTGCGCGAGATATTTCAGCGACAATCGGTCCTGCTATTTGCGGGAGATGTTATGAAGTCTCTGCCGAAATTCATCAAGAGGTGATTTCACTTTTTCCAAGTGCAGACTCTCGAACGAATTCAGGCTCGCTCGCACTGGATTTACCTAAGGCGCTTCTTTTAGTTCTGCACGATGCCGAAATTGCAGTAGATGCCAGCCATAGTGCGTGCACGGTAGAAGATGCCGATTTATTCTCCTATCGCCGCGATGGCATCACGGGGCGACAAGCTGGGCTGGTGCGATTATGACAAGTTTGCGCGCCGAGTTGATTGCTGAATCTTTAAATCAGGTGAAAGAGAAAATCACGAACGCGGCCCTAGGTGCCAGTCGAAGCGTTGACGAGTTAACTTTGATCGTCGTCACCAAGACATATCCGGCCAGCGATGTTGAAATCTTGCATAATTTGGGCCAACGTAACTTTGGCGAGAATCGAAGCGAAGAAGGTGCTGAAAAGTCCGCCCAGGTAAATGCCACTTGGCATTTCCAGGGACAAGTACAGAGTCGCAAATTGCGCGATATCGCAGGCTGGGCAACATACTTGCATTCAATTGATTCACCAGATCACGCACTAAAGCTCTCGCGAATCTGTACTGAATTAGGTAAAGATATTTCAATCTTCCTACAACTCTCATTAGATGGTGCACCCGATCGTGGCGGAGTAATCGGCACCGAAATCGCAGCCCTTGGTGAACAGGTCGCGAATTTGCCTAACATTAAATTGGCGGGGCTAATGTGTGTTCCACCAGTCGCTTATGAGCATCAGCGTGCATTTTCAGAGATTGCACAAATCCATGAGCGATTTAAAAGCAGCTTTCCGGAGGCGAAATCGCTATCGGCTGGTATGAGTTCTGATTTTGAAGTAGCGATCGCTCACGGCGCGACACATCTGCGAATAGGTAGCCAAATCCTCGGTTCACGCGCTTATCACCCCTAACCTTTACCTATGTCAGCACTCAATAAAATGATGGGTTATCTCGGTCTCGTAGATACCGATGAAGAAGCCCAAGGTGAAGCAACTCCAGCCCGCGCAGAACGTCCAGCCCGCGAAGTAGCACGACCAATTCGTGATCGCGCCGGAGTAACTGTCGTCGGTTCAACAATTGCAGTTGCTCCCTCAACACAACCAGAAGCGAACTATCACATCATCACATTGCAGCCTCGTTCGTACAGCGAAGCACGCAAAATGGGTGAGCACTACCGTGAAGGAAATCCCGTGATCATCAATCTCGATGACATGGAAGAGTCAGAGCGTAAGCGTTTGGTCGACTTCGCAAGTGGATTAGTTTTTGGATTACACGGTCGCATCGAGCGCGTTAGCCATAAAGTATTTCTTCTCTCACCTGCAAATGTAAATGTGAGCAGTGAAGATAAGACTGCAGCAGCACAGGCTAGTTTCTTTAACCAGTCATAACTCAGAGCGAATTAGTTAATTCCCTATGATCACCAACCTTTTACTAACCGCGCTTGACCTCTTTAAATACGCGCTATTTATCCGCTTAATCGTTGATTATGTAAGAATCTTTGCCCGTAACTGGCGTCCTAATTCGTTCTTAATTACATTCTTCGAATTTATCTATGCGATCACAGATCCACCGATGAAATTTGTCGGAAGATTTGTACCACCACTGCGTTTAGGCGGCGTTTCCCTAGATCTATCTTTTATAGTTCTATTGATTGCAATAAGTCTTCTAAAAGGCATAATCGTCGTCGTACTTTAAGTCTCTGAAACGATTTAAGCTTTAACTAAGACTGCACTTATCTGCAAATCATTGTCGCCGGCCGGCAGACTCTGATCATGCGTAAATTCCAGCGCGAGCACTTCATCACTTATGTGCGATGCTGATTGGTTAATGGCAGCAACAATTGCAGCATCAGCGTTCCAGCGGACTTTAATGCGATCAGATATTTCAAAGCCATCACCTTTACGGCGTTCTTGAATGTAGCGAATTACCTCGCGGACATTGCCCGCATCAATAAGTGTTTGGCTCAAGGCGAGATCGAGTGCTACAGATTCGCCCTCATGGCTAGCAACCATCCAGCCGCTCTTTGGCACTTCGGTAACTACTAGGTCACCGAGTTCAATCTCCCAAGTCGCAACCTTGGTTGAGGCGCTCGTGCGCAGTGTTTTAACGAGCGTTGTTGCATCAAGAGCGGCAATCGCCTTGGAAATCTCTTGTACATCTTTGCCGTACTTGGCACCGAGTGATTTAAAGTTCGCTTTGACTGAGATATTTACGAGATCTCCATCAGCATCTGCAATATCGGCTAGATCAATCACATTTAACTCATCGGCGATCTGTTCGCGCATATCACTTGGAAGTTTCGCCCAGCCTGGTGCTGAAATTAGGGCACGTTGCAGAGGCTGACGGATCTTGATTGCAGATTCGGCTCGAGCAGCGCGTCCGAGTTCAACAACGCGGCGAGTCATAGCAACCTGCACGTTTAGTTCGGTGTTGATTAGCTCTTTCGCTGCAACTGGAAAATCAGTTAAGTGAACAGAATCGGCAGCGTTAGCATCGGCTGGCTTAACAACTTCTTGCCAAACATGTTCGGCAATAAATGGAACCATTGGCGAAAGAAGTTGGGTAAGAGTTACTAAACACTCATGCAGAGTTCCGAGCGCGGCCAGATCGCCATCCCAGAATCGGCGACGCGAGCGACGAACATACCAATTAGATAAATCATCAATAAAGCGAGCCAGCGCCTTCCCAGCAGATTGTGAATCAAATTCTTCGTAGGCAAGATCAACTTCGGCGATCAACGCATTCAATTCGCTGAGGATCCAGTGGTCCATCATTGATCGATCTTTAACCGGCGGAATCTGCGAGATATCGAAGTTAGAAGATTGCGCATATAAAGTATGGAAAGAGATTGTGTTCCAGTAGGTAAGTAAAGTTTTGCGAACAACATCGCTTATCGCATCGTGGCCAACGCGCCGCGCAGACCAAGGCGATCCAGCTGCCAACATGTACCAACGCACCGCATCTGCCCCATGCTGATCCATAAGCGAGATTGGCTCAATTACATTTCCGAGATGCTTACTCATCTTGCGGCCATCTTTATCCAAGATATGTCCGAGGCAGAGCACGCTCTTATATGAAGATTTATCAAAGACCAAGGTGCCGATGGTCATTAAGGTGTAGAACCAGCCGCGAGTTTGATCTATTGCTTCGCAGATGAAATCAGCAGGGTAAGAGGCTTTAAATTTCTCCACTGATCCTGGCTTGTGCGGATAGCCCCACTGCGCAAATGGCATTGCGCCAGAGTCATACCAACAATCAATTACTTCTGGAACTCGCACCATCTCCTTATTGCACGTTGCACAAGGAAAGGTGATGTCATCTACAAATGGGCGATGCGGATCTAACTTAGAGAGCTCTTTCCCAGCGAGTGCGCCTAACTCTTTAAGTGAATCAACGCAGACCTCGTGCTTTTCTTCACAACGCCAAATTGGTAGCGGAGTACCCCAGTAACGATTACGAGAGAGCGCCCAGTCAATATTGTTATTTAGCCAATCGCCATAACGTCCAGTCTTGATTGTTTCAGGGTGCCAATCAGTCTGGTTATTTTCGCGAATTAACTCATCTTTAATTGATGTAGTGCGGATATACCAAGATGGTTGCGCGTAATAGATAAGGGCGGTGTGGCAGCGCCAGCAATGAGGGTAAGGGTGTTCATATGGCTGATGCTTGTAGAGAACGCCGCGTGATTTCAATTCTTTCACCAAAGTTTTATCGGCATCTTTGAAGAAGAGGCCACCTACTAGCGGAACATCACTTAAGAAAGTCCCGTTCGGTGCGATCGGATTTACAACTGGTAAACCGTAGGCGCGGCAAACAGCCAGGTCATCCGCTCCGAAAGCAGGAGATTGGTGAACCAGACCGGTTCCATCTTCAGTGGTTACGTAATTAGCAAGCACGACAAAGTGAGAGTCAGGGATATCAATTAAATCTAAGGGGCGTTTGTAGGTTACGCGTTCTAGATCTTTACCCTTAATGGTCTTGAGTATCTTTACTTCCCCAGAGAGAGCCGAGATCAGTGGCTCGGCAACGACTAATACTTCTCGGTTATCATCAACGATAACTTCGGCAACTACATAATCAACATCTGGGTTAACTGCAATTGCGGTATTTGAAACTAGGGTCCAAGGAGTGGTCGTCCAAACCAGGAGTGCTGCTCCAAGATCGGCTAGTTCGCCAGATGTAACCGGAAAGCGCACATAGACTGATGGATCAGTAACAGTTTCATATCCTTGAGCAAGTTCGTGATCTGAGAGCCCAGTTCCGCATCGCGGGCAATATGGAGCAACGCGGTGATCTTGAACTAGGAGACCTTTCTTCCAGATCTCTTTTAAACTCCACCAAACGCTTTCTACATATTCAGGAGCCATAGTCCAATAAGCCTGATCGAAGTCGACCCAGAAGCCCATTCGATTTGTCATGTTTGTAAACGCATCGACGTGGCGAGTTACAGAGTCACGACACTTATCGTTAAAGGAAGCGATTCCATATTTTTCAATATCGCCCTTACCTGTAAAACCTAACTCTTTCTCAACTGCAATCTCAACTGGAAGGCCGTGACAATCCCATCCAGCCTTGCGAGTTACATACTTGCCTTTCATCGTTTGATAACGCGGAAATACATCTTTAAAGACGCGCGCTTCGATGTGGTGAGTACCAGGCATGCCATTTGCGGTCGGTGGACCTTCATAGAAAGTCCAAGGCGCAGCGTCCTGGCGGGCAGCAGTGCTAGCTTCAAAGATTGCGTGTTCGCGCCAGAAATCCAAGATCGAACGCTCCATTGCTGGGAGGTCGATTTGAGCAGGAACTGGACGAATTGTCATAAGGGGGAGAGTCTAACGCCCGCGGGTCTTAGAGATGGTGCAGGCAATTGCGCAGTACTAAGGCAAGAAATTACCGAGGATCTGAGTGGCAAAGTTGGTCTTAGCGGTAAAAGCGCATAAGGTGCGCGGCGTGCCAGCAAAAAAGAAAGCCGTAGCCAAAAAAGCGCCTGTTAAAAAAGCCCCTGCCAAAAAGGTTGCGAAGAAAGTTGCAAAAAAGGCACCCGCGAAAAAAGCGCCAGCAAAAAAGGCTCCCGTAAAAAAAGCTCCAGTCAAGAAAGCCCCGGCTAAAAAAGCCCCAGTAAAGAAAGCGCCGGTTAGACCTTTTCCTTCCAAAGTTGGAAAGACCACTCTTACCGTTGATGAGAAATCTCAGACAGTTAGCGTTGCAACAGTGGTCGCTCCAGTTGCGACACCGCTAATCGAAGAACGTCGCCTAGTAATGCCCCCACCACCGCGCCCAGTTAAGAGCGGAAAAAAAGTTGCTCCACTTAAGCCAATCAAGGCCGCCCCAACTCCAGTCACAGCTAGTGATGGGGAAGCGCCTTGGTCTGCCGCTGAGTTAAAGGCGATTCGTACTGAGATTGCTAAAGATTTAGCGCGCTTGCAGAAAGAACTCGCTGTCGTTGAAGCGGAAATGAATGAGTTGATTTCGGATTCTGGTGAAGGCGCTGGAGATGATCAAGCGGATTCCGGAACTAAAACTTTCGAACGTGAACACGAAATGTCACTAGTGATAAATGCACGCGACATGGTTTTGCAAACAGAACGTGCACTAGATCGCATAGACAATAAGACTTACGGTAATTGTGAAGAGTGCGGCAATGCCATCGGCAAGGCGCGCCTACAAGTTTTTCCACGAGCAACTCTCTGCATGATTTGCAAGCAGAAGGAAGAGCGGCGCTAAAGTGCGCCAACTCTCTACACACTGGAAAAGACTTTATACGATCGCGTGGGCGGTCTGGCTACTAGATTTTGCAACAAAAAGTTGGGCTCTCAACACACTCGATTCTAGAAATCCAGTTAAATTACTTGGCGACTTTCTCCAATTAACTCTGCTTAAGAACTCTGGCGCAGCTTTTAGTCTCGCTCAAGGTGCGACGATTGTCTTCACTTTCTTTGCAATTCTGGTTGTCGCCGCAATTGCGTATTACTCAACAAAGATCACTTCTCTTGGTTGGTCTATCGTTCTTGGACTTGCCCTAGGTGGAGTCCTCGGAAACCTATCCGATCGTATTTTCCGCGCTCCTGGTTTCTTTACCGGACATGTAATCGATTGGATTCAACTGCCGAATTGGCCGGTATTTAACTTGGCAGATACCGCTATTGTGGTTGCAGCATCAATTGCAGTCATCCTTTCAATTCGTAACATCTCACCGATAGGGGCTTAAATGTCACGCGAAGCGCGCACGTTAAGTGTTCCCGAAGGTGTCGCCGGCGAACGCATAGATAGCGCACTTACTCGCGTGCTTGGTCTATCACGCACCACAATCGTTCGTCTCTTAGAAGATGGCGATATCCGCACCAGCGGTCGAGTAATGGCGAAGTCAGAGCGAGTAACCAGCGGACAAGTCATAGATGTTTTAATGCCAGAGCCGCTAAATCAAGATCCAATTCCGTTGACTCCGCTAGATGGTTTACGAGTTGTCTACGATGACGAAGATATTATCGTTGTAGATAAACCCGTTGGATGCGCTGCTCACCCAAGTCCAGGGTGGATGGGCCCAACAGTTGTTGGCGCGCTCACTGCAGCGGGTTACACAATTTCTACTTCTGGGCCAGCTGAAAGAGCGGGCATCGTGCATCGCCTCGATGTCGGCACAAGCGGATTAATGATCGTCGCAAAAACTGACCGCGCCTATACAACTCTTAAGGATGCATTTCGGGACCACGCGGTCGAAAAGATTTATCACGCTTTGGTTCAAGGCCATATGGATCCTGTTACCGGAACTATTGATGCTCCAATTGATCGCCACCCGAAAGAAGACCATCGCTTTGCCGTTATAGCCGAAGGTAAAGAGAGCATCACACATTACGAAGTAATTGAATTTTACAGATCTGTATCGCTGGTAAAAGTAGAACTCGAAACTGGCCGAACCCACCAAATCCGTGTTCACTTCTCGGCCTTAAACCACCCACTCGTTGGCGACACCACGTACGGCGCAGATCCAGTTCTCGGTAAATCGCTGAAGATGTCGCGGCCGTGGCTGCACGCTTTGGAACTTCGCTTTACCCATCCCGTAACTAAAGAACCCTTGGTTTTTAACGCTCCCTATGCACCTGACCTTCAGGCTTGTTTGGCGTTGCTCTCCGATGCGGTTCTGCCTTAACCGATAGCCAACCACTAACATTGAGAAACTGTGACGACCGCGAACCCAACACCTGCGATGAGTAAAAAAGACTCTTTCGTACATCTGCACGTTCATACCGAGTATTCGATGCTCGATGGTGCAGCACGAGTTGGCGATTTAGTAGAAGAAGTAGCGCGTCAGGAAATGCCGGCGATCGCTATGACTGATCACGGAAATGTCTTTGGTGCATTTGATTTTTATAAACAAGCAACTAAGGCTGGCGTAAAACCAATTATTGGTATTGAAGCCTACGTTGCCCCTGAATCGCGCTTTGATAAGAAGCGCGTGCAATGGGCCAGCGGTGGAGATGATGATGTCTCAGGTGGTGGCGCATATACCCACATGACAATACTCGCCGAGAATAACCACGGTTTAAAGAATTTGTTTCGACTCTCATCTCTTGCATCCCTTGAAGGCTATTACTACAAGCCGCGCATGGACCGTGAGTTACTCTCGCAATATGCCGATGGGTTGATCGCAACAACAGGATGTCCTGGTGGCGAAATTCAAACGCGTTTGCGTATGGGAAATTATAAAGATGCGATGCGTGCAGCAAGTGATTACCGCGATATATTCGGTGCAAACAATTTCTTCTTGGAGCTAATGGACCACGGAATTGACGTGGAAACCCGAGTCAAGGAAGATCTACTTAAATTAGGTCGCGAACTTAAGTTACCGCTACTTGCCACAAATGATCTGCACTACACCCACCACGCTGACGCGGCTGCACATGCTGCCTTGCTCTGTGTGCAATCAGGGACAACGCTGGCAGATCCAAAGCGCTTTAAATTCGATAATGATGAATTTTACTTAAAGACGCCGGCGCAAATGCGCGAAATTTTCCGAGATATCCCCGAAGCCTGCGATAACACCCTGTTAATTGCCGAACGCTGCAATGTAAAACTTCGCGAAGACGAAAATTTGATGCCCGCATTCGCAGTTCCGGCGGGAGAAAGTGAAGATAGCTGGCTGCGCAAAGAAGCCGAACGTGGCCTAATCGCTAAATTTGGTGAAGGCGTCTCTGAAAAACATAAAGAGCGTTTGAATTACGAATTAGATGTAATGCTAAAGATGGGCTTTCCTGGTTACTTCTTAGTTGTCGCGGACTTGGTCGCTCACGCTAAAAAAGTTGGAATCCGCGTTGGTCCAGGACGTGGCTCAGCAGCTGGCTCACTGGTTGCCTATGTATTAGGAATTACCGGGTTAGACCCAATTGAACACGGCCTCTTATTCGAACGTTTTCTAAATCCAGAACGTATTTCTATGCCTGATATCGATTTGGACTTTGACGAACGTCGCCGCAGCGAAATGATTAAATATGCAACCGAGAAGTATGGTGAAGATCGTGTTGCCCAGATCATTACCTACGGCACAATTAAATCTAAGCAATCAATTAAAGATGCCACTCGCGTTCTTGGTTATCCATATGTAATCGGTGAGAAGTTAACTAAGGCGCTCCCGCCTTCAGTGATGGGTAAAGATATTTCACTCTCGGGAGTCTTTGATCCCAAAGATCCACGCCACGGCGAAGCCGGTGAATTCCGCGAACTCTATAACTCAGATCCTGATTCAATGAAGGTTGTTGATTTAGCAAAAGGTTTGGAAGGGCTAAAGCGCCAGTGGGGCGTGCACGCCGCTGGTGTAATCCTCTCGCGTGAGCCTTTGCTAGATGTTATTCCGATCCATCGCCGGGAAGCGGATGGAGCAATAATTACCCAATTTGATATGGGCGCATGCGAATCAACTGGTCTGCTTAAGATGGATTTTCTTGGACTTCGCAACTTATCGGTGTTAGATGATGCACTTTTAAATATCAAAGAGAACCAAGGCGTTGATGTAGTTCTCGAGGATCTTCCTCTTGCCGATCAGAAAACTTTCGAACTTTTATCACGCGGAGATACTTTAGGCGTTTTCCAACTCGACGGTGGCCCAATGCGTGCGCTCTTGCGCAGCATGGCTCCAGATTCATTTGCAGATATTTCAGCTGTGATCGCGCTCTATCGACCTGGTCCAATGGGAGAAAATGCGCACAATAACTACGCGGACCGCAAGAATGCTCGCAAACCAGTTGAACCTATTCATCCTGAACTCTCTGAAGTTCTGCAGGAAATTCTGGGGGATACCTACGGCTTAATTGTTTACCAAGAGCAAGTAATGGCCATTGCTCAGAAAGTTGCCGGCTTCTCACTAGGTCGCGCAGATCTTTTGCGTAAGGCAATGGGTAAGAAGAACAAAGAGATTCTAGATAAAGAATATGTGCCATTTGAAGCCGGTATGAAAGAAAATGGTTTCTCAACCGCAGCAATCAAACGTCTTTGGGACGTTCTAATTCCCTTCTCTGATTACGCCTTTAACCGCGCACATAGCGCTGGCTACGGCGTCGTTTCATTCTGGACGGCATATCTAAAGGCGAACTTCCCAACTGAATATATGGCCGCGCTCCTTACTAGCGTTCGTGATGATAAAGACAAATCTGCGCTCTATCTTTCAGAATGTCGCCGTATGGGAATTAAGGTTCTGCCACCTGATGTAAATGAATCAAATGCCGAATACACCCCGCGTGGTGTAGATATTCGCTTCGGCCTTGCGGCAATTAGAAATGTGGGTGAAGGTGTAGTTGCTTCGATAAAAGCATCACGTACGGCTAAAGGCGCATTCACATCTTTCGGAGATTTCCTAGCCAAGGTAGATGCGCAAGTTTGCAATAAGAAGACTATTGAATCCTTAATTAAGGGTGGTGCTTTCGATTCTTTGCAACATCCTCGTAAAGGGTTGATGTCAATTCACCTAGAAGCAATTGACTCGGTAATTGAAACCAAGCGCGCCGAAGCCATCGGTCAATTCGATCTCTTTGGCGGCGAATCGATGACTCAAGTTGCGGGACTAGATATTGAAATTCCAACTTTCGAGTGGGATAAAACAACGTTGCTAACTTTCGAACGCGAGATGCTTGGGCTCTACGTTTCCGATCATCCACTGCTTGGCGTTGAACACATTTTGCGTTCGAATACCGATATGTCTATCAGCGCTCTGCTATCTGATGAAAGCACTCCTGATGGATTCGTGACTTTAGGTGGGCTAATAACTGGAGTACAACGTAAAGTTTCACGGCAGGGATCTCCATGGGCAATCGTAACTCTGGAAGATCTAGAAGGAGCGGTTGAAGTTCTCTTCTTCTCAAATGTTTATAACCAGTATGCGCTAACGCTGACAGAGGATCGCGTAGTCACTGTACGAGGACGCTTTGAACGCCGCGATGAAGTTGTTCGCTTCACTGCACTCGAGATGAAATCGCTCGATATTTCCACCGGCCCAATAGGCCCACTTCTAATCTCACTTCCTGTTTCGCAATGCACCCCACCAATCGTTGATCGCATGAAGGAAATTCTTCGCTCCCACCCTGGAAAACGAGAGGTCCATATGCAAATCGATGATCAAGGGGTTTTAACGACGATGAAGATCGATGCGCTGGTCACGGCATCGCCAAGTTTGAGCGCTGATCTCAAATCAATTCTCGGCCCAGATTGTCTAGTCCGCATCTAACCTGAGTATCTTTTATTACGGCGCGGGAATAATTACCTAACCGTTAGACTTAACTCATGATTCGCACGCTCGATTTACGTGGCCAAGCCTTGAGTAAGGCTGGTTATCAACGGGCAATACCGCGTGCATCACTTGATATCGCAACGGCGATGCTCACCATTGAACCAATTCTGGAACGTGTAAAAAATGGTAGCGAGTCAGATCTTTTGAATCTGGCGCAAGAGTTTGATGGAGTCAGACCAGCATCAATTCGCGTCAGCCAAAGCGATCTAGATGTGGCCCTCACAAATTTAGATCCCGCCGTTCGTGCTGCTTTAGAACTTTCAATTTCTCGAATTCGCAAAGTGCACACGGATCAGATTCGAACAGATAAAAGCACCAAGGTTGTAGACGGTGGAGTTGTGACTGAACGCTGGATTCCAGTAGATCGGGTTGGCTTATACGTTCCCGGTGGGCGCGCTGTTTATCCAAGTAGCGTCTTAATGAATGTGATTCCAGCACAAATTGCAGAAGTTTCGAGTATCGCTGTTGCCTCACCGCCACAGAAAGAGTTTGGGGGCTTGCCGCACCCGACGATTCTGGCTGCATGCGCACTTCTTGGAATAACTGAGGTTTATGCAATCGGGGGAGCACAAGCAATTGCACTCTTTGCTTACGGAATGGAAGGTCTCTCCGAAAAATGTGATCTAGTCACAGGTCCAGGAAACATTTATGTCGCCGCTGCCAAGCGCGCTCTAAGAGGTGTGATCGGAATTGATTCTGAAGCGGGACCAACCGAGATTGCTATTTTGGCAGATGAGAGCGCTATCGCTGCAGATGTAGCAGCAGATTTGATTAGTCAGGCAGAACACGATGTTATTGCGGCTGCAGTTTTAGTAACAACATCTACTGACTTGGCCGCTCAAGTTACTAAAGAGCTAGAAATTAGAGTTGCGGCGACCAAGCACAGTAAACGAATTAGTGAGGCGCTCTCTGGCATTCAGTCGGCGATTGTCTTAGTTGATTCAATCTCGCAAGGCTTGGGTGTAGTAAATGCTTACGCTGCCGAACATTTAGAGATTCAAACCGCTAACGCTGCGGGGGATGCACTCAAAATCCGTAACGCTGGTGCAGTCTTTATCGGTCGTTATTCCCCAGTTTCACTTGGAGATTACTCCGCGGGTTCTAATCACGTCTTACCGACTGGGGGATGTGCTTGTCACAGCAGTGGGCTTTCTGTGCAAACTTTCCTGCGGGGCATTCATTACATTGAGTACAGCAAGGATGCTTTCACAGAGTTGGTTCCGACGGTGATCACTCTGGCAAATTCTGAAGATTTACCAGCGCATGGTGAAGCGATGTCGGCACGTTTGGAAAATCAATGAGCGAGAAAAATTGGCCAAACTGGCTGCCACTGCGCGAAGATTTAGCGCCGCTTTCGCCATATGGTGCGCCACAAGTACCAGCCGAAGCAACGCTAAATACAAATGAGAATCCTTATGCACCATCTCCTGCACTAGCTAAAGCGATCGCTGATCGTGTCCAACAAGTTGCGCTTAATTTAAATCGATATCCAGATCGCGACGCAAATTCTTTGCGCCACGCACTTGCATCGTTTGTTAACAATCTTTCAAAGACATCTATTGGTTCAGATCAAGTGTGGGCAGCCAACGGCAGTAACGAAATAATTCAATCGCTTTTCATGGCATTTGGCGACCGGCCCGCTCTTGGATTTACGCCTTCCTATTCGATGCACCCGCTAATTGCCAAAGTTATTGGAGTGAATTGGAACGATGGTGGTCGTCGTGCAAATTTTTCACTTGACCTTGCTAAAGCGAAATCAGATATATCTGCCATAAAACCAGCGTTAACTTTTATTACATCCCCAAATAACCCAACGGGAACGACAGTCACTCTGGAAGAAATTTCAGAGTTAGCCGATGCTGCGGCAAAGATTAACGGCTTACTGATAGTCGATGAGGCATATGCCGAATTTTCAAACCTACCTTCTGCGGTAACGCTAATTGGAAAATTCCCTAACCTGGTCGTCATCCGCACAATGAGCAAAGCGTTTGCTTTCGCTGGAGCTCGCTTGGGATATTTGATTGCAGATCCAGAAGTAGTTTCAGCGATGTTCTTAGTTCGCCTTCCTTATCACTTGAGTTCGCTAACGCAGGCGGCGGCAGAAGTGGCGCTGGAATTTGAAAAAGAACTGCTGGGCACCGTGTCATCTCTTATTGAATCTAGAAAGATCGTTGCATCCGAATTAGAGAAGATGGGTTTGCAGGTTATTCCTAGCCAGGCCAACTTCCTGCTCTTTACTGGATTTAGCCAAGAACCTTCACGACTGTGGCGCCAGTTGCTAGATCGCGGCGTTCTTATTCGAGATGTGGGATTATTGGGTCACCTAAGAATGACCATTGGCAATGAGGCCGAGAACCAGAAATTTATCGCCGCCCTGCAAGAAATCTTGAATGGAGAAAGCCAATGAGACAAGCCCGCGTTGAACGAAAGACTAATGAGTCACACGTAATCGTTGAATTAAACCTAGATGGTGTTGGCGAGATTTCGGTTGATACCGGAGTTCCGTTCTTTGATCACATGCTTTCTCAACTTGGCAAGCATTCTGGATTTAATCTAACTGTGAAAACAAGTGGCGATGTTGATGTCGATTCCCACCACACTGTTGAGGATACTTCTTTGGCATTTGGTCAGGCCCTTCGTGAAGCGCTCGGCGATAAAGTTGGAATTCGCCGCTTTGGCGATGCCATGGTGCCACTCGATGAAGTGCTAGTTCAGGCAGCGGTAGACCTTTCAGGTCGTCCCTACCTTGTCCACCGCCAACCTGAAATTGTGGAGTTAATCGGAACTTTCGATACGACTCTTGGAAAACATATTTGGGAGTCAATCGTTGCTGAAGCGCGCATCGCACTTCACATTCGCGTCCTTGAAGGCCGCAACGCTCACCACGTCTTTGAAGCACAATTTAAGGCAGTTGCGCGCGCACTGCGTGATGCAGTCTCACTTGATGGCGGAATCGCAGGAGTTCCTTCCACAAAAGGTTCGCTCTAATAGTGATTGCAATCCTTGACTACGGGTCAGGTAATTTACGTTCAGCACAACGTGCATTCGAACGAAGTGGATCTGAAGTTGTAGTTACATCCGATCGCGAAACTGCGCTAAACGCTGCTGGTCTTGTTGTGCCAGGTGTGGGCGCATTTGCCGCATGCATGCGCGGATTAATGGCGATCGGGGGAGATGAAATCGTTCGCGCGCGGGTTGCAGCAAAGCGCCCAATGCTCGGAATCTGTGTTGGTATGCAAATTCTTTTTCGTGATGGTGATGAGCATGCAAATACCGAGTTACACAAAGGTGTTGGAATTTGGCAAGAGAGTATTACCAAGTTAGCTGCGCCAATTTTGCCGCATATGGGATGGAATACCGTAGCCGTTACCGGAACATCACAACTCTTTAAAGGTATTTCCGATCAATCATTTTATTTTGTCCACTCATACGCTGCAAAGTCCAGCGTAGGTACCGCGCAGGGTTGGACAACTCATAGCGAGAAATTTCTTAGCGCAGTTGAAGATGGCGCTATTTGTGCCACGCAATTTCACCCAGAAAAATCTGGTGATGCCGGCCTTGAACTAATCAAGAATTGGGTGCGGCTGCTATGAGCGGATCGAAGTATTTGGAACTTCTCCCTGCCGTTGATGTAAAAGATGGTCGTGCAGTAAGACTGGTGCAAGGTGAGCTGGCGCGCGAAAGCGTTTATGGTCAACCACTTGAAGTCGCTTTAGAATTTCAAGCCGCAGGAGCTGAATGGTTGCACCTGGTAGATCTTGATGCTGCATTTGGCCGTGGAGATAACAGTGCGATTCTCGCTGAAGTTGTTGGGCGTTTAGATATAAAGGTAGAGCTCTCTGGAGGTATTCGCGATGATGAATCACTCAAGCGCGCTCTCGCCACCGGTTGTCGCCGTATAAATCTCGGTACTGCTGCACTGGAGAATCCGGAGTGGACCGCGCGAGTAATTGCAGAACACGGCGATCGAATCGCGGTTGGTTTAGATGTACGTGGTCATGTTCTTGCAGCGCGTGGTTGGACTAAAGAAGGTGGAGATCTCTTTGAAACCTTAGCCCGACTAGAAAGCGATGGTTGTGCGCGCTATGTCGTAACCGATGTAACCAAAGATGGAACTTTGCAAGGCCCAAATCTGGAGTTACTCCGTGAAGTATGCAGCGTTACTAAGAAGCCAGTTGTTGCCAGTGGAGGAATCTCATCGCTAGCCGACATCTCCGCGCTATCTGCTTTAAATGAAATTGGCGTTGAAGGCGCAATCGTCGGTAAAGCTTTATATGCCGGTGCTTTTACTTTGCAAGAAGCTTTGGCTCTGACTAAAGGCACCAAATAAATGGCGCTTTCAATTCGAATCATTCCTTGTTTAGATGTAACAGATGGGCGCGTTGTAAAAGGTGTCAATTTCACAGATCTGGTCGATGCCGGTGATCCCGTAGAAATGGCAAACTTATATAACCTGGAAGGGGCAGATGAGTTAACTTTCCTAGATATATCTGCCAGTAGTTCGAATCGGGAAACCACTTTGGATGTCGTCCGAAAAACTGCCGAACAAGTTTTCATTCCATTAACTGTGGGAGGCGGAATCCGAAGCGTAGAAGATGTAGATCGGCTACTACGCGCGGGCGCCGATAAAGTTTCGATAAATACTTCAGCGATTGCCCGTCCAGAGTTGATTGCAGAAATTGCCGATCGTTTCGGTTCACAAGTACTTGTCATTTCAGTTGATGCGCGCAGAGCAAGAACCGAATCAGGATTTGAAGTTACAACTCACGGAGGACGACAGAGCGCTGGTCTTGATGCACTCGCGTGGGTTGAAAAAGCTTGCGCACTTGGCGCAGGAGAAATTCTTTTGAATTCAATGGATGCTGATGGCACGCGCGCTGGATATGACATCGGAATGATCACCGCGGTACGAGCAATCTCAAAAGTCCCATTGATCGCAAGTGGTGGAGCAGGAACACTCGAAGATTTTGGTGCCGCCCTCGATGCCGGCGCTGATGCTTTACTCGCAGCGAGCGTATTTCACTTCGGGATTCACCGAATCAGTGATGTTAAGAAGTATTTAAGCGGGCAGGGATATTCCATTCGCAACAACCGCATCGCCTAAGGCAGAATAAGGCTATGGATGCGCAACTGCCGACGGATCTGCCTGCCGATATCGCATCCCTATTAAGAAATGATCTGGATCTAATTCCGGCGATCGCCCAGGACGCTAAGACCGGCGAAGTTTTAATGTTGGCTTATATGAATCGCCAGTCACTGGCCTTAACTCTCAAGAGTGGGCGAGCAACTTACTGGAGCCGCAGCCGTAACGAACTCTGGGAGAAGGGCGCGACATCAGGAAATAGCCAAAGAGTTTTAGCGATCTCATTAGATTGCGATGGCGATGCGATTTTAATTAAAGTCGAACAAAGTGGCGCTGCCTGCCATACCGGGGAGCAAAGTTGTTTTCATAACCAAGTGCCTATTAACGATTCTGCGGGGAAGAGTTAATGCAACGTTCAGAATTTCAGGAGTATGCCAAGAGTTTTAATGTAATTCCGGTTTACCGCAAACTTCTCGCAGACGGTGAAACCCCAATTGGAATTTATCGAAAATTAGCCAAGAACGCGCCCTCTACTTTTCTCCTGGAATCTGCCGAACACGGGGGAGCGTGGTCGCGTTACTCATTTATCGGAGCAAATAGCCAAGCAACTTTGAGCGAGAAAGATGGCAAGGCGATCTGGGTCGGAACAACTCCAGCTGGTGCACCTGTTGGAATTGATCCACTCGAAGCGCTGCGCCTATCTGCCGCACATTTGCGTTCGCCTAAAATCCCGGGGCTTCCACCGCTGACCGGTGGGTTAGTTGGCTATATGGGATATGACTCTGTTCGCCGCTTGGAGAAAATTCCTTCACTTGGTAAAAAAGATATTGATTTAACAGAGTTAGCTTTCATGTTGACCAGTGATCTTGCGGTTATGGATCACGCGGAAGGAACAATCACTTTAATTGCCAATGCCATTAATTGGGATGGAACTGGAGATCGCGTAGATCAGGCATACGATGATGCGCAATTACGATTAGATCGGATGCAGAGTGATCTCGCTGGCTCACTTCCCGGATTTATCGCCGAGTTAGCCCAAAAGAGTGCGCCAGAGTTCACGCGCAATATTTCGGGTGAAGAGTACAAAGCAAAGATTGCTTTGGCGAAGGAAGAAATCTTGGCAGGTGAAGCGTTCCAAATAGTTCTCTCACAACGTTTTGCCATGGAGTGCAATGCAGATGCGCTAGATGTTTATCGCATGTTGCGCCTGCATAATCCGAGCCCTTATATGTATTTACTTAGATTTACAGATGGTGTTGAAGTTGTTGGTTCAAGCCCAGAAGCGCTGGTCAAAGTCACTGGTAAAGAAGTGATGGTTCATCCGATTGCTGGTACCCGTAAAAGATCAGATTCGACAGAAGAAGATCATCGCCTTGGTGAAGAGTTATTGGCAGATCCAAAAGAGCGCGCCGAGCATTTGATGTTGGTTGATCTTGGACGAAATGATCTAGGGCGAATTTGCACTCCCGGAAGCGTTGAAGTTATCGACTTTATGCATATTGAACGTTACTCACACGTGATGCATATCGTCTCCACTGTTATTGGAGAACTATCTGAAAAATCATCACCAGTTGACGCGCTCTTTGCAGTTTTCCCAGCAGGAACTCTCTCCGGTGCACCAAAACCACGCGCGATGGAGATCATCGAAAAGTTAGAACCAACGCGGCGCGGTCTATACGGTGGGGCGATCGGATATATAGATTTCACTGGCAATATCGATACTTGTATTGCAATCCGTACCGCACTCATTCACAACGGCGTTGCATATGTTCAAGCAGGCGCTGGCGTCGTGGCCGATTCAGATCCAGAGTCGGAAAATCAAGAGTGTCTAAATAAAGCCGCTGCGGTGTTAGGCGCGATTGGCGCTGCTAACACATTATCTACTGAAATGGCGAATTCTTAAATGTCAGATCTTGCGCCAGTTCTCTTCTCACTTGTCGTAATTCTCTTACTTGTCTTTCTGATTTCACGCCGTTTCAATATCTCATCGCGTTATGAGCGCAAACCAAAGGTGCACACTCCCTGGAGCGCGCTCGATAACGGAATAGATCCATCTAAGGATGGTGGCGAAAAGTGAGCGTTTTGGATTCAATTATTGAAGGCGTGCGTGAGGATTTAGCTAAGCGCCGTAAATCATTGGGTCAATTGCATGACGAAATGTCGCAAGCTCCAGCGCCGCTCGATGTGCATCCAGTCCTTAAAGGTGATGTAATGAAAGTGATCGCAGAGGTAAAGCGATCATCACCAAGCAAAGGTTCACTTTCCGCCATTACAGATCCAGCAGCTCTCGCTGAGCAGTACCAGATCGCTGGCGCGAGTGTGATTAGCGTTTTAACTGAGGAGCGCAGATTCAAGGGTTCGCTTGCAGATTTAACCGCTGTTCGATCAAGAGTTTCAATTCCGATTCTCCGTAAAGATTTTATGGTTGATGAGTACCAATTCTTTGAGGCTCGTGCACACGGTGCCGATGTGGTTCTTTTAATTGTCGCTGCTCTAGCGAAGAGCCAGTTGCGAGATTTCTATGATTTAGCAACTGATCTAGGAATGGCAGTTCTTATTGAAGTTCACACCGCTGATGAGTTAGAACGCGCGATGGAGATCTCACCGCGCATTATTGGAGTTAACTCCCGTAACTTGAAGACGCTAGAAGTTAATCCATCGGCCTTCGCTGAGTTGATTCCACGGATTCCAAACGAGGTTATCCGTGTTGCAGAATCAGGAATCAGTCGCCGCGCCGATGTTGAGTTTGCGCAAAGCCACGGGGCAGACGCCATTTTGGTAGGTGAAGCTCTCGTCACATCTGCTGATGCGAATTTGGCAATGCGCTCCTTATTAGGTCAAGGGTAGGCTTTAACTATGTCGATTTCAGAGCGCGAGGATCTCTCCGCAATATTGGGCCACTTCGGTCCTTACGGTGGACGTTTTGTTCCGGAAGCACTGATTGGTGCACTTGAAGAGTTAGAGGAAGCACACCGCACTTCACAACTCGACCCTTCATTTGTCTCTGAACTTGCCGAACTTCACCGCACATATACCGGTCGCCCCAGCATCATCACCGAAGCTAAACGTTTTGCAGAGCATGCAGGTGGCGCCCGCATAATTTTAAAGCGCGAAGATCTCAATCACACCGGAAGTCACAAGATAAATAATGTACTTGGACAAGCGCTGCTCACAAAGCGAATGGGCAAGAAAAGAATCATTGCCGAAACCGGAGCTGGTCAACACGGAGTTGCTTCTGCAACTGCCGCGGCTCTTATGGGGTTGGAATGCGTTGTCTATATGGGCGAAGAAGATACCAAGCGTCAGGCGCTAAATGTCGCACGAATGAAATTGTTAGGCGCTGAAGTTGTTCCAGTAACTTCTGGCTCACGCACACTTAAAGATGCCATAAACGAGGCGATGCGCGACTGGGTTACAAATGTGGAGACCACACATTATTTACTGGGTACAGTTGCCGGCCCTCATCCATTTCCAACCTTGGTTAGAGACTTTCATAAAATTATCGGCGAAGAAACTCGGGCGCAAGTTCTAGAACTTACCGGTCGCCTTCCGGATGCAGTTCTCGCATGTGTTGGAGGTGGATCAAATGCGATTGGCATCTTCCACCGTTTCATTTCTGATCCAACGGTTCGGTTAATTGGACTTGAAGCCGGCGGTGACGGAGTAGAAACTGGTCGCCACGCCGCAACTATTACTGGCGGAACTCCAGGTGTTCTTCACGGAACTAGATCTTATGTTTTGCAAGATAAAAACGGACAGACTGTTGAGTCTCATTCAATTTCTGCAGGCCTTGATTACCCAGGAGTTGGACCAGAGCACGCATACCTTCACGACATTGGTCGCGCTGAATATCGCGCAATCACTGACGATCAAGCGATGCACGCATTTGCGCTTTTATCGAAGACGGAAGGAATCATTCCGGCCATTGAAACTGCGCACGCACTGGCAGGTGCGATGCAGGTAGGAAATGAACTTGGTAAAGATGCCATTATCGTTATTAATCTTTCCGGCCGCGGAGATAAAGATGTGCAGACGGCTGCGAATTACTTTGGAATTCCCCTCGATTAATGACCGCTTTAGATCAACTCTTTGCAAAGGTTCGTGCTGAGAACCGTGCGGCGTTAATTGCTTACATTCCAGCGGGCTTTCCATCTCAAGCAGGATGCCATCGCGTAATCGCTGCATTCATTGCCGGGGGAGTAGATGCCATTGAAATTGGTTATCCCTACAGCGATCCCGTTATGGATGGACCTACTATTCAAGCCGCTGCAGTTACATCTCTTGCAAACGGAACAGGAGCGAAAGAAGTTTTAGAAGCGCTAAAAATCGCGAGTGCATCTGTACCAGCGGTAGTAATGACTTACTGGAATCCTATTGAGCGTTTTGGTGTGGACAAGTTTGCCGCCGCGATCGCTGCCAATGGCGGATCAGGTGTGATCACTCCAGATTTAACAATAGAAGAGTCGGTGGGTTGGATAGGCGCAACTCAGACTTCTTCGATTAATCCGATATATGTCGTAGCCCCAAGTACAAAGGATGCGCGATTAGCGCAAGTGACTTCCAAATGCGGAGGATTTGTTTACGCTGCATCTTTAATGGGAGTAACCGGAGCGCGCGCATCAGTCTCATCAGGTGCTGGTGATCTCGTTGCACGGGTGCGCAAAACGACTGATCTTCCAATCGCGGTTGGCTTGGGTGTATCAACGCGCGAACAAGCTAAGGGCGTTGCCGCTTATGCCGATGGAGTAATAGTTGGTTCAGCATTTATTAAAGCGATCCAAGATGCTCCAAATGAAGAAGAAGGACTAAAGGCTGTAACGGAATTAGCGCGCGAATTAGCAAAGGGAGTACGTGAGGGACGATGAAAGAGAAAATTGTAATATTTCAACCTTGGATTGGGTTGGTAGCGCGGTTAATTTTGGGTGGCGTTCTCTTTCTCGCTGGATATTTAAAAGTTGATGAGCCAGATAAATCACAAATGGCAGTTCGTGCTTATGAAATGCTCCCCATCTCTGTAGCTAATTTGCTCGGCCTGGTGCTTCCATTTGTGGAGGTTGCTATTGGTGCACTTTTGATTTTGGGATCCCTAACGCGGTTTATGGCGGCACTTGGTGGATTCACAATGGTCATCTTCATCATCGCAATTGCGCAAGCTTGGGCTAGAGGCCTCAATATTGATTGTGGTTGCTTTGGCGGGGGAGGCGCTGTTGAGCCAGGTCAGACCAAATATCTACAGGAAATTCTCAGGGATATCGGGCTGGTATTTCTCGCCGCCTATTTAATTCGCTACCATTCAACCAAGTTTTCTTTAGATAAAAACCAGATCAGCAAATCCTCACAGGAAGAAGTGGCATAAGAATGGCACAGGCAAAGAACCCAAAAGGTGGCAAAGACAACTTCACTCGCAACTTAGTTATAGCAGTTGTGCTTGGAGTGGTTCTGATCATGCTCGTTCCAACACTTCTATCTAAAAAGACCAATACCAATGCAGCCATTCCTTCAAGTGTTTCAGTTGAAGATGGTTACGGAATGGTCTTTAACAAAGAACTCCAGGACGTTCCATTTATTGAAATTTATGAAGACTTCCAGTGCCCTGCTTGTCAGCGCTTTGAGGCAATAGTTGGTGACTACGTTGAAGATTTGATTAATACCAAAAAAGCAAAAGTGGCCTACCACCCATTGTCTTTCCTTGGCCCTGAATCACAACTGGCAGCCAACGCCGCAGGATGCGCGGCAGATCAAGGTAAGTTTATTCAATTCCATAAATTGCTCTATGCAAACCAACCTGCTGAAAATTCTGGAGCGTGGAGTGCGGGCTACTTCTCAACTTTGAGCCTAGGTTTAGGAATTCAAAGCAAGGATTACGACAAGTGCATTGCAAATAATGAATACAAAGACTGGGTTATTAATGTAGCCAACGAAGGTGCTAAGCGAAACATTAATTCAACCCCGACAGTATTTATCAATGGTAAAGAGATTGATCGCAATACGGCCTACAACAGCCTGGGCGAATTCATGCTCGCAGTTTCTAAAGCTTAAGCAAAAGCTTAAAGATGCGTAGCTCGATACCGACTCCGACTCTCTCTCAGATCGAAATCGGTCCTCTCACCTTTCATATCTATGCTCTTTGCATAATTGCTGGAATCGCAATTGCCATTTGGTTGGGTGATAGAAGGCTACGCAGTTACGGTAATTCGGCAGGTGTGGATTTAACCGGTGTTGTCTCGGAAGTTGCAGTTATTGCAGTTCCAGCAGGAATCATCGGTGGGCGCCTCTATCACGTGGTTACAACACCAGAGTTATATTTTGGTAGCAATGGTGACCTCTTAGCAATTCTAAAAATCTGGCAAGGTGGATTGGGAATTTGGGGCGCAATAGCGCTCGGCGTATTGGGTGCGTTGATTAGCTACCGCCGTATTGCAAAAGAGAAGACGCTGCCTTCTTTTCGAGTCTTCTTAGATGCACTCGCCCCTGGGCTTTTATTAGCGCAGGCAATCGGTCGTTTTGGAAATTGGTTTAACGCCGAATTATTTGGCAGACCGCTAGATTCTTGGTGGGCGCTGGAAATCCCTTACAAATTTAGACCCAGAGGATATGGACTCTTTGAAACTTTTCATCCCACCTTTTTATACGAAGCGCTTTGGACAACGTTGCTCGCTGCTCTTCTAATTAAATTTGGCAGAAAGTGGATAGAAGGATCGACGTTCTATATCTATGTAGCTGGATATTCTCTCGCTCGCTTCTTTATCGAAGCGGTACGCATAGACACAGCGCACGATTTATTTGGACTACGGATAAATCAATGGACCAGCATATTTATATTCATTCTCGGGATGGTTCTTTTCTATAGAAACCAAGGCAAGAAGAAGGTCTAAAAATCACCTGAAATTTGACGGCGATCAGGTAGGCTGACTTCATGGCTCTGGAAGATGTCTATCAGCGAAACCTTCACCACCGCACTCATCGTGCTGGTTGGTTGCGCGCCGCCGTTCTTGGCGCAAATGATGGCTTGGTCTCCACCGCCTCGCTGATGATCGGCGTAACCGCAGCACAAGCTGGTGGTGCAGATGCGCAAGGTTTTCTAATCACAGCAGGCGCCGCCGGAATTGTTGCCGGAGCGATGTCTATGGCCGTTGGTGAATACGTCTCCGTGCGCTCTCAGAACGATATTGAAGAATCTGATCGTTTACTTGAAATAGAGCACTTAGCAGTAGATCCAGATTCAGAGTTATTGGAACTACAAGAAATTTACGTCAAGCGCGGCCTAAATCCAGAATTAGCACTTGAAGTTGCTACCGCAATGCACGCGCGCGATCCGCTCGAAGCGCACCTACGCGATGAACTGGGTCAGCATCCGCATACAAAAGCGCGTCCTGTGCAAGCAGCGATTGCATCTGCAGCAGCGTTTACATCTGGTGGTTTAATTCCATTTGCGGGGGCTTTTGCACCGACTACCGGAACTGTGGCGCTGAGCATTGTCGGGTTCACGCTAGTTGGCTTGCTCATCACGGGAATTACAAGCGCGAAAATTGCAGGTTCAAAGATATTCACGCCAACGCTTAGAGTGGTAATTGGTGGCTGTATCGGCATGGCGATCACCGCCGGCATTGGTCGACTTCTCCATGTGAGCGGGATCTAAAGCCTCAATCTTTCTTGGGCGTGCCAATTTGCCCTAATCCTTGCTACCCTTTTGCCACACCCGCGACTCCGTCGTCGGTGGTTTTCGGGCCAATGTTGTCCCTCCAGAATTTGCAAGCGCGGACAACAGGAGTGTGAATCAGATGGCCCTTCCATCTAATTATCCAGCACGTCTTGGTCTTTACGACCCATCCAACGAGCATGATGCATGCGGCGTTGCAATGGTGGCCACGCTAAAAAAGATTGCAACACACGAAATTGTCGCGCAAGCACTAACTGCGTTAAGAAATTTAGAACATCGTGGCGCTTCTGGTGCGGAACCAGATAGTGGTGATGGTGCCGGAATATTACTTCGCGTACCCGATGCTTTCTATCGCGCAGTGGTTGGCTTTGAACTTCCTCCTGCAGATTCATATGCAACGGGAATCGCATTTATCGCGCAAGGTTCAGAAGTCCGCAGCGAAATCGCAAAGATAGCCGAAGAAGAAGGTTTGAAGATTTTGGGTTGGCGCGATCTGCCAATCAATTCAGCATCGCTAGGCAAAACTGCAGTATCGGTAATGCCAAAGTTCGAGCAAGTTTTCATTTCTGGAATGAAAAATGAATCAGGCCTTGCCCTCGATAGATTAGCTTTTTGTTTACGAAAGCGCGCCGAACACTCATTAGATCTTTACTTCCCGTCTCTTTCATCACAAACCATTGTGTACAAGGGAATGCTTACCACTGGACAGTTAGAAGAATTCTTCCCTGATTTAAGTGATCAGCGAGTCGTATCTCCACTTGCCCTTGTTCACTCTCGTTTTTCTACCAATACTTTTCCTTCGTGGCCTTTAGCTCACCCATATCGCTTCATTGCCCACAACGGTGAAATCAATACCGTTAAAGGAAATCGCAACTGGATGCGCGCCCGCGAATCATTGCTGGCTAGCGAGTTAATTCCTGGAGATTTAAACCGACTCTTTCCAATTGTTGAAATGTCCGGCAGTGATTCAGCGTCCTTCGATGAAGTTTTGGAGTTGTTATACCTAGGTGGACGCTCTTTGCCACACGCTGTTCTGATGATGATTCCTGAAGCGTGGGAGAACCACGCAACCATGTCGCAAAAGCGCCGTGATTTTTATGCCTTCCACGCATCTCTAATGGAGCCGTGGGACGGACCAGCATGTGTCACTTTTACCGACGGACATCAGGTAGGTGCAGTTTTAGACCGTAATGGACTTCGACCATCTCGCTATTGGGTTACAGAGGATGGGTTAGTTGTCCTGGCATCTGAAGTTGGAGTTTTGGATTTCCCGGCAGAAAAGATAGTTCGCAAGGGTCGCCTGCAACCGGGCAAGATGTTTTTAGTTGATATAGAAGCCGGTCGCATTATTGAAGATGATGAGATAAAAGATTCACTCGCCGATAGCGCTCCTTATGGGCAATGGCTTAATGATGGAATGATGAAGTTAAGCGATCTTCCTTCACGCGAACATATCGTCTACCCGCACTCATCTGTTGTGCGACGTCAGCGCGCATTTGGGTATACCGAAGAAGAGATTCGCATTTTGCTTACTCCAATGGCCAAGAACGGAATGGAAGCCCTTGGTTCAATGGGAACAGATTCACCAATAGCAGCCCTTTCGGAAAAGCCACGCCTGCTCTTTGATTATTTCTCACAGTTATTTGCCCAAGTCACAAATCCGCCACTAGATGCAATTCGCGAAGAGTTGGTTACTAGCCTAGGTGGGTCGATTGGTCCTGAGCACAATCTCCTTGATCCTGGACCGGAATCTTGCCGACAAATTTCATTACCTTTCCCAGTTATCGATAACGATGAACTTGCGAAAATCATTCACGTTAACGCCGATGGCGATTACCCGGAGCTGGAAAGTTATGTAGTTCGTGGACTCTTCCCAGTTACGGGCGATGGAAACACGCTACATACCAGGCTAGAAGAAATTAAGCGTGAGGTCTCTGATGCAATCGCAGCAGGTGCGCACATTATTGTTCTATCCGATCGCAATGGTGATGCCGAAGATACGCCGATACCTTCACTCTTACTCACCGCTGCAGTTCATCATCATTTAATCCGCGAAAAGGCTCGTACCCAGGTTGGGCTAGTTGTCGAAGCCGGAGATGTTCGCGAAGTTCACCACGTTGCGCTCCTAATAGGTTATGGCGCAGCGGCAGTAAATCCTTACTTAGCGATGGAATCTGCAGAAGATTTAGTTCTGCAGGGTGTGATCACCGGTATTACTCCTGAAAAAGCGGTACGCAATGTGATCAAGAGTCTTGGTAAAGGCGTCTTGAAGGTAATGTCGAAGATGGGTATTTCAACAATTGCCTCCTACACCGGCGCACAAGTGTTTGAAGCTATTGGTTTATCTCAGGAAGTTGTAGACGAATACTTTGCTGGAACAACTTCGCGCTTGGGCGGAATTAGTTTGGATGTTATCGCCGAAGAAACAATTGCGCGCCACCTCATCGCATATCCAGTCGGGGGAGAGATTCCCGGAACCAAGCGCCTTCCTATAGGAGGCGAATATCAATGGCGCCGCGATGGCGAACCACATCTATTTAATCCTGAAACTGTATTCACGCTGCAGCACTCCACTCGCTCCAAGCGTTACGACATCTTCAAGCGCTACACGAGCAAAGTGGATGGGCAGAGCAAAGAGTTAATGACCCTTCGTGGGCTCTTCTCCTTTAAGGAGGGAGAGCGGCCTGCGATATCAATTGATGAAGTAGAACCGATCTCAGAGATCGTAAAGCGTTTCTCAACCGGTGCAATGTCTTACGGTTCAATCTCGCAAGAGGCGCACGAGACTTTAGCGATTGCGATGAACCGACTTGGTGGAAAATCCAATACGGGCGAAGGGGGAGAGGATCCAACTAGATCAGTTCCCATGGCCAATGGAGATTCCAAGCGCAGTGCAATTAAACAAGTTGCAAGTGGTCGCTTCGGTGTAACAAGTGATTACTTGGTTAACGCAGATGATATTCAGATAAAAATTGCGCAGGGTGCAAAACCTGGCGAAGGCGGTCAACTGCCCGGAAATAAGGTCTATCCGTGGATCGCCAAAGTTCGCTACTCAACTCCGGGAGTTGGTCTCATCTCACCACCGCCACATCACGATATTTACTCAATTGAAGATTTAGCGCAGCTAATTCACGATTTGAAGAACGCAAATAAGAATGCTCGTATTCACGTCAAGTTAGTTGCCGAAGTCGGCGTCGGCACAGTTGCCGCTGGCGTATCCAAAGCACATGCTGATGTAGTCCTAATTTCTGGACACGATGGCGGCACTGGTGCTTCACCACTTACATCTCTTAAGCACGCGGGTGCTCCTTGGGAACTTGGTTTAGCAGAAACACAACAGACTCTTCTTCTTAATGGTTTACGCGATCGTATCGTCGTTCAAGCAGATGGGCAGTTAAAGACCGGGCGAGATGTCGTAATCGCAGCGCTATTGGGCGCCGAAGAATACGGTTTTGCTACCGCGCCACTAGTTGTATCAGGTTGTGTAATGATGCGCGTCTGCCACTTAGACACTTGTCCGGTAGGAGTTGCTACACAGAACCCAGAGTTGCGTAAACGTTTCACTGGAAAGCCAGAATTTGTAGAAACATTCTTCGAGTACATCGCCGAAGAAGTCCGTGAAATCTTGGCAAAACTTGGATTCCGCACACTGCAGGAAGCCATTGGTCACGTTGAATTTCTGGATACGCGAGAAGCGGTAAACCACTGGAAAGCAAGCGGTCTTGATTTAGCGCCGCTCTTAGTTCGTCCAGATGTCGACTCACCACTTCATCGCACTACTGTGCAAGATCATGGACTGGCCGCTGCCCTTGATAATCAATTGATTTCACTAGCCGCCGCCGCACTTGATAAGAAAGAGGCGGTGCGTATAGATCTTCCAGTGCGAAACGTTAATCGGACGGTTGGCACAATGTTGGGTGCAGAGGTAACTCGCCGATTCGGTGCGGAAGGCCTTCCTGTTGGAACAATTGATGTGACGCTTCACGGTTCGGCAGGTCAATCACTCGGAGCATTCTTGCCACGTGGAATTGCTATTCGTCTTTATGGAGATAGCAATGACTATGTTGGCAAAGGAATTTCAGGTGGTCGAGTAATCGTTAGACCAGATGAACGCGCAACCTTCCCATCTCACGAGAATGTAATCGCCGGTAACGTTATTGGTTATGGCGCAACATCCGGTGAAATATTCATTCGCGGCTTAGTTGGCGAGAGATTCTGTGTGCGAAATTCCGGCGCAACTGCTGTGGTCGAAGGCGTTGGAGATCACGGGTGTGAATATATGACTGGTGGAACTGTGGTTATTTTGGGCCGTACTGGTCGCAACTTTGCGGCGGGAATGTCCGGCGGTCGTGCATTCGTACTTGATTTAAATCCAGCTCAGGTAAATACCGAAATGGTTGATATTTTGGCTGTTCCAGAGGATCAGAAAGATTTATTGAAATCTGTAATCTCATCCTTCCACTCTGAGACCGGTTCTGAAGTAGCTTCTGAATTACTGAAGGATTGGAGCGCTGCCGTAAATCGCATCTCATTGATAATGCCGCGCGATTATGCACGAGTCCTCGCCGCAATTGATCGCGCTACAAAAGATGGTCTTCCAGTTGATCAATATGTAATGGAGGTAGCAGCAAATGGCTGATCCAAAGGGATTTTTAAATACGCCGCGTGAAATGCCAAAGCGCCGTCCGGTTGATGTGCGAATTAAAGATTGGCATGAAGTGTATGAAACACAGAGCATGGAGCACCTACAGAAGCAAGCGGGACGCTGTATGGATTGCGGAATTCCGTTCTGTCACCAAGGGTGCCCACTCGGTAATTTAATTCCAGAGTGGAATGACTTGATCTGGCG
>CAMBOZ010000003.1 GCA_945869505.1 Bifidobacterium breve
TAACGGATCACAGAGCTTGCTTAGGCAGCAAGAGTGAGATCATCGGCAGTTGTACTGACGATTATTTTTTGCACAGGTTATTGGTTAACGAGATCATCCTGGCTTCCTCGGCCCGCTTCCCCTGCCTCAACAACCAAAGTCGAGACCGTTCACCCCCATGGGTGTAGAAAGCTATTTCCACTATTAAGTTGTGGGCTAAGTGTAACGCCGACCACAGACAGTAAAAACTCACACCTAAACAACCTACGAAAATCGGGGATAAAGCACGATTTTCTTCGTTTGTTTGGGCTTCACTTCGAACTTACTGAAAACTACTGGTCTATGCCGGAACGCTAACCGGTTCTGAAAACTACTGGTCTTTGCCGGAACGCTAACCGGTTCTGAAAACTACTGGTCTTTGCCAGAACGCTAACCGGTTCTGAAAACTACTGATCTTTGCCGGAACGACGGCGTGAAATCTCGCGTTCGACTTCGCGGTTTGCTTGGCGCTCCATCAAAGAGTCACGCTTATCGTGCGCTTTCTTTCCACGTGCAACCGCGATCTCTACTTTGGCTTTTCCGTTGTTGAAATACAACTGCAGAGGAATAAGCGTTATGCCGCCTTCTTTAATCTTTATATGCAATTTCTTTATCTCTTGCAGATGCACGAGTAACTTACGTTTGCGTCGAGTTTCGTGATTAGTCCAAGTTCCTTGGGTGTATTCAGGAATGTGAACTCCGGCCAACCAGAGTTCGCCATTTTCAACGGTGGCATAACCATCAATTAAAGATGCGCGGCCAGCGCGTAGGGATTTAACTTCAGTACCAGTTAAGACAAGGCCACATTCAAAGACTTCTTCAATTGAATAATCGTGGCGTGCTTTTTTATTCTGCGCGATGAGTTTGCGACCGACCTCTTTCACCACGGCAGAACTCGTTTAGACCTTGAGATAACGGCGCAGTGTTACAACAGAGGCGATCGTTGAAACTCCTAAGCCAGCAAGTAATAGCCACGCAGATGCGACCCAAACTTCATTCCAACCGAAGAAGTTGGTAAAGGTAAGAAGTGGAGCAACTTTTGAATCAATCACGCTCTTGAGTCCCGCCAATAGACCAGTTGCAAATACCCAACCGATAAGCGCTGAGATAATTCCTTCAAGTAGGAATGGAAGTTGGATAGACCAAGAAGATGCACCGACTAACTTCATAACACCGGTTTCACGGCGACGGTTAAATGCGGCAATACGTAAAGTATTTGAAATCAATAACCCAGCAGTTAATACCGAGAAGAGTCCGACTAATAACGCACCATTGCGGAGCACATTTAATAACTTAAAGAACTTTTCCAAAATACTTCGTTGATCCTGCACGACATCAACACCGGGGCGGCCAGAGAATGCGCTCACCACAACTGCATACTGAGTTGGATCACTTAGCTTGACGCGGAATGACTCTGGTAGTTGGTCTGCCGTCACATTTTGTGCGATCGCAGAATCCTTGAAGCGTTCTTGGAAACGTGTATAAGCCTCAGATTGTGATTCGTAAAAAACGCTCTGCACAACAGGCAAGGCTTCAAGATCGCTCTTTATGCCAAGACGCTGTTCTTCATTTACAACGCCGCCAACACAACTTGGGGATTCCGATAGAGAGCCACAGAGATAGACCGAAACTTCGATCTTGTCATACCAATAATCCTTCATTGCATTAACTTGTGAATTCGATAGTAAACCGATGCCTAGAAGTGAAAGTGAGATAGCGGTAGTAACAATGACCGCAAAGGTCATTGTTAGATTACGGCGAAGTCCAATTCCAACTTCACTTAGTAAAAATCTTGCGCGCATGTATTTACCCTATCCCCTTAAATCCGCTTAGCCCGTGTATCCATAGACACCGCGTACCTGGTCACGAATCACGTGGCCGCTGTCTAACTCAATAACGCGCTTACGCATCTGATCAACGATTCCCGCATCGTGGGTTGCCATCAATACTGTGGTGCCCTCGCGGTTAATGCGATCGAGCAATTTCATAATTCCAACAGAAGTGGCAGGATCAAGGTTTCCGGTTGGTTCATCGGCGATGATGATTGCTGGGCGGCTTACATATGCGCGAGCAATTGCTACGCGCTGTTGCTCTCCACCAGAAATCTCATTTGGCATGCGATCGCCTTTATCTTCTAGCCCAACTAGTTCCAGCACCTCAGGCACTTCGCGTCCAATTTCACGCTTTGAATATCCCAGTACGTGCAAAGTGAAAGCCACATTTTCGGCAATAGTTTTATTCTGTAGCAAACGGAAATCCTGAAAGACGGTTCCGACTTGGCGACGCAGTTCAGGAACTTTATGGTTTGCCAACTTGCCGAGATCTTTTCCGGCCACGTGAATAATTCCTGAAGTTGGTCGCTCTTCGCGCAAGATCAAACGAAGGAAAGTTGATTTACCTGAACCTGAAAGTCCAACAAGGAAGACAAACTCGCCTTTAACAATTTCTAATGAAACTGTATCCAGTGCCGGGCGGTCTTGACCCGAATAAAGCTTCGTCACATTCTCAAAGCGAATCACACGAACTCCTTCGTTCCTCTTGGGCGCCATGGATATGGGGGAAGTTATGGCTGCCGTACTGAGGCCTAGTTTAGGTATAGAAGAGGGAAAAGCGCCCGATATCGGCGCAAATTGCGCGGATTCACAGGTTTTTTCGCCAAAAATCTACGCGTGAATTACGCTCAATGTGAAAATTATTACTTAAGCAAAATATTTTGTTGAACAAGCGCAATAGCGAGCAAAGTAATGAGCAGAGTTAAGAAGCGCTCGAGCGACGCCAGCGAATTCCCGCTTCGATGAAATCATCGATTTCACCATTTAATACCGCAGAAGTGTTGCCTGTTTCGTGATTATTTCGCAGATCCTTAACCATTTGATACGGCGCTAAAACGTAAGAACGCATCTGATTTCCCCAAGAGCCAGAATTATCGCCCTTTAATGCATTGATTTTCGCTTGTTCCTCTTGGCGACGGCGTTCTAACAACTTGGATTGCAACACTGCCATTGCCGTTGCCTTATTTTGAATTTGTGAACGCTCGTTCTGACAGGAGACAACTATTCCAGTTGGAATATGTGTCAAACGAACAGCGGAGTCAGTTGTATTAACACCCTGTCCGCCAGGACCTGATGAGCGATAAACATCGACGCGGATTTCTTTCTCATCAATTTCAATGTGATCGCTCTGTTCCACTACTGGCACGACTTCCACTCCAGCAAAAGATGTATGGCGGCGAGATTGCGAATCAAATGGCGAGATGCGCACTAAGCGATGAGTTCCTTGTTCTACAGAGATAGTTCCATATGCATAAGGTGCGCTAACTCTAAAAGTGGTTGATTTGATTCCCGCTTCTTCAGCATAAGAAGTTTCTAGCACATCGACTTTGTATTCGTGGCGTTCGCAGTAACGTAAATACATGCGCATAAGCATTTCGGCCCAGTCGGCAGCTTCAACGCCACCGGCTTCAGAGCGAATAGTGATCAAAGCATCGCGATCATCGTATTCACCGTTTAGCAAAGTTGTAACTTCGAGTTCGCTAATTGCCTTAACAACAGAATCCAATTCACCTTCTGCATCCGAAAGCGCCGATCCATCTGGCTCAGATGTTGCTAATTCAAAGAGAATTGGTAGATCTTCCACGCGCCGGCGCAAACCCTTTAACCGTGCGATCGCGCTCTGCACCCGCGATAACTTGCTCGTAACTTTCTGCGCTACCTCTGGGTCATCCCACAAATTCGGAACACCTGCGGCCGCCTCAAGTTCAACTGCCTCTGCCTCAAGTTTCGGTAGATCCAAGACTTTTTCTATAGATACAAGAGTTGCGCTAATCGCAGCAATCTCAAGATCGTATTCGCGGGCCATGAGGTAAGGATAGCGAGTACTAGAAAAGCCTTAAACCGAAAGGAGAAAATCCCGCTTGACGTGTATTGGTAGTTGAAACCCGCGCTGTTACAAGGATTTCATCTATTTTAAAGAATGGAATGACAATAGGTAATTTTGCCGTTGCTGAAGTTAACAACTGGATACCGAAACCATCACATTGAATATCTCTAATCAAGATCTCGCTTAACTCAACTCTTCTTAAAGAGCTTGGTCCTCTAGCCCAATCAGCTAACGCCCCTTGAGAATCCCCCAGTGCTTTTGAGCAATCAATCGGTACTCCTGGATTTTTTGGACCAACTCCAAAAATGTTCCCTGCCATCGTGCTCAGATCAAACTCACCAGAGTAGTAAGCCTCGCGATTTAGATTTCTAACTCCCCGTTGAGCAGCAGCCTCTGTCGCTTGAGTAAGCGAACGTTTTGCCATAGCGATCGCTGCAACATCGGTAATTATTAAAGAGGTAACAACAGATATCAAGAAGAATGCCATCACCAATAATGAGATAGAGCCTCTCTCGTCCTTAACGAAACCAAGTTTTAAACCCAAGGGGAGAAATATTCTTGCGCCGAAGCAGTAACGGATCGAAATTGAGAATTAGGACTGAAATGCACGGTGACTTGAACTTTGCCGTTTGGGGAATGACACGGTGAATTGCTGCACTCTAATCCGATCGCCAAACGATCAAATTGTTCGTCAGTAAGGCCCAACTCCTTACCAGCAACCATTATCACTTTATTCATCATTTCTTCTGCGCTCTGATCGCTTGAACTTGAAACGTATGCTCGAGCCCCTTCGCGCGCTAAGGTGCGTGCAATGTTCTCTTCCGCGCTGATACCCGCGAATTGTTGCAAGAAAATAAATAGTGGAATAAAAAGTGGTAGGGCCAGCGCGATAAATTCGACGCTAGCACTTCCATTCTCGCTCTTAATAAGCCTGATCACGGTTGGCTCTCAATTATCGCTACACCTTTAACATCACTCTGCAGCATTCCACCCAATATCTTGCTTAAACCTGGAATCAGAATTGGGATGTCACGACGCTTTGACACTATTAACATCTTTTGATCTTCAAAGAAGTTATCTGATGAAATATTCAAAATTGAATCCATTTCGGCGAAGGATCCGGAGATAGCCCTTGTGGATGCTTGGCTTTGAACCTCGTTCTGATCAAAGTTACGTACTTGGATGGCCAAGACTAGTTGAATACTGCAGAGAAAGAGAAATAGCAGGGGTATTAAGACCATTGCACTTTCGATATTTCCAGATTCATCTCGTATCAATCTCTTAAGCACTATCTAATGCCATTCATGGAATCGAGTGAGTTCTTTAAAATGCTAGTCAATCGAGGGGCTGCTATCGTCCAAATTGCGGTTACTAACCCTGTAGTCATTAACACCACAAGAACCCAACCAGGAACATCCCCGCGTTCTGAATTTAGAGTTTGAATCAATCGCCGGAATTGCACATTCTTTTGCAATGAATTATATAGATCTTGAATTCTCTCCTGAACTTTCATACTAAGTCTTAATCCGAGCGACTTCATTTCTACCTGCTTTCTCTTTTCCAAAATTTCCATAATTTATGGAAATAGATTTACGCACCTGCAATTAAGTTAAGATTCGCCAAAGATGGCCAAAGCGCAAAAAGGATTGAAATTGGAAGAATGAGGAATACAACTGGCACCATCATCGAAATTTCTGCTTTAGCTGCGGCCCCCATAACACGGTTCCTCTGCACTTCTCTCGCTTCTTGTGCATGTCTTTGCAACACTTCAGTAATTGGCGCGCCGCGTAAGGTGGCAATAATTAGTGAATCAATAAATTTGCGAATTAGAAGTGATTCGGTTCCACGCCCCATATCGTCTAAAGCAATATGAAAAGCCTTTCCGGACTTTACTTGTGCGACAACTATTGAGAAGTCTTTTGCCAATGAACCTTTTGCGCTCTTGGAAATTCGCTCCATAGCGACTAGTGGGGTCTCGCCTGCCGAAAGCGCAAGGGAGTACATCTCAATTACTGCAGGGAATTCTGAGTCGATCATTAAGCGCTGCTTTTTAACCTTTTGAGACAAGTCACGATCTATTGCAACGAATGCAAGAATCGAGGCGAAAATAGCCAATAAAAGTGCGCTAACCGGTGATGCGCTAAGAAGAATTGAGAGCAGCAAACAAGTGAATCCTGTTGAAGCGGTATAAACAATTTGTTTTGTTCTGAATTTATCAAAATCTAAAGCCCTATCGAGGCCAATCTCAGATAGCCGATTTGAAGTACTAGTTCGATCTTTAGACTTTGCGATTCTTCTTGCTATCTCTGTTTTGGGACTCGCATTAAAGATAATTGAAAGAGATCCAATCGTTGCGAAAAAAGTTGGGATCAGAAGCGAAGCCTTCATCGCTCACCAAATACTCTTGGAACTTCGGGAAGTTTGCCCAATTTGGCCATCCACATATAGGCAATCGCTGTCATTGCTACGCCGAAGGAGAGTACAAGGACACCAGAGCTTGTCGAAAAAGCACGCGAGGTAGCTGGTTGAGTAGATAACAATAGAAGAAGAACCCACGGTGCTGCCGCCGATAGATGAGCGGAGTTCTTTATCCATCCGTGCTTAACTTCAATTTCGCGTCGTAGCGCTAAATCTTGTCTTAAGAAAGTACCTACGGTGCGCAAAATTGTCAGCAATTCAGAGCCGCCTAAAGCTTTAGAGATATAAATTGATTCGAATATTTGGTCACTTCCTGGTTGCCCACATTCACTTTTTAACTTCATTAATGCAAGGTTGAAATCTCCAGACTTGGACATTGTTGTGGTGAAGTCCGCAAACAAGGGGCGGAGAATCTCCGGTCCGCGAATTGCCAATCCTGCGAGTGACTCGTTTATCGATAGTCCGGAATGGAGGCCGGTTATCAGATGATCAATGACTTCCGGCCACGCTGAATTCATAGCTTCATATCTCTTGCTATTTGAGTGTCTAGAAACAACTACTGAGATTGCGGTACTCAAAAGCATAAATGTGCTGGCTATAACAAGAGAGGAAGTAAGGACAAAGACAATTAAGGCGATAAGTGCGCCGTAAATTAGGGACTTCAAATATAGATTGAGCGGCTTTAATTTTGGTAAAAGCATCAAAGTTTCCACCAACTCGCTAGTGGAATTCCTACTGCTGCAAATTTCTCTTCATTTCCAATGGTTCCGATTCCGCGTTCATATTCGTCGCCATTCCATCTCCAGAGCGATTCAATCTCAGCTCGGTCATTTTCAAATCTGCCGGTTACGGAAGCTATTTCTTTGATTCGGCGAACCCCATCTGCACTGAGCGACATATGGACAACTAGATCTAGAGCCGATGCGACAGTAGGCGCAATAAATTTGTGAGAAATATTCTCTCCAGCTAGGAGTGGCAATATCTGTAATTTAGTAATTGCATCACGTGCAGAGTTTGCGTGCAGAGTTCCCATTCCGGGTAACCCCGAGTTAAGCGCTATTAGAAGATCCAGCGCTTCCGCCTCACGCACTTCTCCCACAACAATTCGAGATGGACGCATTCTTAGCGCTTCTTTAATTAACTTTCTTAAAGGAATTGCTCCGTCTCCCTGTAAGTTTTCGCTTCTAGTTTGAAGTGCGACTAGATCTGGAAGTATTGGTTTAAGTTCAAAGACTTCCTCAATTGTTATTACACGTTCATGAATTGGCGTGGCGGATACAAGAGCATTAAGTAACGTTGTTTTCCCAGATTGAGTGCTTCCACTTACAAGAATATTCAGCCCCGCCCTCACTGCATTTTTGAGAGTTTGCGCAATCTCTGAGTTCATCACTCCAAGTTCCGCTAAATTCTCAATACTTAGATTTTGAAGTAAATGCTTACGGATATTTACAGCCCAATGTTGCGAAGTTATCTCTGGGATTACAACATGTAATCGACTTCCATCCGGGAGTCGTGCATCAACAAATGGATGTGACAGATCGAGTCGGCGGCCACTCCAAATGAGGGTACGGTCTACTAATTCGCGAACCTCATTTGAAGTTAAAACAAGATTGGTAAGTTCACTTTGACCTTTGCGAGCAATAAAAATTCTTTGTGGTGAGTTGATCCAGATCTCTTCGATTGTTGGGTCGGCGATCAAGCTCGCAATTGGTCCAAAGGCTACGTCTAACTCCATGGCGCGAAGGTATTCTTCAGATCAGATGGAGGTTTTCTCTTCTCTTATATATGTGGATATTTTCCTAAAAACACTTACTGTGAGTAGTTTTATTCTTAAAAATCGCTCTGGATAAGATCCTGGTCATCTAATCGATTGATAAAGCAAATTGCTGATTCACCTTCTGCATACTTAATGGAGGCATAATGAATTGTTGTGTCTGGAGTTCCATCGATTGCCCAACTTGCAACGAGTCTCCTGCTTAACTGGCCGGCGAGTTCTACATCACCACGAATGAGAATCCCAAATTCATACTCTCCGAGTCTGGCTTTTGCATCCTCATAACGAAAAGAGGTCGATAATAAATCTGCAAAAGAAATAATCGTGGCTTCGTAAAGTGGCATCTTGGATTTGAGCATTACTCTTATCGCAGTGAGATCAGTCAGATTTCGATTGGTAAGGGCGATTTCACGTCGCAATATTTCATAATAAAATGGCGGCGCAGCTAGTCGCGTCAAGCCATCGTGCAAACCATCGTGCGAGAAGTTCATGCTGCTACCCTTCCGACTTATGAGTATCGATCCTGCCAAAGAAGCGCGTAAGCGTTCTATCGTGTCCACCCTTCTCTATATAGAAGGTGCGATCGTGTTAGCCCTAGGAGCATGGGTAGGAGTCATGGGAATTACTCATGAAAATCGTGAATTGCCTCCGTTGATGGGTGTGCTCGGATTTAGTGTTTTAGGTGGCGTCGGACTCATTGCTTGTGGGCGGGCATTTGCTGAAGAGAAGAACTGGGGAAGAGCGCCGGTGGTCTTAGCAAATCTGATCGTTTTAGGCGTTGTTAAATATCAATTCGAAGGTGGCTTCTTAATCGGTGCTATTCCGCTTTTGCTTTTGGCGCTTCCGATTTTATATTTAGCAATAACCATTATTCCCAATAGCTAAGTTGTAGCTATCCATCAGGCGTTGACTTCGAATAGCCCTTTATCACCACAGAATTATCTGGCGATTACCAAGGAACAACTTTTCGATCTTCCCAAAGTACTCCAGTAACAACTTCACTTCCGCGCTGGGCAATATCGGCAGTTGCCAACCAAATTGCAGTTTCTGCACCTTCTGCAACGCTACGTGGCGCATCGGGTCCGCCCATGTCGGTGCGTGTGTGATTGGGACAAGTAGCATCAATATAAAAACCGCGAGCGCCGAGTGCGGTCTCGTGTGCCAAATTTCGCACAAGTGAATTTACTCCCGCTTTACTAATTCGATATGGCGCAAGTCCCCCGGCACTTCCTGGTCCGGACATACGACCCAAACACGCGGAGTAGATAACCACGCGACCATCGCGCGCATCGGCCATTGCGGGTGCAATTGCGTTCACTAATATAAAGACTGAATTTAAATTAATGTTTATTACGCGATTCCACTCTGCATCAGTTGTGCGCAGCGTCTTCGACATTTTCTCGCTCATAACACCGTGGGCAAGAACCAATACTTTTGGGGTTGTAAGTGTTGTGCTGATTTCAGTTGCGGTTTTTCGAGTGGCGACTTGATCTTCTAAATCAACTGCGTGAGTTGTAATTGTTAGCCCAGTTTGTGTGGCGGCGAATTCGCTGAGTAAGGATTGGCGAGCGCCTTCTAGTCGCTGCGCATCCTTTGCGATAAGTGCTAGATCAAATCCTGCGGCTGCTAATCCCCGCGCAGTTTCCAAGCCGAGTCCGCGACTGCCGCCGCTAACAATCGCCAGCGGTCTTGAAGTCGGGGCGGTTTCTGAATGCATGAGCCAACTCTGCCAACGAAGGCGGAGACTGTCGCGCTGAGATTCGCTTTTAGCGCCCGCTTCCGGCGTAATTGTGCTCAATATCGCGCCTTGGGTTGGCGAGAGAGGATTTATTCAAGCCACGCTCAGCCGATAGGATTAGGCACGCATTAAACGTTTTTTTCCGCGTTAATCGTGAAGAAGGAGTTGCCAGTGTCGGCAGATTTCGGAGCCAATGATTGGCTCGTCGAAGAGATGTACGAGCGTTACCAAGCCGATCCAACTTCAGTGGAACCTTCATGGATTGAATTCTTTAAGACTTACAACCCAAGCGCTGCATCTTCAGCACCTGTTGCATCCGCGCCAGCGGCAGCAGCATCCACGCCAAAAGGTGGAACACCACCAATTCCTAAAGCTGCACAAAAAGTTTCTGCGCCAGCGCCTGCTGCGCCAGTTGCACAAGTTGCACCTGCTGCTGCTGCGCCAGTTGCACAAGCACCCGTTGTTGCCGCGCCAGTTTCCGCTGTTCCCGTTACGCAAGTAACGCCTTCTGCACCGACACCTGCACAAGCGCAAGTTAAGCCAGCCCCAGTTTTAGTTACACCAGGTGCGGCAACTATGGAACCGATTCGTGGAGTTGCCGGACGTGTTGTTGCATCAATGGAGGCATCACTTTCGGTTCCAACAGCAACAAGTGTTCGTGCAATTCCCGCAAAGTTAATGATCGATAACCGCACCGTTATTACAAATCACCTAAAGCGCACACGCGGTGGAAAAGTTTCATTTACCCACATCATCGCTTATGCAATGATCAAAGCTCTGCGTCAAATGCCAGAGATGAATGTTTTCTACGGCGAAGTAGATGGCAAACCAGCGCTTGGTCGTCCAGAACATATCAATTTGGGAATCGCAATAGATTTAGCAAAGGCTGATGGAACTCGCCAATTATTGGTTCCATCAATTAAGGGTTGTGAAGGCTTAGATTTCGGGCAGTTCTGGGTTGCATACGAAGAAATCGTAAAGAAGGCTCGTGCCGGAACGCTGACAGTGGAAGATCATTCAGGAACAACAGTTTCACTAACTAATCCAGGAACAATTGGCACTGTTCACTCCGTTCCGCGCTTAGTTCAAGGTCAAGGTTTAATCGTTGGCGTTGGTGCAATGGATTATCCGGCTGAATTCCAAGGTGCCAGTGAAGAAACTTTGGCTCGTATGGCAATTAGCAAAGTTGTAACGCTGACAAGTACTTATGATCACCGCGTAATTCAAGGCGCACAATCAGGAGATTTCCTGCGCCGCATCCACGAAATTCTGCTTGGCGAAGATGGTTTCTATGATGAGATTTTTTCTGCACTGCGCATTCCTTACGAACCAATTCGTTGGGCCTCTGACTTTGAATTCTCTAAAGATGAAGAGATCAACAAGACTGCACGCGTTCAGCAATTAATTCAGGCATATCGCACCTACGGCCATTTAATGGCAGATACCGATCCGCTGGAATACGCACAGCGCTCTCACCCAGATTTAGATGTTGTTACTCACGGACTCACCTTGTGGGATCTCGACCGCGAGTTTGCAACAGGTGGCTTCGGTGGCGAGAAGTTTATGAAGTTGCGACAGATTCTCGGAATTTTGCGTGATTCTTATTGTCGCTCCGTTGGCGTTGAGTATATGTATATCTCTAATCCCGAAGAGCGTCGTTGGATTCAAGAGCACGTTGAAGTTGGTTTCACAAAGCCAGAACGCGAAGAGCAGCTACACATCTTGCAAAAGTTGAGCGATGCCGAAGCATTCGAAACTTTCTTACAGACCAAGTTCGTTGGGCAAAAGCGCTTCTCACTTGAAGGTGGCGAATCAGTTATTCCACTTCTTGATGCAGTTATTTCAGCCGCTGCCGAGAAGAAGTTAGATGAAGTCTGTATTGGTATGCCACACCGTGGTCGCTTAAATGTATTGGCAAATATTGCTGGTAAGTCATACGGTCAAATCTTCCAAGAGTTCCAAGGCCATTACAAAGAGAATGAAGTCCACGGTTCTGGCGATGTTAAGTATCACTTGGGAACTGAGGGAATTTTCACCGCAGAATCTGGCGCACAGACCAAGATTTACTTGGCGGCAAATCCATCTCACCTGGAAGCTGTAAACCCAGTACTTGAAGGCATTGTTCGCGCAAAACAAGATCGTCTAAATGTTAAAGATTTGTTCTCGGTTCTGCCGATTCTCTTGCACGGAGATGCATCATTTGCTGGCCAAGGAATTAACTTCGAAACTCTGCAGCTTTCACAACTTCGCGGCTACCGCACTGGTGGAACTGTTCATATCGTTGTAAATAACCAAGTTGGCTTTACTACCGCGCCACACGCTTCACGTTCTTCACGTTATTCAACTGACGTTGCTAAAACAATTGAAGCGCCGGTATTCCACGTAAATGGCGATGATCCTGAAGCCTGCGTGCGCGTTGCCCGCCTCGCCTTTGAATATCGTCAAGCATTTAACAAAGATGTTGTCGTCGACATGGTTTGCTACCGTCGTCGCGGACACAATGAAGGCGATGAGCCAAGTTTCACACAGCCACTCATGTACAAGTTAATTGATGCCAAGCGCTCAACTCGCACGCTCTACACAGAATCGCTTATCGGTCGTGGCGATATCACTCCAGAGGATGCGGAAAAGTTAGCGCGCGACTACCAGGTACAACTTGAAGAGGTTTACGCTTCCGTTGCAAATTACCAAGAAGAGCACGATCCAAACTTCCAGCCGCCGACAGTTCCAAGTGCTGAGGATGTGCCAACCTTTATCTCCGAGCCTTTAATCCGCGAAATTGCAGCTACGCAAATAGCGATTCCAGAAGGCTTCCACGTACATCCAAAGTTGTTGCCACAACTGCAGAAGCGTGCCGAGTCAATCAACGATGGAACCATCGATTGGTCTACCGGTGAAATGCTTGCATTTGGATCACTTCTTAAAGAGGGGCGTCCAATACGTTTAGCAGGCCAAGATTCCCGTCGTGGAACATTTAGTAATCGCCACGCAGTTATCGTGGATAAAGAAAATGGCTCTGACTGGACACCTCTAAGTTCTTTGGTTGCAGATCAAAGCCAGTTCTTTGTAATTGATTCACTTCTTTCCGAATACGCGGCGATGGGCTTTGAATATGGCTACTCCGTTGCTCGGCCAGAAGCGCTTGTCTTATGGGAAGGTCAGTTCGGAGATTTCGCCAACGGTGCGCAAACAATTATTGATGAATTCATCTCTTCCGCATTGCAAAAATGGGGCGAGCGATCATCAGTTGTATTGCTCTTGCCACATGGTTACGAAGGCCAAGGACCAGATCACTCATCCGCGCGCATCGAACGCTTCTTATCACTTGCTGCGGAACAAAACATGACGATTGCTCAGCCTTCAACGCCGGCTTCGTACTTCCATTTACTACGTTTCCACGCAGCAAATCCGAAGCGTCGTCCAATGGTTGTCTTCACGCCAAAATCAATGCTCCGACTTCGCGCTGCAGCGTCATCAATTAGTGATTTCACATCAGGCACATTCTTGCCAGTAATTGGCGATCCAACGGTAAATAATGCATCTCGATTGATTTACTGTTCTGGAAAGATTTATCACGACATAGTTGCAGAACGTGCTCGTCTAAATGACAGCAGCACAGCAATTGTTCGAGTAGAGCGTTTATATCCACTTCCAGTTGCACAAATGGAAGTTGAAGCAAAGAAACATCCAAACGCTAATTTGCTTTGGGTTCAAGATGAACCAGCTAACCAAGGACCTTGGCCACACGTTGCGCTAAGCACTACCGAAATTCTTGGCGGAAAAGCGATCGATGCGCGAGTTCTTCGCCGCATTTCACGACGCGCCTCGGCATCTCCTGCGACTGGTAATCACCATTTGCACGAGGAAGAGGCAAAGGCTTTGATGTATGAGGCTTTTACTCGCTAACTCTTTTTGATTCTAGTAATTACTTTGCCGACTAGTTCCTCATTACTTAGGTAACCCCAAGTGCGCGAATCGGTACCTGATTCATTATCGCTGCGCACGAAGTAAGTGACCGGTCCAGCGCTTTCGTTTTTAATCTCTGCAATCCGTTTGATGTAATAGATTCCGGGTTGCAGTTCGCGCTCAATGACAACAACATCGCCTTCTGTGAAAGAAAGGTGCTTCTTGAAGATTCGGTAACGAATCAGAAGCCAATCCCGTGGGTTATAAGTGGGCTGCATAGAAGTGCCCTCTACGACTACCCGTCCAAAGATGCCAAAGATGCCCACGGAGGGTAGTCTCACACATACAGGTTTTGAAATAAAGAAAAGATAAAGGGAGAGAAAATGAAGAAGTTCTTCACACCAAAGGTAACCGTCCACGCACATTGCGATCTGCCATGTGGAGTTTACGATCCAGCACAAGCCAAAATAGAAGCGCAATCAGTAAAGGCTTGCATGGAAAAGTATGCAGCTAACCCAGATGTAGATTTCCGCGCACGTTCAGTTGCAATTAAAGAAGAGCGTTCACATCAAGTTAAGGAACACCTATGGGTTCTCTGGACAGATTATTTCAAGGCTCCACACTTTGAGGCCTACCCACAACTTCACTCACTCTTCAATGAGGCGACAAAGTTGGCTGGCGCAGCCGGTACTAAGGGAACACAAGATGTGGCAGTGGCAGATAAGTTGATCGCAAAGATCGATGAAATCGCTGAAATCTTCTGGGCCACCAAGAAAGCTTAATTATCTGAGCTATTAATTAAAGATTGAGCGGCGGTACGCGCGAGGAAAGATACTCGCTCGACCGCCGTTCTTTCTATTCTGGAATAAGCGATATGACGCTCGCCGTCATAAACATCGCATTCAAAGATCATCGTGCGATCCGCAACTTCTATACATCGCGCCGTGGCACGCACTTCGGTTCCGATTCCGACTGAATCAATGAGTGAAATATCGAATTTATCAACAATAGTTGTTTCGCCATTTTCTAGTAATTCAACTAACGCTGCCACACACGCACTCTCCATCACGCTCATAAAGTGACCCGGAGCTAATATCGGTAAATCAGAAATTCCCATAGCCAAACAAGTATCACCGGGGCGAACTGTCATTACCGAAAATCCTACGGCGCCAATAATTTCTTCAGCAGGCTTCATAAATTAATTTTAATTTTCTTCATCGAGAAAGTGTTGGACATGCGTCTGTTCAATCTGGATTTCGCTGTGCTCGACATTTCCAAACTCATCAATTTCAATTGATATTTCGGTCATGCTGAACTGGGTTACTACTTCGGTAACTCCAGCGCCAGTAACCTGCCGCAAAAGCGCTTCATGAATACTGTGCTGGAGATCAGCCGGAGCTTTCTCATCACAAGTACGGCGAAGAACTTCTTGCAGCAAAGAATGCATCTCTTGCTCGTGCGCGACTTCAGAGCGGCAGGCCAGGCAAGAATCCAGGTGAGATGCAATCGCTTGTGGGTTGCGCGCTTCTTCAACTGCGCCTTCAATAATAAAGACAACGGAGGAGAGAACTTCAAAACAAGGAATCTCTTCGATATGGCTCATGGCTTCTCTCCCTTCGCCTTTTTCGTTTCAGTTGAGTAGCCAAGTTCTTTGGCGTAATCAGCAAGCTTTTCGCGTAAGAGTTTGCGCCCGCGGTGCAGGCGCGACATAACGGTTCCGGCTGGTACTTCGACGATGTCGGCAATCTCTTTATAAGAAAAACCTTCTACATCAGCTAAGTAAACTGCGATGCGAAACTCTTCAGGGATTTCTTGCAGGGCACGTTTGATATCGCTATCTGGCAAGTTCTCGAGAGCTTCTACTTCAGCAGATTTACCTAAATCACTGGTGTGTGATTGTGCTTCGGCTAACTGCCAATCCTCAAGTTCACCTGATGCTAATTGTGGGCGGCGTTGATCTTTACGATAAGTATTTATAAAGGTAGTTGTGAGTACGCGATATAACCAGGCGCGCAGATTTGTACCTTCTTCGAATTGATGAAAAGAGTTAAAAGCTTTTAGGTAAGTGTCCTGCACTAAGTCGCGCGCATCTTCAGGATTCTTGGTGTAACGAAGCGCTGCTGCATATAACTGGTCCATAAACACAAGAGCATCGCGCTCGAACCGATCGTTGCGATCAGTAGCGCTTTCTAGAACTAAATCTTTCGATGCCATCTCTTAAACACTATCCCAAAGCGCTGGCAAACGCCCACTTAAGGCGGTTCAAAAGAGCGTCTGCGCTTCACCGAGTTCGAAGGGTGCGATCAAATCGGGTCCATTGTTAGCAACCAGGTTTACCCGTGGTGCGACGGGTCTGGTTGCAAGACCTTTAGCGGGATCTGAAAGATCCATAAGTGAAATCAAAGTATCAATTTCGCGATTCTTTGGATCGAGCCAAGTCTCCCAACGGTCTTCCGGCATAAAAACCGGCATGCGACTATGAATCGTTGCTAGCTCTCCAACTGCTTCGCGCGTGATGATCGCAGCGCTCTGAATTTCTGCACCGCTTTCGCTCTTCCACGTGCTCCAAATTCCAGCAATTGATAGCGATTTATTCTCATCTTGCGAGCATATGTAGAAAGGTTGTTTCGGTGGATATTTACCTAACGATGTCGCCCATTCGTAATATCCGGTTGCCGGTATCAAACACCGAGTTGTTCGAAAAGCTTGTCGAAATGTTGGCTTTTCATGGATAGATTCACTGCGCGCATTTATTGCATGTGATTGCGAGTTACGAGCCTCAGCGAAGTTCTTATGCCAAGGTGCGATTAGCCCCCACGATGCTGAATCTAAAACTCGTCCACTTTGATTTTCGCGAATAATGTAAATCTCATTTGTAGGCGCGATATTCCAATTTAGCGGCAGTGATTTATCAACGAGTGATCCATCGAGTTCAAACCTCTCGATGATCTCGTCCATCCCCTGCGCTTGGGCATAACGTCCGCACATAGGTAGAGAGTAGACTGCCGCTTATGCTCTGGCCCGCTCCATTTCGTGGATGCAACTCAGTCAGCGCGCGAGTAATAATTCCGGGGTCAAAATCGGTAACCAACCGCGCGCTAATTCTCGCTGCCCAGGCAAGCGCCCCATCGATTTTGAAACGTCCCCTTATTTCACGCGATAGCGAATTAATGGTTGCCGGCCTAAAGGCGATGGGCGTTGGAATATCAGAACTTGAAGTAGATGGTGATTTGGCTTGGAAAGTAACCCCAGCAAAGTTACAAGGACCAGCAAAAGTAGATGTTGGAAATGCCGGAACTGTGATGCGCTTTCTTCCGCCACTTTCTGCCCTTGCAACAGGTGATATTTCATTTGATGGCGATCCACGATCTTACGAGCGTCCCCTGGCACCAGTCATTGCCGCGCTGGAAGAACTCGGAATTGAGATTGAACACGGCGGGCGTTATTCATTGCCTATGGTGATGAAGAGCAAAGGTGTGATTCCGGGCGGCTCGCTAACTATTGATGCAAGTGCATCTAGCCAATTTTTATCTGCGCTACTTTTAATTGGACCGAGTACAACTAATGGAATCACTGCAACGCACAAAGGCGGCGCGCTTCCATCTATGCCACATATTGATATGACGGTGCAGATGTTGCGCGACTTCGGTGCACAAGTCACAGTCGATAAGAAGGCACAGAGCTGGAGCGTTGCCGCCGGCAAGCTAAATGGAGTTGATTTAGTTATTGAACCTGATCTTTCCAACGCTGCGCCGTTCTTATCAATTGCTATGGTCTGCGGTGGCTCTATAACAATTGCGGATTGGCCGAAAGAAACTACTCAGCCCGGAGATCAACTCCGCGACATACTCACACAAATGGGTGCACAAGTATCATTTTCCGCTGATGGTTTAACAGTTACTGGCACAGATGCTATTCACGGAATTGATATTGATTTGCACGATGTTGGTGAATTAACTCCCGCGATCGCAGCACTTGCCGCACTTGCTGATTCACCTTCACATTTGCGCGGAATTGGACACTTACGTTTACACGAAACCGATCGCTTAGCCGCGCTAACCCACGAGATTAACTCACTTGGTGGCAATGTTGTTGAAGATCAAACTTCGCTTCGGATTACCCCGGCCGGTAAATTTGGAGAAGGATTGCACGCCGGAACTTTTCATACTTACGATGATCATCGTTTAGCCACTGCGGGTGCTGTAATTGGCTTAGTTGTTCCAGGCATTGAAATTGAAAATGTTGCGACAACTCGCAAAACGCTTCCAGACTTTCCTGGCCTTTGGCAGAGTTTGATCTCATGACGCCTCGCGAATTTGACGAGTCGGACGCTCGTATTCGCCCCGGACGCCGCACGCGCCCGCGCAGTAAAGATCGCCCGTCACATTCTGATGCGATCCAAGCACTCGTAACGACTGTAGATCGCGGTCGCACAACTTGTATTACTAATGACGGAGTTATTGTCACAGCTATGAAGGCCCGTGAAATGGGACCTAAATCTGTAGTTGTCGGAGATTTAGTTAATTTGGTTGGAGATGTTTCTGGAGCAGAAGGTTCGCTGGCGCGAATCGTTTCAATTGAAGCAAGGCGCAACAGCTTAAGTCGCACAGTAGATGATGCGGCAAAGATGGAGCGCACCATTGTCGCAAATATTGATCAACTAGTAATTGTTGTTGCTGCAGCAAATCCAGAACCACGGCGCGGACTCATTGATAGATTCTTGGTCTGTGCTTTTCACGAAAATATCAAGCCTATTCTCTTGGTAACTAAGACAGATGTTGCTGCAGTTCCAGATTTTCTCCACGAATACGAAACGCTTGGTGTAGAAATTGCAACGGCTGCGATCAAGTCAGATTCGCGAGAAGCAGACCTTGCAAAACTATTTCAGATGCTAAATGGTAAAACTTCAGTGCTTGTTGGGCACTCAGGCGTAGGTAAATCAACGCTAATTAATGCTCTGGTTCCGCATGCCGATCGCGTTACAGGTGATGTAAATGATGTGACTGGCCGCGGAAGGCATACATCATCGAGTGCTATCGCACTCCCCTTGGCTACTGATCTATCACCGGCGCAAGGTTGGATTATTGATACACCGGGAATCCGCGCATTTGGTCTAGCGCATTTAGATTCCAATCGCATTGTCGCTGCATTTGAAGATCTTTATCAAGTTACACAAAGTTGCATGCCAAATTGCTCTCACCATGAAGTGGGCTGCCAGTTAAATGAATGGGCTGCGCCAAAAGGTGTTGTAAATAACGAGAGAAGCGCGCGCGTAGCAAGTCTGCGTTCTTTGCTAGAACTTAAAGATTCAAACCCGCCCGCGCTAGACTGAGAACATGTCTTTTACGCGGGGCAATGATCTAGCGCTTGCAATGCGCCTAGCTGATGCCGCTGATTCAATTACCTTAACGCGCTATCAATCTATTGATTTACAAATTACAACTAAGCCAGATAACACTCCAGTTACAGATGCTGATAAAGCATCTGAAGAAGCGATCCGTGCCTTACTTAAGAGCCACCGTCCCGAAGATGGAATTGTCGGTGAAGAATTTGGTACAGATGGTGTTGGGGCAGATAGATATTGGGTAATTGATCCAATTGATGGAACTAAAAACTTTTTACGCGGTGTACCAACTTGGGCAACTTTGATCGGTTTGATTGAAAAGCAGAGTGATGGATCGGAAGTTGTTGTTGTCGGTGTAGTTAGCGCTCCGGCTCTCTTTCGTCGCTGGTATGCCAGCGAAGGAAATGGTGCATTTGTAATGGTTAACAAGTCGGCGCCAAAGAAGATTTCTGTCTCACAAGTCTCTGAAATTAAAGATGCCTCCATTTCATACTCTGACTTCAATGGTTGGGGCGAGCGACTTGCTCCATTTCAGGATTTACTTGCTAGCGCCTGGCGCACCCGCGGTATTGGTGATTTCTGGTCGCATATGTTGGTGGCAGAAGGCGCAGTGGATGTAGCCGCGGAGCCAACCCTTGCTATTTGGGATATGGCCGCGCTCGACATAATTGTTCGCGAAGCAGGCGGTAGATTTACCAACGTTGCAGGCGTGGATGGCAGTCTGGGTGGCAGCGGACTTTCAACTAACTCACTCATTCACCGAGAGATTGTAGAAAAGCTAAATGGTCGTTGAAGATATAAAGATCGAGCTCTCTCGTCCGCCAAGTGCTGAGCCTGAAAAGCCCGGTAAAGCAATCGACTTAAGCAAAACATCCTTAAGCCCACGCACTTTTTCAGTGACCGGAATGACCTGCTCCTCCTGCGTTAATACCGTGGAGAAATCTCTCAATGCAATCAGCGGAGTGAGTGCGAGCGTTAACTTTGCAACTGAGACTGTTCATATTTTGGCTCCAGCAGAAGTCAAGAGCAGCGAAATTATCAAGAAGATCAAGAGCGCCGGCTACAGCGCCACCCTTATTGAAAATGGCGCAACGCCAGTGATGCATAGCAAGAAGTCGGGAATCGCCCTCTTTTTTGCAATTATCTTTGCAGTCCCAACAATTGCAATGTCAATGGTTCATCAATGGCACACCCAATTAGATGAGCAGATTCTCAGCGTTCTTAGCTCACTAAATATTCTTCCACCTCTTTATTCGCCAACAGCTTGGCTGGCAATCGGACTTACGACTCCACTGATCTTGATTGTTGCATTTCCTATTCATCGTGCTGCACTTCGTAACTTATTGCATCCGACAATGGATTCACTTATTTCACTAGGTTCAATCAGCGCATTTGGATGGTCTATTTACGCTAACGCAACTGGTACTGGTGATGTTTACACAGAAGTTGCTGCTGGGGTTCTGCTATTTGTAATTCTGGGCCGACACCTTGAATCACGAGCGAAGCGCCGCGCGAGCACCGCGCTATCTACTCTGCTTTCTCTAGGTGCGAAAGAAGTAACAGTTCTGCGCAATGGGTTAGAAGTAATTATTCCGATCTCAGAACTTGCCATTGGTGATGATTTCATCGTTAAACCTGGCGCCCGCGTTGCAACTGATGGATTGGTAATTTCAGGAACTTCATCGGTGAATAACTCAATGTTGACTGGAGAATCTGTACCAATTGAAGTTTCCCCTGGCTCGCGCGTAATCGGGGCGTCACTTAATAACAATGGGCGAATAATTGTTAGAGCAACGCGTATTGGCAGTGATACTGAACTAGCGCGCATCACATCTATGGTGGTGCAAGCACAAGGCCAGAAAGCCCCAATCCAAAGAGTCGCTGACCGAATCGCCTCCGTCTTTGTTCCAGTTGTTACCTTGCTGGCAATCGCAACTTTTTTCGCCTGGTATTACTTAGGAAATGATGGTGCTGGGTCATCCTTGGCGCAATCGATTCAGATCGCAATTACCGTTCTAGTTATTGCCTGCCCTTGCGCACTTGGCTTAGCAACTCCGGTTGCGTTGCTGGTTGCTTCCGGACGTGGCGCATCTCGTGGAATTGTCTTAAGACAACCGCGCGTACTAGAACTTGCTCGTAAAGTTGATGTTGTTGTCCTCGATAAAACTGGAACTCTCACAACCGGCGTTATGAAAGTTCATGATGCAATAATTCCAACTAGCGCACATAAAGTATTGGGAGCGACTTATTCAACTTCGCTAAATGAGAAGACGATTTTATCTTCAGCGCTCTCCCTAGAATTGGCAAATGATCATCCAGTTGGTCAAGCAATTGTTTCGCACGCCTTAGCAAAGGCTGCAACGCGTCATGAGGTTGTTGAATTCACCCAAACACCTGGTGCGGGAGTCGCCGGTCGCGTTCTGCTCGGTGCGATCTCACCAGTTGTGCTTATAGGTACGCCAAAGGCAATTGCACACAGCACAACCACATTTGATCCAGCGATTGCAGAAGCGATTGCACGTGGTGAAGAAGCGGGCTTATCTGTTGCGGTTCTTGCTTGGGATGGTGTCGCTATTGCAGTATTTGCAGTCGGCGATCAAGTGAAGTCAGATGCAGCAGCAACTATTTCTGCGCTAATTCAGGCTGGCGCAACTCCTTGGTTGGTAACCGGTGATAACGAAGAGAGCGCTGGAGCTATAGCGCGCTTAGTTGGAATCAAAGGTGAGAATGTAATTGCTCGCGCACTACCTGACGAGAAGTTAGCGCGAGTGACTGCGCTAAAAGATGCTGGCCACACCGTTTTGATGATTGGCGATGGAATTAACGACGCCGCAGCCCTTGCCGCCGCAGATTTGAGTATGGCGATGGGAACTGGCACAGATACTGCGATTTCCAGCGCGGATATTACGCTGATGCGCCCAGAACTTATGAGCGTTGTCGATGCCCTAACTCTTTCTAAGCGCACCCTGCGAACCATTAAATCAAATTTAGCTTGGGCATTTGCCTATAACGTAATTGGAATACCGATTGCGGCCGCAGGCTTGTTAACACCAATGTATGCCGCAGGCGCAATGGCAATTAGCTCGTTATTTGTTGTTACAAACTCTTTAAGAATTAGGTAGTACTACTTAACTTAAAACTACTTAAGTCTGAAGCTGGGATACTTATCTGTGACCAGCAAGAGCATGTAACCCTGTACACGGTTCCAGTATGCGATAGTGCCGAAGACAATCTCGCCAGCCCAACGAGGATATTTTCCAGTGATTGATGTTTGCACCCAAGCAATTACTGTCACAAACAAGGAAATTAAAAAGTAAACAATACCGACGATGTAATGTGGAATAGCCAAGATCCACTTAACTAGCGGAAGCCAACGGTTTAACTTCTTTCCGCCGTCTATATCAGGAAATACAACTGAAACTTTTGAGCTTGCTTCAATTGATGGATACTTGTCATTTAAAATCAAAACGTATGCTGCTAATCGAGTTGAAAGTTCGATGAGGGCGTGATTAAAAGTTAATACATAGCTTGGATATTTTCCGCGAAAGAGCAGCGCCAAGATAGTTGGGAGAACAATTAACCCGGCGGTACCGGCTGCCCAGTTCTCACTTTCGCTGAAAGATGATTGCGCAAAAGTTGCCACAAAAATGGCTACTGGAAAGGCGAGAATGCCACGCCAAAAAACCGTGGTGCGATTGCGATCTTTATGCTTGATATTGATCTCTGTTTTAACGTGCTTACTCATATCAATACCTATTTCTAGTAGCGGGGGCAGGATTTGAACCTACGACCTCTGGGTTATGAGCCCAGCGAGCTACCGAGCTGCTCCACCCCGCGTCGGAAGTGTCAGTCTAAAGGGTGGGCAAGTAATAGCCAAATCCGCTTATTTAGCGAATGAGAATTACTGACGTCCTTCTGCAGCGATAGCGGCAGCGAGTGCAGCCTTTAAGCGATCCTGTGCGCGTCCATACGCTGCAAAATCTCCCTTAGCAAGTGCGGCATTTCCATCAGCAATCGCTTGCTTTGCACTTTGCAGTGCAGACTTTAGATCTGCAGATGCATTATCAGTCGTTGATGTTGTTGGAGTACCAGAAGAAGAAGTTCCGGAGTTGCCACCGAATACTTGATCAAGTGCGCCCTTTAGCGAACTATCGAAACCGATTACATCACCAAATGAGACAAGCACTTTCTGTAGAAGTGGATAAGCAGCGGTATTAGAAGTTGCCTTCACATATACCGGCTGTACATAAAGTAATCCGCCACCGACTGGAAGTGTCAACAAGTTACCGAGCACAACATCTGATCCACCTTGGCGAAGCAAGGAGAGTGAGTTGGCGACTTCTGGTTTTGCTTCGAAGTTAGAGGCAACTTGTGAAGGTCCAGCGACGTTAGTGCTGCGCGGTAGTTGTAGCACGGTAATTTTTCCGTAATTCGGACCGTTATTTGAATCAACCACTGCGAATGCAGATAAGTTTTCACGACCACCACGTGGAACAAATGGTGTTGTCAAAGTAAATGTCGGCTTATCTGAACCTGGCATTTCTAGAGTCATGTAATAAGGAGGTTGTGCTCCTGCATTGGCACCGAATGTAGAAGGATCGCGTGGTACGCGCCAGAAGTCTTGTCCACCGTAGAAAGCTGAAGCGGTTTGCACGTGGTACGAGCTAAGCACATCACGTTGTACTCGGAAGAGATCTTCTGGGTAACGCACGTGCTCTAAAAGTTCCTTAGACATCTTGCTCTTTGGCGTAACAGTATTTGGGAAGGCCTTCATCCAAGTCTTTAGAACTGGATCCTTCTCATCCCACTGGTATAGAACGACTGTTCCGTCATAGGCGTCAACCGTGGCTTTTACAGAGTTTCGGATGTAGTTGATATTTCTATTTGTCTGAGCGGTTATCGCGGCAGAGTTAGTAGTCAGCGCATCTGTCGTTGCGGTGCTCAGTGATGTTGTCTGTGAATATGGATATCCCGCACTTGTTGTGTACCCATCGATAATCCATTGAATCTTGCCATCAACAATTGCTGGGTATGGATCTCCATCTAGCGTTAACCAAGGTGCGACCTTGGCTACGCGCTCACGTGGTGAACGGTTGTAGAGAATTTTTGATTCTGAGTTGATCAAATTTGAAAGAACAATGCGTTGCTCTTGATACTGAATAGCAAAGAGCAACTTTTTAAATAAGCCGCCCATTGGTACGCCACCATCACCGGTGTAGGTGTAATTCTTCTGACCATTTTCTGATGCATCATCTGGGTAGTCGAATTCAACTGGCGTATCAGTTTTAGGTCCGCCGATGATTGAATAATCAGGAACATTTTCACCGAAGTAGATACGTGGTTGGAATTTTCCAAGTCCTGTTGTTGGTGGCAAATCTCCAACCAAGAAGGTTGGCTTACCATCGGAGTCAACGCTATTTCCAAATGCGGAAACAAAACCAAAACCGTGGGTGTAGACCAAGTGGTCGTTAATCCAGTTACGACTTGGGTTGCCATCGATATTGAGTTCGCGCACCGCAACGACAGCATCGCGCTGAACGCCATTTACTGTGTAACGATCAATATCTAGAGATTCTGGGAATGTGTAATAAGGCTTTATTTGTTGCAACTGGCGGAAGGTCGCGGAAAGAACGTTTGGATCCATCAAACGAATATTTGCAATAGTTGCCGCATCATTAGCTAGCTGTCCAGAATTTGTAGAAAGCGTTGCTTGATAATCCTTCATTTCTACATCAGCAATGCCATAGGCATCGCGAGTTGAATCAATATTGCGCTGAATAAATGGGGCTTCTTTAGATGATTCAGAAGGTTTTACTTGGAACTGCTGCACGGCGCCAGGGTAAACACCGGCAATCAGTACAGATGCGCCAACCATCAAAGCGGTTCCGGCGGCAGGCAAGACCAGAGATTTACGGACGATATTGGCAAAGAAGAGAAGTGAACAGATAACTGCAATTGCGGCCAGAATAGATTTCGCAGGTAGCGTCGCATTTACATCGGTGTAAGTAAGACCGGTGATAAGTCTGCTCTCTTTAAGTGCGAGGGCATAGCGATCGAACCAATACGCAACGGCCTTAACCAGAACGATTAGCCCGAGAAGAATAGAGAGTTGTACGCGCGCAGCAACGGAAATGCGATTTGTGCGAAGCTGCGGACGAATTCCACCGTAAACATAGTGAACGGCAACGCTGGCAAGTGTCGCCAAGATTAGAGTTGAGATTGCCCAACCAATAAGAGTTTGCAGGAATGGCAAACGGAATGCAAAGAATGAGATATCTAGCCCGAACTGCGGATCTTTAACTCCGAAATCCGTAGAATTCTTAAACTGCAACCAAGAGCTCCAAAGTTGAACGCCGCTGGTTCCACCAAAGTAGAAGAGAGCTAGCGCGATTCCAGGGAAAACTAATTTGCGGATTGGCTCAATCGTGGCGCGATAACGTTCGAGGTTATCGGATTCCATCGCCATAGAAACATCGAAGGGGCGACGACGGTAAGCGATATAAACATTTGCGGAAATAATTAGCGATGTAACCAAGCCGGCAACAATAAAGAGTGCAATTTTTGTCGTAAGCACAGTTGACCAAACACCAGTGAACCCAACTGATTGAAACCATAGCCAATCAACATAGACACCGCTGAGCGCAACCACACCTCCAGCGATAACCGCCAAAATAATAAAGGTAAGGGCTAAGGGACTTGGTTTCTTCATCATGCTCCTAAGTTAGCGCAACTGCGCGGGGTGGCCGAATTAAGAGCGGTTAGCGCCTCTTTCAAAGTGCTCACCGCCGCTACTTTTATACCTTTTGGAATGGTTGCAACGTCAGGTGCGAGGTCTTGGCAATTACTTGTAGGAACCAGTATCAAAGTTGCACCGGCCTTTTCCGCCGCCAGAATCTTTTCTGCGACTCCACCTATCCCACCCACATTTCCCTCTGCATCAATAGTGCCTGTCGATGCAACGCTACGACCGCGCAAAATATTCTCAGGGGTGAGAAGTTCCACAATGCCTAGGGCAAATGCCAAGCCACCGCTAGGGCCGCCGGTCTTTGCGAGCGAGATCGAAATATCACTTGGCTTAATCGCGCCGGCGTTTAGATTCGGGTAGTTGTTCTGTAAATAATTAAGAGCGGCTACTTTAGCGCTCAGTTGTGAATCAACCATCTTGGTCTTAGCAGCAGCTTTCTCTGTTTTTGCATCAACACCATCTCTGTAAAAAAGCGAGCGGGGCATAACTGAGAAATCACTTCTGCCCCACGAATAAATTAACTCAGCACTAGTCACATATGCATCGGGGTTGGTGATCAAAATTGATAAGAGATAAATATGGCCATCTGCTTTATAGAACTTCAATGCAGGTGCTGCCGTTTTCGATGGCGTGATTATTTCGTTAACGACATCTTGGGCATTTCCTGGTGTGAGAACAACAAAAGGAAGTGGCGCGAAAAGGGCCAGGCCGAAAAATACAGTAAGGGTTGCGGTGGCTAAGCGAGGGAGCCGATTATGGAGCATCGCTCGCTTTGGCTTCGCCCGTATTGGCTATATCTGTAAGGGCTACGTCTTCGGTAGCCTCGTCTTCGCCGGCAATAGTTATTTCTGCATCGCGGAAAGAATCTTGGAATCGCTGAAATTGAGTGACCGAGCGAGTTGTTTCAGATTCAAACTTTGATTTAAATTGAGTAACCCAGAGAACATAGCCAAGTGCGCCTAAAAGCCCGGTCAATGGAACAACCCACCAGATCAGAGCCGCAAATGCGTTGGACATGTTAGGTAGCCTATCTCTTGTGGGAAGAAATCTCGCATCGGTGGTGTTTTAAAGGATTAGCAAGCATTTAAATCAGAATTAGAGATTGGGGTCACGTTATGGCTGGCTTTGGCTTTATCCCTAATGACCCAGATGATTCTAGCAATTCTGGCAACTCTAACGAGCCAGAAGATAACCGTCCCGATTTTGAAGCGATGCTGCGCCAGATGCAAGAACAGATGAGAGCGCAATTTGAGCAGCTCGGAATTAACCCAGTTGGTTTTGTAAATCCATTCACAACACTTTTCGAAGGTGCTGCACAGAGTGGCAAGAGTAAAGATGGAAAAGAAGAAGTACTTTCTATTTCTGCCGCCCGCGATACCGCCAAAAAATTTGTAACTGCGCAAGGGCTAAAACCAATTGGTGCAAAAGAGTTAGCAGTGGTCGCCAGCGCTTTTGAAATTTCCGAGATCTGGTTGGACGAAGCGCTATCTTTCCCCGCAACCGGAATTGCGCCGAGTTCGGCGACGCGATCGGATTGGGTTGATCAAACTATTTCTGGTTGGCATAAAACAATCGAACCTTTAGCAGCTGGGTTATCCAGTGCAATTTCCAACTTACTTGATCAAGCCATGGATGCCCAGGCAGGTGAAGGCCCTGAAGGCCAGCCGCCGATTGAAATGATCACGATGCTGCTGCGCTCCTTCATCGGCACAATGATCGCAACGCAATTGGGTCAATCGATCGGCACTTTGGCGGCCTCTGTTACAGGTGCACACGATGTGGGCCTTTCACTCCTAGACCCAGCGCACCCAGTTGTGATCCCCGAAAATATTGAGAATTGGGCGAATGAGTTAGAGATTCCTAAGTCAGAAGTGTTTATCTTTCACGCACTTCGCGAAGGCGCCGTTGCTCGCCTATTTGCAAATAACCCGTGGTTGGTTTCTTATATTCAAAGCGCCATCGTTGAATATGGAAAAGGTATACATATAGATATCGATGCCATTCAACGTCAGGCACAGAGCGCTTTCGAAAACATGCAGGAAAACATGCAGGAAAACACCGAGGACAGCATGACCTTTGCTCTGGAGAACGGAATCTTCACACCTGAGGAATCACCTGCCCAGAAAATTGCCCTTGCAAAATTAGAAACCGTTTTTGCGCTAATCGATGGTTGGACCGATGAAGTAACCGCACTTGCCGCAGGTGATCGCCTGCCTGCAATTGAACAACTTAGGGAAACCCTGCGCCGTCGTCGCGCTGCCGCATCTCCTGCACAACAACTATTTTCTTCAATGCTTGGTTTAGAAGTTTCGCCGAAGTTAACTCGTGAAGCGAGCGCATTCTGGAAGAAGATTCGCGAAGTTAAATCGATCGCTGAACGCGATCAAATCTGGAGTGGGTTCTTACCGACTGCTGAGGATTTACTGAGCCCAGAAAAATTCTTGGCTAGTACTTCGATACCCGATGATCTCTCGGGTCTAATTTAATTTCTAATTTAAATTTTGTTAAAACTCTTTGACTCTCGGGGAAAAGAAAAGCGAAGTCCCCGGCCGCTACTTTAAATTATCTGCCTTCCCCTTGCAGATAGTTCAAAGAGTTATCCGAGGACTTCGTAAGCGAAACTTATGACCAAAAGTCCTCAGAATCAAATGATTTGGGATTTGACACACCTGTAATTTGCAATGTAATGGAAAAATTGTTGCAGCTAAATCTCTCAACACGTACTTTAGATATTGTCGATATAAATCTATTTCGCGAAGTTCAGGAGTACTTTTTATCTATGGCTTTGGATGAATCAGACGATGGTGATCTAACCCTGCCAGGAATTTCAGAGGGTGAGATTATTGTGATTCGTTCGGCAAGGCGAAAGCGAAATATCTCGGCCTACCGCCAAGGCGGTCGGATCATCGTCTCCATTCCGGCGCGCATGAGTAAGGCGGATGAGCACGCGATCGTCCCTGAGATGATCGCAAAGATACGTAGCCAGGAATCTTCACGGATACCCAGTGAAGACGCTCTGATGCAGCGCATAGCCGAACTACTGACATCCCTAGCCCCTGAGATAACGGCGCGACCTGCCTCCATTAACTGGCGGCCAATGCGCGAGCGCTGGGGCTCTTGCACCAGCGTAGATCGCACGATTCGGATCTCAGACCGGCTAAAACTCGCCCCTGATTATGCGCTGGATTACGTGCTCTTCCATGAGGCGATCCACCTTGAGCATTTTGACCATGGCGAAGCCTTCACCGAGGTTTTAGCCCGATTTGAGGAGGCAGATCTGGCCAGCGCCTATCTAGATGGCTATGAAGCGGCCGAACGAGCCTTGGCTGAGCCTGTTGAGCTAAAAAAACTACGCACAAACAGGGGCTAGTTCAGCCTATTTGAGCGTAGTCAGGGGTATCGTCAGGCTTGCACGCGTGGGCGCTCAGAGCCCATACGGCGATTGGAGGCAATTATGACAGCAGAGACATACAAGGGTGACGCTTACTGCGTTAAGTGCAAGGAGAAGCGTGACTTCGAAGGCACTGTGAAGATCTCAGACTCTGGTCGTCGCATGGCACAGGGCATCTGCCCAGTCTGTGGCACCAAGGTCAACAGAATTCTTGGCAAGGCTCAGTAACTTCACCAACAAGTCTTAAAGACTTTAAAGATTCACCCCGGCTCTCACTAGTTGATGAGCACGGGGTGAATTTTTTTTCATACCCGCAGTCAAAGTTCTAGACCTCAACATCGGCTATTGCACAGGAGCGCTGCGGTGATTTCGCCTAAACGCCAATCCTTTGCAGATGACTACTCAAGTAAAAGCACTCACCTTTAAATCGGGCATTTGCCTATATGTAGGCCCGCGCACAAATGAATATTTCATCGGAACCTCAAGAAGGCGAGTGGCCCTCGTAAACGCTAACGCTCCAGCTATTTACGGAGCGTTTAAGCGCGGGGCAAACGATGGAGAAATTGCAGATTCACTTTCACTAACCGCGGAGGAATCATCGGCGCTAATCGGTGAGCTACACGCATGCGAATTCTTTGAGACGCAAGCGAGCGAGATTCAAATTTCAGAAAGGTTTATCTCTAATATCGCAGAACGCGCCGCAAAGGGCGGTGATCAAAGTAAAGATGCATCTTTTGCGCAAATCAAGAAACGAATTCAGCCAGAGTTGACTGTCTCTCGCTGGTTACCAAATGTTTTAGATTCGGGCATCGCTAAAGTTAGCGCTCGCCAAAGTGCACATCTAGAAATTTCGGGTCACTCGCGCGCTGCCCAACATTTATTTGCAGCGTTAATTGCCAGTGGAGTTACCAACACACAATTTGCCCCATCATTTCGCCGTGGGAACGAATTGATTTCAGATTTAGAGTTAACTGGTGGATACATATCTGCTACTGATATTGGACAAGTTTTTACTTCAGTAAGCACTAATAAGTCCAAGTCTTTTACTTTATTTCCGTCGATAAAGCTGGAGTCCGCTGAAGAACTGCCGAGTGACTTCATGGAGAAGGTAATCAAAATTCACTTTGGTGATATCGATCCGGTAATCCTTGGACTTTGGATGGCATCTGGCCAAGAACATTTGATTGTCAGCGAAATTAGCGGTGGATATTTAACAATTTCTCCAATTGTTAAGCCAGGCCAGAGCCCGTGCAGCCGTTGTTGCGAGCTATCTTTCGCCGATCAAAGCGGTGTGGCTTTGCTAGAAGGCCTAACAATTAGAGATGAAATACCAATTGCAGGAGCAAGTTATTTAGCGGGACTTCTCGCCTCAGAAATCATTAAATTTATCGACACCGGATCTTGCGCCCTTTCGACAGAGGCCATATCCATTGACTTACTAGATCTCTGTAACACAAAACACATCACCGTCAGCCGCCACCCAATGTGCGGGTGTGGCTGGCGTTAGATTTTCAATTCGCGCCTTTTGCACTTTCTCTGAACAATAGGCAGGTGGCCAAAAGAGATATAAAGAAAAAAGAGATCACCGAGACGGAGATCCCGAGCTCGACCGTTGCGCGTTCGGCGAAGATGGTTTCTATTCCCGTTGGTTTGGCTGGTCGCGGTGTATTGGGTTTGGGCAGGCAATTAGTTGGCCAATCATCCTCACTCGTCATCACCGACATTCAAGAGAAGACTGCAGAGCAATTATTTAAAGTCCTTGGTGAGTTAAAGGGCGGTGCGATGAAATTTGGTCAAGCGCTCTCTGTCTTTGAAGCAGCGCTACCTGAAAATATTGCAAAGCCATATCGTGAGACTTTAACAAAGTTGCAAGAATCTGCTCCGCCGCTTCCAACTCGTGTAGTACATAAAGTTCTTGCAAAAGAACTTGGCGAAAATTGGCGCGATAATTTCACATCATTTGAAGATAAACCAACTGCTTCGGCATCGATTGGTCAGGTTCACAAAGGTGTTTGGAAAGATGGCCGCCCTGTCGCCGTAAAGATCCAATATCCAGGCGCCGCTGAAGCGCTAATTTCAGATTTAAATCAGATCCAACGTTTTGCCAAGATTTTCCAATTGGTACTCCCCGGCCTTGATATGAAACCTTTACTGGAAGAACTTCGTGCGCGCATTATTGAAGAAGTTGATTACAAATATGAAGCTGAAGCTCAAGAAGCGTGCTGGCGCGCATATGAGAATGATCCAGATGTTGCAATTCCAAAGGTTGTTATGTCTGCAGATAAAGTTTTGGTATCAGAGTGGTTAGAAGGAACTCCGCTTTCCAAAATAATTGCAGAAGGCACACAAGAACAACGCAACAACGCCGGTATGCGTTTGGCTCGTTTCCACTTCACTTGTCCAGAACGTGCTGGCTTGTTACACGCTGATCCACATCCCGGAAATTTCCGCTTACTGGCTGATGGGCGAATCGGAGTTCTTGATTTCGGTGCCTGCAATCGCCTTCCAAATGGCTTCCCAGAACCATTTAAAAATTTGTTAAAGCACGCACTCGATGATGATGCGCAAGCCTTATATGACGGATTTAAGAAAGATGGATTTATCCTGGCTGAAGTAGATGTAGATCCTGCGCTAGTTCTAGATTTCTTGGTTCCACTAGTAGAGCCACTGCGCACCGAAACATTTAAATATTCACGTGAATGGTTACGTGATCAGAGCGCCCGCGTTGGTGATCCTCGAAACCCAACTGCCAAGATCGGCTTCCAACTTAATTTGCCCGCTGAGTACGTCTTGATCCACCGCGTAACTCTGGGCACAACTGGAATCTTCTGCCAGCTAGAAGCTGAAGGAAAGTTCCGCGACGAAGCGCTCTCCTGGTTCCCTGAGATCGCTCCCGCTAACGCTTAAACCAAATTACCGCGACGCAACTACAAACTCATCAGCAGACGGTTGACCACTAAATCTTTCACCATCTGGTCCAACGGTGCATGGCTTCAAATCTCTAGCTTCTTTACTCAAAATGACTTTTTCGGCGGTGAAGCCATTGGCTTTCCAAAGCGCACTCACTGCTGGATTGAAATGCTCAAAAGGTGACTCAAACTTATTTTGAGTAAAGTTAAGCAACGCCATATCCACAGAACTGTTCTCTAAAGTTCCACCGTTGGATGCTGCGAAAGCGGCTTGATCTTTTGACCACCAAGAAATGACTGGAGTCCCCGCGGTTACTCGCTGTCCATTTTCTACCAATGCATCTCCGTGAAAGAAAGCAAATATCCAACCCGACTCATTCATAACGAAAACTTGTTGACCATTTTTGGATTGCTCACTCTGAATTCTCACTTCGCCATCAAATGGCGCAAAACCCTTGATGGTTGCCGCAGGAGAAAATGGGAAATTTACATACAAATAATGTTTCATAGATCGTGCGATCTCTAAACCAGTGGTCGGTTGGTTCATCAGCTTTGCGCTAAACCCGGATGAATAATCATGGCCGACGCAACTGCGGAATTTACTTATCTTGGTTAGAACAGATGGATCCAACGGCGAGACAGTTAAGAAATGGGCTGGGTTAACTTCGGGTGTTGGTGTTGGTGTTGGTGTTGGTGTTGGTGTTGGTGTTGGTGTTGGTGTTGGTGTTGGCGTTGGCGTTGGCGTTGGCGTTGGCGTGGTTTTAATCGTAACCCCAGAACTCCACACTAATTTTTTCCCGTTCTTAACACAGGTAAATTTCTTGCCGGCATAAATCTTTGTGGTTTTAGCCTTTACACATGGGCCACCTTTTTTAGGATTTGCGCTCTCAGCTATCGTTGTTGATCCGATAAGCAATGTAATTGATAGGGCTGCCACCAATATTTTTCGCATAGTAAATGCTAAAAAACCAGAAATGCAATGTCCAGATATGAAGTTAGGGCTACCACTCAAAGAGTGTGAGCATCCAAGAGATAGGAGCTAGTTATTTATTTTGCGAACCATTCTCCAGTGATACAAATAAACTGGAACGGTAACTAACAAAGTTACGATAGAACTGGTTATGCCGCGAATCGCGCTGCGGCGGCTTTGATCAATATTGGCTTGCTTAATAACTTCTGGGTCAACTTTTGATCCGTTCTGTGCGGCATATGGATCTACATAGCCAGCGTCTGGAACGATTAAATCCAGACCACGATTGATCAAATTTATTACAGTAAAGATGCAGATGAGAAGAGTTATAAGGCTGATTGCATAGAGGTAGAGCGAACGCCAATCAACGCCGGTATGCACAACTGGCATCTCGATTGTCTTAGTGATGGTTTTTCCGCCTGCGGTCTTCTTTGCAGGGCTCTTCTTTGTTGTAACGGATTTCTTCGCTGTAGTTGCCATAAATTGATGATACTCGCCAAAGGGTTAGATGGACACGATCCAACGCTTAAAGGGCGCATCGGCAAATTCATAAATCATCGCAGGCGTACGCTTGTAAATTGCACAGAAATCTTTCCCGCCTTTAAATCTCATCGTGCCGAGCAAAATTACATAAGGAATTCCGGTGCCAGGTGCGCGAAAGCCCCGCAAATATTCTTTGGTCCAAGGATTTGGGACTTCAATTTTTGATATTAATTGGCTACTTGCAACTGAGATATCACCATGGAGAGCGCCAATTTTTTCAAAGCGAGAGAGCTTTAAGGTCACAACTCCATCAGATTCGATTACCTTTGCCACTTTAACTCCACCTTTATCTCTTCACTAAGGTACTGCTCTAGCACTTGTTTATGGCACGACCCCCGCATTGAAAGAAAATCAATACGAGGGTCGCGCGAGCAACGGATACTTGCCGATAGAAGTAATTACACGAACGCTGCTATGCGCGGCGGACGTCCCGCACGACGCTTGCGTTCAATGATTACGCCATCTTCAATTAGCTGTCCTCCCCAAACACCACAAGGTTCTTGGCGAGATAAAGCTCCATCTAAACATTTATTGCGCACGGGGCATCCACCGCAGAGCGCTTTCGCTTGCGCAATGCCCTCATCGCTTTCCGAGAAGAAGAGCTCGGGATCAGCGTTATGGCATGGCAACGCAAAGGCGATGGCGGAGTCATACGTACCGGTCACTTCATAAAGACCGATTCGCTCGCCTGTTTCTGCCCAACCTGGTACCTGTAGTTCGCTGTAGAGAACGCTCATCGTTCTCACCCACTTTCTTCTCTCTCGTTTCTTACTTTGGATTCTTACTTTGGATTTGGTTTAGTAGTTTTTAGATAATAAAAAAAGGCCTTCAACTCCTTTGTGGAGTTGAGGCCTTAGGTTTGGCATCTCACGGTGTTATCCGATCGAACCTCCTGTGGCCTCATCCACGGCGTAAAAAGCTGCGTAAAACGCTGGCTTTGACGCTGCGGGCCAATTTGTATGCTTCTTTGTAGTCGCATGGAAATTGGCAGGCGAAGTAGCAGCACTGCGTGTAACGCGTGCTGTGGTGAATGAGTGAGATGTAAACATCGTTCATTCTCCTTTTTCTACTTGGCCTATTAGACCCTCACCAATTTGGTGAAAGGCAAGGGTAAACCACAGAGAGTGATCTATGCAAACTAATTAATTAAACCTGCTTCGCGCAGGAATCGGCTGGGGCTCTGGCGATGGCTTATGTGTAAATCCACCTTTGCGCGCGTCATTCCAACGTAGAACAAGCGGCGCTCTTCATCAATCACAGCATCGGACTGGCCAGTAACCCCAGTTTCCAGCGGCAATATTCCTTCGGATGCGCCAATCAAAAATACGCGCTCCCATTCCAAACCCTTTGCCGCGTGCAGCGTTGCCAAGGTGATTACCGGCATCGTGGGTGGATTGTTCTGTTGCACGCGATCTTCAATTTCGCGTAAGTAACCGCGCAGCGTCTTAGGGCTGAAGTTATTGTCACCATCTAATTCGCGGGCCAAGTGCAGCAACGCTGCAATGCCATCAATGCTTTCACCTGTTAAATGCGGTTGCGCCAAAGTGCGAAGTTCATCCATCCACGAAACGCCTTCGGTTGGCAACACTGATGCACGGCGCACTTCCTTTAGAAAATCACGAACATCTTGGCGATCAAAGAATCTTTCAGTGCTGCGAACCTGATAAGGCAGGCTCGCTTTATTCATAGCGCGCTCCACGCCCTTTAATTGGTTATTGGTGCGCGCCAATATTGCGATCTCTTGTGCCTGCGTTCCGTTATTTAACAAATCAGTTATCTGCGCCAAAACGCCAGCAATTTCCGCATCTTCGTTGGCATACCCGTCAACGGAAGGTTTGGTGCCGTGATCATTTAGGGCGATCAACTCTTGACCCATTGCCCCGTGGCGCAAGAGCGCGTTAGCGGCAAAAGTAATTTCGGGAGTTGAGCGGTATCCAGTACTTAAGCGAATTACTTCTGCATCTGGAAAGCGTTGGGTAAAGCTATTTAAAAATACTGGAGTAGCTCCGGCAAATGAATAAATCGTTTGCGCAGGATCACCAACTACGCAAATATCTTGGCGTGAGCCCAGCCAAGCATTGATTAAACGTTGTTGAACTGGAGAAATATCTTGATACTCATCAATAGTGAAGTAACGATATTGATCTTGCACGCGCTCACGCACAGTGCGCTCTTCTTCCAACATTGCAGCAGTAAGTAAGAGTACATCTTCGAAATCAATCGCTAACTCTTGTTTTTTAACGCTTTCATAAGCCGCGTAAACCTGCGCTAGTTTTTCGGCGCTCACTCTTGGTTTTTGACTGCGCTTAGCAATTTCATTTACAAAATCTTCTGGGGCAACTTGTGAAACTTTCGCCCATTCAATTTCGCTAGCGATATCGCGCATTAACTCGCGCGAAGTCGCGCGCAGTTCACCCGATAACCCTGCGCGATTGATCGCTTCGCCAATAAATCCTGCTTTAGCGGTCATCAACTCGGGTACTCGCCCACCAAATACGCTCGGCCAGAAGTAAACCAACTGCTTAAGCGCCGCTGCGTGAATTGTTCGCGCGGCAACGGTTGGGACTCCCAATACGCGCAATCGCGTGCGCATCTCACCGGCTGCGCGGGATGTAAAAGTTAGTGCTAGAACTTTCTGCGGGTCCATCGTTCCGATACTTGCCGCATATGCGATGCGGTGGGTGATTGCTCTGGTTTTTCCAGTTCCGGCGCCGGCGATTACACAAACTGGGCCGCGGGTAGCAAGTGCAACTGCTTTTTGATCAGCATCGAGAGCGGCCAAAATTTCTTCAGCGCGGATAGCTCCGGCTTCTTGCGTCATGCACTTAACCAACGATCGATCATCTTGCGCGATACCGACATATCAGGAGGCAACAAAAGTGTTCCTGCAGATACTTCAGTTTTTAACTCGTCACGGGTTAACCATTTGATGGCAACGATTTCTTCGCCATCGGGGCGCGCACTTTCTGGAAAGTCAGTAACCGCCTCAAAGGAGATCATGACGGATGCGGGGAATGGCCAAGGTTGTGATCCCAAATAATTTATTTCGCGAACAGCTAGTCCAGCTTCTTCAAAGACTTCGCGCTGCACGCATTGTTCGAATGTTTCTCCGGGTTCTAGAAAACCTGCAAAGCAGGAGAAGCGACCTTCTGGCCAGATCGCTTGGCGTCCCAGCAAGATCCGATCTTGGCTATCTCGCACCAAAACAATAATTGCGCAATCTGTGCGTGGGTAATGTTCACTCTTATCTTTATCGCAAGTACGAACTGCGCCACCTAATGAAACTGATGTAGTCGCACCGCATCTGGCACAGTGTGGGTGGGTGTTATGCCAATTAGAAAGTGCAACCGCATGAAGTGCAATCTCCATCTGCAATTCATCGAGTTCTCCCCCGATTTCGCGCAGCGTTAAATAACCGGTTGGGGCCTGCTGGTCATCAGTATTTTGATGTGGAGAATTCCAAGCAAAATATGGTTCATTATCTACTTGATCTAAACCTAAGAAATAGCGTTCGCCTGATTTAAATTCTTGGCTTTCAATCAACGCAGCGATTTGTGAAGCGCTAAGCAGGTTTAGTTGCTTTGTATCTCCAGTAACCGCCAAGCGCCCGTTGCTAAAGTGCACAATCTTTGCCTTAGCCCAGAGCTGATCAAGTGAAACCTGATTTTTGCGCAGGTGGGCAGCGCGATCCATCCTCGATACCTGTCCGTTGACCGCGCTCATAAGGGTGAACGCTACTAGCCTTCGCCATATGCGCATCACCTCGTGGAATCTCCTCCATGGAATGGAGATCCCTCCGAATAAATCTGGGCCCTCGTTGGCAGCCCTGCATCGAGCCATCGCCGCGCTGGCCTCTGATGTGATCGCCGTTCAAGAAATTGATTTTAATTTGCCACGCTCTGGATCGGTAAACCAAGTCGCTGAAGTTGCAAGCGCAATGGGCGCAACGGATTGGGCATTCGCTCCGAGCATTGTCGGTACCCCAGGTGAAAAGTGGCGGAAGTTAAACGATAGCGATGCGAAGTTGATTCACAATAAATCGAGCGACGTTCTTGCAGGTAGTTATGGAATTGGAATTGCCTCAAAGATTAAAGTTGTGAAGTGGCATCGTTTAGAACTAGGAAACTCACCAATTGGTATGCCACTTGTGGTCCCGACTGAAAGTGAAACAAGTAGTCGACCAAAGATTCGCGCCATTTATGTTCACGATGAACCGCGTCTAGCCATCGCAGCAACACTCGAAAATGGTTTTACTGTTTTTAACACGCATCTATCTTTTGTGCCTGGGGTGAATTTCGCTCAGTTAAAGAAGTTAAAGAATTGGGCGCTTGCAATTGGTAATGAAACGAATACCAAGATTTTGTTAATGGGTGATTTAAATCTTCCGAAGAAGTTGCCGGTTGCGCTTTCGAAATGGAGTTCGCTGGTCGCCCAAAATACCTACCCCAGCTGGGGCGCTAAGGTGCAATTTGATTACATACTTTCTGATCAAATGCGCCCTGATGAATACCAGCCCTTGAATTTTTCACCTTCTGGGCTGAGTGACCACTTGCCGATCGGGATAGAAATCTTTAGATAGCAATTACTGGGGATTCCATTATGCTTCTTATATTGATCTTTAACTGGAGGAAAAATGACAGATTCAGCAAAGTGCCCTTACACCGGAAGCAAACTAAATAAAGAGGGCACCTACAACACTGATTGGTGGCCTAACCAATTAGATATATCTGTTCTGCGTCAACATTCTCCAGTTTCAGATCCAATGGGTGATGGGTTTGATTATGCAAAAGAGTTTAAGAAGTTAGATATCAAAAAAGTTAAGAAAGATATCGAAGAGTTAATGGTTACTTCACAAGAGTGGTGGCCAGCAGATTATGGGCATTACGGACCATTCTTTATTCGTATGGCTTGGCATAGCGCAGGTACTTATCGAACATCCGATGGACGTGGCGGAGCCGGTGCGGGAATGCAACGTTTTGCACCGCTTAACAGCTGGCCCGATAACGTCAACCTAGATAAAGCGCGCCGTTTGTTATGGCCCATTAAACAAAAATATGGAAAGAAATTATCTTGGGCAGATTTAATGATCTTGGCAGGTAACTCTGCACTTGAATCTATGGGGCTTAAAGTATTTGGTTTTGGTGGCGGTCGCGCAGATGTTTGGGAACCAGATGAGACTTATTGGGGTAAAGAAGCAGAATGGTTAGCCGATGAACGCTACAGCGGAGATCGTAAATTAGAAGATCCACTCGCTGCGGTTCAGATGGGGCTTATCTATGTAAACCCAGAAGGTCCAAATGGAAATCCCGATGTTCTCGCATCAGCAAGAGATATTCGTGAAACTTTTGCGCGTATGGCGATGAACGATGAAGAAACAGTTGCACTAATTGCAGGCGGTCACACCTTTGGTAAAGCACACGGTGCAGCAGATCCAGGTAAATACGTTGGCGCTGAACCAGAAGCGGCAGCAATGGAAGAGATGGGTCTTGGTTGGAAGAACTCCAACGGTAAAGGAAATGGCGCAGAAACAATTTCAAGTGGCTTAGAAGGTGCTTGGACTCCAACTCCTACTAAATGGGATAACACTTACTTTAAAACCCTCTTCAAGTACGAGTGGAAGCAGACCAAGAGCCCAGCCGGTGCAACGCAATGGATTCCAACTGATGAATCTGCGGCAAAATCTGTACCTGATGCACACATCGCAGGTAAGACTCACGCACCTGTTATGTTCACAACTGATCTCGCACTTCGCACAGATCCGGCATATGAAAAGATTTCGCGGCGCTTTGCAGAAGATCTAGATGCTTTTGCTGATGCATTTGCGCGCGCTTGGTTTAAGTTAACCCACCGCGATATGGGTCCAATCGCACGTTACCTAGGGCCACTTGTGCCGAAAGAAGCACTTATTTGGCAGGATCCACTTCCAGCAGCTCCTAAGAAGCAAATCGGCAAGAGTGAGATTGAAGTTCTGAAGAAGCGCATCTTGGCTAGTGATTTAACACTTGCGCAATTAGTCACGACCGCGTGGGCATCGGCATCAACTTTCCGCGGCACAGATAAGCGCGGTGGAGCAAATGGCGCACGTATTCGCTTAGAACCGCAACGCAATTGGGAGGTAAATAACCCCAAGGAGTTAAAGAAAGTACTAGCAACTTTGGAAAAAATCCAAGTTAATTTCAATAAGAAATCAGCGAAAAAAGTTTCACTTGCTGATCTCATTGTCTTGGGTGGCACCGTTGCAGTTGAAGCGGCGGCAAAGAACGCCGGCCATAAAGTTAAGGTTCGCTTTACTCCAGGCCGCACCGATGCAACACAAGAGCAGACTGATGTTGCATCTTTTTCAGTTCTTGAGCCAAGTGCAGATGGTTTCCGAAATTACACCAGCAAGGCAGATAACCGTCCCGCTGAAGTTCCGCTAATTGATAAAGCTGCTCTTCTTTCGCTAACTCCCCCAGAGTTAACGGTGTTGATCGGTGGAATGCGCGCACTCGGTGCCAACTTTGATGGCTCAAAGACAGGTGTATTGACTAAGAAGAAGGAATCGTTAACCAATGATTTCTTTGTAAATATCTTAGATATCAACTCACAATGGGCGCCTAAATCTGGTGATGCAAATCTATTTGAAGCTCACGATCGCAAGAGTGGCAAAGTTAAATGGGTGGCTTCTCGCGCAGATCTTCTCTTTGGATCTCACTCTGAGCTCCGCGCTCTATCTGAGGTCTATGCCAGCGATGATGCAGATGCAAAATTTGCTGCTGACTTTGCGCAGGCTTGGAGCAAGGTAATGGAGCTAGATCGCTTCGATAGCTAAGCGGCAGGAGTTAGAGAGTTAATAAAGAAATTAACTCTTCCTCTGTAAGTAGATCAGCGCTGCGATCTGTTTCACCACTTGGTACGTAATGGAATGCTGCTGAAACTTGCGCTGGATCTATTCCCTTTAACTTCGCCCATGCCAAGCGATAAACAGCCAGTTGCACTGCTGATGATGGACCTAACTTGGTAGACCCGGTCTTCCAATCAATTACTTCGTAGCGACCATTTACTTCATAAACGGCATCGATTCGACCGCGCACCAAGACCGGACCAATAACAGTTTCAAATGGAACTTCTACTGCAAATGGAATACGCGGTGCCCAATCAGATGCCAACCATTTCTCTTTAAGGTCTTCTAAGGTTTGATCGGGCTCGAGTGGATCAAGAAAATCAAGATCATCATCATCAAATAAAGTTGCGGCGGTGAAGTGGCGTTCGATCCATAGGTGGAATGCGGTACCGCGACGTGAGTATTCATCTTGCGGGCGCGGCATTGGGCGACGAATATTAAGCGCTAATTCAACTGGATCTTTATGTAGCGCAACCAATGTGGAAGTTGAAAGTCGCGGTGGCAGTGGAATTTCTAATCCGCCGTTGCGCACTTTAGCGTTTTCGGTGATCAACGCTTTCGCATCATCTACCCAGGAGATAACTTCGAGATCAGTTGCGGCAAATTTCTCTAAATTAATCGCAGTTGCGCTTTCTACCGCTTTAACTTTGGCATCGAATGCGCCACGTTTATCACCAAGTGGATCGCGGGGCCAGATTCCGGTTTCTGGGTTCTCTAACTTAGGATTCTTGGCATCTTCTTCTGGGCGCTCGGCTTGACTTAAAATTACCCCGGAACTTTGTGCAACAAGTGCAACTTGTTCAAAGATAGATGAAGGTTCCACCCAATCTGCTCCGTTGCGCCACCAAGATGTAGTTGCAATTAAGTGGGTGCGTGCGCGAGTAAATGCCACATAACCTAAACGAATTTCTTCGCGGATCTTTGTTGCGCTACAGATCTTGCCGTAAGCATCAATGGCTTTCTTTGCTTCTGAA
>CAMBOZ010000004.1 GCA_945869505.1 Bifidobacterium breve
TCATTTAAACCACCCACTTTTGACATTTTGTAGTCGCCTACAAATGTCTTGATTACCTTAACTCTGCCATTAAAGTCTTTGGCAGATGAATTTGGTCTACCCACCGTGATAACAGCTGGTTCATTTAATATTCGATTGCCATTGCTATCGAATTTGTAATTAGAGTGTGCAGCAGAGAATATAATTCGTGATGAGTACAAATAACCGGACCAACCGGCCGCATCAAAAGGGCCGCCATATATCGGCACCACTCTTGGATTATCAAGATTTATCGGTGCATCTAAGCCAGCATTGGCAGGAGAGATTGAAGGCATTAGAAGTATTGATAAAAGAACAGTTGTTATAAATTTGCTTCTCACTACTTTAGGGTAAGAGGTTGGGGTGGTCAGAGCAATATCTTTAGCGCTGTAGTTCATGCGAATACGAGTGCCCCGAGTGGGGGTCGAACCCACACTGGGAGGATTTTAAGTCCTCTGCCTCTGCCATTGGGCTATCGGGGCCATGCGATAAGGGTCAGAGTCTACTTGCTTTTTTAATCACCGAATCCAACGCTTTTTCAGTTAATTTGCCTGTAAAAGTGTTCTGTTGGCTGGGATGGTAACTGCCAACGATTTTTCTTTTGATTCCATCAGGTCCGATAAAAGTGGCTGTTGCGCCGTGCCCAAATTTAGGTTTTGGTTTTGGAATCTCGCATTCGAGTTCTGTAAGAGTTGCAAGAAGTGTCGTCCAAGCAAGGTTTCCAAGTGCAAGAAATGATCGTGCCGTTGGCATTAATAGTGCAATTTCATCTTTGTAGAAAGGTGCGCAGGTGTTTTTCTCCTCGGTGCTTGGTTTGTTATCTGGTGGAGCACAACGCACGGCGCAAAGGATTCGAGTATTAATCAGCTGTTGGCCATCATCTTTGCCTTTACTTGTGGGAATTTTTGCTAGGCCGTTTTTATGTAGAGATTTGTATAGCCAATCCCCTGATGAATCACCGGTGAATACGCGACCGGTGCGATTGGCACCGTGTGCTCCGGGGGCAAGGCCGAGTATTACTAATTGCGCATTGGCGGGGCCGAAACCTGGAACCGGTTTGCCCCAGTATTTTTCGTTTTCATAAGCTTTGCGTTTTACAACTGCGACTTCTTCACGCCATTCGACAAGGCGCGGGCATTTCTTGCATTTAACAATTGCAGAATCGAGTAGGTCTAAAGATTTATACAAGCGACCAAGCCATTCCATCGAGAATGTCAGATTCAGATGCAACGAATTCTGAAGCGCCAGTTGCGCGCATAATGCGTGATAGAACAAGTGAGCCAGCAGAAATTACATCGACACGTCCTGGGTGCATATATCCGAGTGATTCGCGTTGAGTGCGATCCATCTTTATAAAGCTTTGCGAAACTTGGTGGACTTTTTCTGCTGAGATGTGTGAAAGATGAATTGCGTATCGGTCATATTCGGGAAGATCTAACGCTGCTGCGGCAACAGTTGTGGCAGTACCGGCTACGGCGATAAGGGTTTTAGCTTTGGTGATTGGTACTAACTTTGCGGCTTGTGCGATTGCTTCATCAATATCTTCGGTTGCAGAAGCAACCTGTCCTGGATCAGGTTGATCGCCGGTGAAGTGACGCTCTGACATACGAACACAACCGATGTTCACGCTCTTGGCCGCTTCGACAGATTCGGTTCCAAATACGAATTCGGTAGAACCTCCGCCGATATCAATAACTAGAAAGGGTCCATCGGATGCGGGAAGGTCTTTGGTTGCGCCCATAAAAGATAGGCGCGCTTCTTCATCACCAGAGATAACTTCTGGGCGAATTCCTAAACGCTCGAATACACCTTCGATAAATAAGTCGCGGTTGGTGGCATCGCGCGTGGCGCTAGTCGCGCAGAATCTGATTTTTTCAACACCGCGCTTAGCGATCTCGGTTGCGTAGATATCAACTGCAGCAAGGGTGCGAGCAATCGCATCAGGATGAAATTGGCCGGTCTTGTCGACTCCTTGCCCTAAGCGGACAACTTCCATCAAGCGAATTACTTCGCGAAAGTTTGTGCCATCGATATCGGCAATTAATAAACGAATTGAATTGGTACCGCAATCAATGGCTGCTACTCGCATGGTTGCTCTTTCCACCATTCTGGAAGTTTGGCTAACGCTTCATCGCCGAGCGGATTAACGTCAGGTCCTGCAGAAAGTGAATGTGCGACAAGTGAATGTAAACACTTCACGCGATTTGGCATGCCACCGGCGGAAATTCCTTCTACTTCTGGAACATCCATCTTTAGCGCTGCGCGCGCTGCGAGGTAATCGTCGTGTGCTGCCGCGTATGCGCCAGCGAGTTCGTGATCTGTTGTCAGGCGTTCATTCATATCTGCCATTAAGCCAGTTGATTCCAGAGTCGAAATTGCTGCGGTTAAACGTGGGCAGGTTGCGTAATAGAAAGTTGGAAAAGGTTCTCCGTGGCTTAAGCGTGGTGGCGTTTCAACAACGGCGGGATTGCCGCAGGGGCAACGATAAGAAATTGCGTGTACATCGCGAGGTGTTCGACCTAATTGAGTCTCGATGCAATCTAAATCTTTTTGAGTTGCCTTATCGCTCATTAACTAGAGACCAGATTCGGTTACGGATGCGATCAGCTTGGTGTACCAAGGAGCACCTTCAGGTAATTGTGAAGCAATCTGGGTTGTTTGTGGTTGTGATTTTGTGATGTCGGTACCCGTGACTATGTATTGACGCTCCCCAGGCAGCACAAAGTGCAGACGCTCGCGCGCCTGTGACTTTATGTAATTTGGATCTTGCCAGGTACTTAACTCAGCGCGCGCTTTTTCTAATGCGGTGCGATCAGATGCCACTTGAGATTTAAGTGCGCTGATCTGCGCTCGTTGCGTGAAGTAGTTCTTAATTGGTGGGGCAAGAGTGAGTGTAAAGATAAAAATAATTGCAATTAAGGCTAAGGGACGAGCATTGCCACGAACGTTTCGACGGCTCGACGAGCGGCGGCTCGTTGAATAACTGCGACGTCGACGGCGCATGGCTTGGCTCTTAATTAACCTTTAAAGCGAGGAAAAGCCGCGCGTCCTGCGTATACGCCGCCTTCAGCAAGTTCTTCTTCAATGCGAAGTAGCTGGTTGTACTTAGCAACGCGCTCTGTGCGAGATGGTGCACCTGTTTTGATCTGTCCGCAATTTGTTGCAACAGCTAAGTCAGCAATTGTCACATCTTCGGTTTCACCTGAACGGTGGGACATCATGCTGCGGTAATTTGCACGGTGAGCAAGATCAACAGCATCAAGGGTTTCGGTAAGAGTTCCGATTTGATTTACCTTAACTAATAGCGCATTTGCAGTGTCAGTTTCGATGCCCTTTGCTAAACGAATTGGGTTTGTTACGAATAAATCATCGCCAACGATCTGAATCTTTGAGCCAAGTGAGGTTGTCATTGACTTCCAGCCCGCCCAGTCTTCTTCATTTAGCGGATCTTCGATAGAAACGATTGGATAAGCGCCAACGAGTTCTGCGTAATAAGCGATCATTTCATCAGATGAGCGCATTGATCCTTCGAACTTGTACTTGCCGTTATCGTGGAATTCGGTAGCAGCAACATCCATTGCAAGTGCAATCTCTTTACCTGGTTTGAACCCGGCAGACTCAATCGCTTCAATGATCAGATCAAGTGCGGCACGGTTGCTTTCAAGATTTGGTGCAAAGCCACCTTCGTCGCCAACAGATGTAGCAAGACCGCGCTTCTTTAGAACTGCTTTAAGCGCGTGATAAATCTCGGCTCCCCAGCGAAGTGATTCGCGGAATGTTTCGGCGCCGATTGGAGCGATCATAAATTCTTGGATATCAACGTTGGTATCTGCATGTGCGCCACCGTTAAGGATGTTCATCATCGGAACTGGAAGAACGTGTGCATTTGGTCCACCGACATAGCGGAAGAGTGAGAGATCTGCAGATTCAGCAGAGGCTTTAGCAACTGCAAGTGAAACACCGAGAATTGAGTTTGCGCCGAGGCGTGATTTGTTTGGCGTGCCATCAAGTTTGATCATTACTTCATCAATCAAACGTTGATCTTGTGCATCTAAGCCTTCGACCGCTGGCGCTAATTCGTTATTAACGAAGTCAATGGCCTTTAAAACGCCTTTACCTAAGTAACGCTTCTTATCGCCATCACGAAGTTCAGCTGCTTCAAATGCGCCAGTTGATGCACCGCTCGGTACTGCAGCGCGTGCTTGTGTTCCATCTTCTAATTCAATTTCAACTTCAACAGTTGGGTTTCCACGTGAATCAAGAATTTCACGGGCGCCGATTGCTTCGATAATTGCCATTTGGATATCTCCTAAGAATTTTTGCTTCTTCGCACGCTCGGCGCTGAGCGGTATAGGGCAATACTACCGCGACTCGGCAGTCTTAATTTGCTCCGCAATCTGGCGGCCGTATAGGCGCAGTGCATTTTCTGGGTCAATCTCGTTATCGCGCGCCCAAGCAATTATTGATGCCAGCGCTTCGCCGACGCTCTCTTCGGTGGCCGGCTTACTGCTTTGGTATTTCGATAACTCGATATTCACTTTATATTTTTCGGCGCGATAGAGGAGTTTTTCAACTAATGGCAGTGCTGGTTGCGCAAGAGCTACGCCATCAAGAGCTGAAGTTCGCCCCTTCTCTTTTGCTTTTATCTCTTCCCAGTTATCGATAATTTCTTCAGTGCCTGATACTTGCAAGCCTTCAAATACGTGTGGATGACGGCGAATTAATTTATCCGCGATTGCACGCGCGACATCTTCAATTGAAAATGGATCGGTTGGATGATCTTGAGCAATTCGAGAGTGGAAGTAAACCTGAAGTAAAACATCGCCTAGCTCTTCACGCATTCCTTCACGATCTTTGGCGTCGACGGAATCAATAAACTCGTAGGACTCTTCGAGTAAGTATTTAACTAATGATTCGTGGGTTTGCTCGGCATCCCAAGGACAACCACCGGGTGATCGCAAGCGATCCATTACCTCAACGAGGCGTTGAAGTTCTGAACCTGACATCTATTTACTCAGCTGATGGTTTTACTGCGTCGCCGGTTACGTTAGCAACGACAACATCGCCAATTTCGTTATCCCAAACGCCGTAACGTGGATTGATTTTTACGCCGAGTGATTTTGCTTTGGCGTTAAGCAAGTCGCCTACCTTGGTTGAAACTTCTTCTTCGGCGACGCCCGATTGTGCAAGCGCTTCAGCTATCTGATCAGAAATTACAATCGCACGAACATAAGCATCGAAATCTTGAAGAGCAATTGCCGCATTAACTAAATTCTTTGGAAGTTCGGCTTCACCACCAACTGATTGAATGATAGATGCTTTCTTGGCTCCGACTTGGCTGGAAGTAACTTCGATCTTAAGCTCTTTAGCGATCTCATCGAAGGTGTGCATCAAAATCTTAAAGCGCAACTGTCCGCGATTTAACTCTTCGCCTGTTTCTAGTTGCATCTGTGATGAATCAACTTTGGAACGCTCAGCCATAACTGCATCGATACTGCTCTGCAATTCAGTCTGAGAGATCTTGAAGTCACCGATAGTGGCGGCTTCGTTAGTTTGCGAGCATCCTGTCAAAAGTAGGGCTGAAGCAATTGTCAGGACAGCCAGGATCTTTTTCACGTTGTGCTCGCTTTCGTTAATTGGTCAACGACCTCGGTTACCCAGGTCAGGAGAGAAGTATCCACTATTTCCGCCGCCGGTTTAGACGGGTTCCATGCTGGATTTTTAGGCAAAGTAATCAAAGCGGTGCGGGTGGGGGCCTTATAGATGGAACCTGGGTACAGGCGGGTTAACCTTAATTGACGTGATTCTGGCAAGGTCAAAGGCGCAAGTCGTAAGAATTTTCCAGTTGCTACCACTTCACGAATCCCATGAGATTTAGCTAACGCACGCAGTTGAGCAACTGCTAATAGCGCATTTGCTTCTTCAGGTAATTCACCGAATCTATCCAGTAACTCTTCACGAATTGATTGCACATCAGTTGGCTTAGCAACATCGGCTAGGCGACGATAAAGATCTAACCGTAACCGCTCACCCGGAACATAACTTTCTGCAAGGTGTGCATTTATCGGAAGTTCAACTTTGCATTCATACGCTTCTTCTTCTTTATCAATGATCCCGGTCTTGTAATCATTTACCGCTTCACCAACCATGCGCATATATAAATCAAAGCCCACATCTGCAATGTGGCCAGACTGTTCTCCGCCCAGGAGATTTCCGGCACCGCGAATTTCTAAATCTTTTAAGGCAACGCGCATGCCTGCACCTAAATCGGTGTTGGTCGCAATTGTTTTTAAACGATCCAGTGCAATTTCAGTTAAGGGCTGATCTGGTGGATATAGGAAATATGCATAAGCCCGATCGCGCCCACGGCCCACGCGACCACGTAATTGATGAAGTTGTGAAAGACCAAAATTATCGGCGCGTTCCACAATCAAAGTATTGGCGTTAGCAATATCTAATCCACTTTCCACAATTGTGGTGCAGACAAGAACATCAAAGTCGCGATTCCAGAATGCCAAAATGACATCTTCGAGAGCACCTTCACTCATTTGACCATGTGCAATTCGAATGCGTGCTTCAGGAACCAACTCTTGAATTTTGGCTGCGGCGCGATCGATAGATTCAACGCGATTATGAATATAGAAAACTTGACCATCACGTAAGAGCTCGCGATGAATCGCGGCGCGGATCTGCGCATCTTCGGAGGCTCCGACGTAGGTAAGAATCGGATGGCGCTCTTCCGGCGGCGTTGTGATGGTCGACATTTCGCGAATGCCGGTCACAGCCATTTCAAGTGTTCGTGGAATTGGTGTGGCAGACATAGCCAATACATCCACAGTCGTGCGCATCTTCTTAAGAGATTCTTTCTGCTCAACCCCAAAGCGTTGTTCTTCATCTACGACTACTAAACCCAAATCTTTAAAAACAACATCTTGCGATAACAAACGGTGGGTACCGATCACAACATCAACACTGCCCGCAGCAAGTTCGGCCAAGATATCTTTCGACTCTTTTGCGCTGTTAAAGCGTGATAGGCCGGCAACTCTTAACGGGAAGCCCGCATAACGTTCGGCAAATGTTTTCTCATGCTGTTGCACCAAGAGCGTGGTCGGCACCAGAACAGCAACTTGCTTACCGTCCTGCACCGCTTTAAATGCCGCACGAATGGCGATCTCAGTCTTACCATAACCAACATCGCCACAAATTATGCGATCCATTGGATATGGCTTTTCCATATCGCGTTTAACTTCTTCAATAGTGGAGAGTTGATCTGGGGTTTCAATGTATGAAAAAGCATCTTCTAGTTCGCGTTGCCAAGGAGTGTCGGGTGAGAATGCGAAACCTGGCGAACTCGTGCGCGCCGCGTACAAGCGAATTAACTCACCGGCAATTTGTTTTACCGCCTTGCGGGCACGTCCCTTAGCTTTCTGCCATTCACCGCTGCCAATGCGGTGCACCGTTGGTGATTCACCGCCGATGTACTTGCTTACTTGTTCCAAAGTATCGGTCGGTACAAAGACACGATCACCAGGTTGTCCGCGTTTGGCAGGTGCATATTCAATTACCAAGTACTCACGTGTAATGCCGCCGATGGTGCGCTGCACCATTTCAACATATCTACCAATTCCGTGTTGTTCATGAACCACAAAATCACCGGCGCGCAGTTCTAGCGGATCAACGGCTTGCTTGCGCTTGGAAGGCATGCGCGCACCATCATTTGCAGACGCCTTACTGCCAGTTAAATCGCGTTCAGTGATAAATAAAATCCGAGCACTTTGTGAAGTAAATCCGTGGGCAATTGCCGATTGCGTTATGTGCACTGAACCCTTCGTCGGAATCGCTCTTAACTCCGGAATGATTACAACTGGCAGGTCTGCGTTACGGAAAATCCCTGCATAACGCTCTGCCATACCTTGGCCGGCTGCCGAAAAGATTATGGAGAAACCGGCGTCGACGGCGCTCTGTAGCGAATTAATCGCGCGATCCATATCAGCGCGCAAAGGATCAATTGCTTGAAAATCTAGGAAGGATGCATCCGTATCTAAATCAGAACCAAATGGATTAAGTGCGCGCGAAGTAAGTTGGCAGCGTGTGATTTCTGCACTCAAATCTTCCCAGGAAAGATAAGTTGCATCGGTTACTGGCAGAGGCGCAGCAGCGCCAAGGGCTGCGTGTGACCAGGCCGCTTCAAAGAACTCTTCATTTGTTGCAAGCAAATCAATGGTGCGCATGCGGATACGTTCACCATCAATGAAAATTACTTCGGTTCCTTTGGGCATGCGCTGCAATATGGTTTCGGTCTCATTTACCAATATTGGAATAAGCGATTCCATACCTTCGGTGGAAATTCCTTGGGAAACACGATCTAAAATTTCTAGAGCTGCCGGGTATTTAGATTTCGCGCTCTCTGCACGCTCTCTGATATCTGCATTTAATAACAATTCGCGGCACGGCAAGATCGTTAACTTGCCAATCACTGGACCAGTTGTGCGCTGACTGGCCACATCAAAATAGCTCAACTCTTCAATTTCATCCCCAAAGAAATCAATGCGAACCGGATGCTCAGAAAGCGGTAAAAACAAATCTACGATTCCGCCACGAACGGCGAACTCCCCTCGCTTTTCAACTAAGTCAGTGCGGGTATATGCCAGATTAGTTAAATTGGTAATCAAGGTTGTTAAATCAACTTCACTGCCAATTTCTAAACTCTGCAGTGGTTGACTTGCTAAATCAGCGATGAAGCGATGGATCACCGCACGTATCGGCGCAAGCACGATTGTATTTTCATTATTTGGCGTTGCTAAATCTGCCAAGGTGGCCAAGCGCCGCGCCACGGTGTCACTCCTTGGACTTAACCTTTCGTGCGGCAGAGTTTCCCAAGCTGGAAACTCCAAAACTCTGTTATGTAATTCGCGTAATTCAGATGCTAAATCTTCTGCGCTACGACTCGAGCTGGTAACCACAAGGATCGATGATTTTTCAGCAACTTTGGCAAGCAAGAATGGATACGTTGCTGCAGGTGCGATGATCTTCTTTGAATCTTGCAGGCAAGATGCGACAGCGCTTTCGCTGCCAATCATCTGCACCAACGCGCGCATCTGCCTACCTGTCCTTAACTGGAAATTTCTATTGGAAAAGCCTTTTGGCCCCGTTCCCAAAAAGGGAGGGGGCTTGATGAGCCAAGTCTAACGCGCATATTTACGTATCAAACTCGTGAGTATTCCTGAGAGGATATGCCAGTGAGCAAGAGCCCGAGTAATTCCAATAGCATCGCAAGCGATGATGCGCTCCTACGCAGTGACGTCCGCAAACTCGGCGATCTCTTAGGGCAATCTCTGGTTCGCCAAGAAGGTCAAGATCTTTTAGATTTAGTTGAATCTGTGCGAAAAGCGGTGCGCGAAGGTGGCGGCATTGAGTTATTGGAAAAGCTTTCAGTAGAAGATTCAGTACAACTTGTACGCGCATTTAGTACTTACTTCCATCTAGCAAATGTGGCAGAACAAGTTCACCGTGCGCGCGTACTTGCTGAATCACGAGCAGCAGGCGGTTCTTGGTTAAGCCGCGCAATCGACAAGATTGAGCAAGCGTATAAAGCCCAAACACTTGGCCATGAATTTACCCATAAAGAGTTAGAAAAATGGATTAGCGAGTTAATGGTGCGCCCCGTTTTCACTGCGCACCCAACTGAAGCAGCGCGTCGTTCGATTTTAAATAAACTTGGTGAAGTCGCAAAGCTTTTGGATCAAGATTTAGATCCCCGCCAAACTGAACGTCTTGCGGAAACAGTTGATCTTTTATGGCAGACCGATGAATTACGTCTAGATCGTCCAGAACCGCTCGATGAAGCAATGAATGCGCTTTACTATCTAGATGACCTGGCTCGCAACACCGTTCCTGAAGTTTTAAATGACTTTGCCCGTGAATTGCGCCGACTTAACATTGAACTTCCAGTGCAAGCACGACCTCTAACCTTTGGTACCTGGATCGGCGGAGATCGCGACGGAAACCCAAATATCACGGCACAAGTAACTGAAGATGCTGTGATCCTTCAAGTTGGCCACGCGATTCGCACCACGATTGCCGCGATGGATCAACTGCGCCAGATGCTCTCGGTTTCAACTCGAATTGTCGGTGCAACTCCTGAGTTATCTGCCTCGGTTGAAAAGGATTTAAAGAACATTCCAGAATTCGAAGTGCGTTTCTTACGCTTAAATCAGCAAGAGCCGTACCGTTTAAAAGCAACCGCGATTGTGCATCGTTTAGCCTTTACTCGTAATCGCCACGCTGCTGGCGCACCTCACGTGCCAGGACGCGATTATGCAAACTCCGCTGAATTAATCGCAGACCTAACGCTGATGCGCGATTCCCTCTTTGCCCATCGCGGTGAATTGATCGCTACTGGCTTACTCGAGCGCACGATCCGCAGCATCGCTGCCTTTGGACTTACTCACGCAACTTTGGATATTCGCGAGCATTCTGATGCTCATCATAATTTACTTAAGCAAGTACTGCCATCGGGATACTTAGAACTTTCACATACTGATAAATTCCCTATTTTGATTAAGGAACTTAGCTCTTCAACAGCGCTTAAAACTGCCGACTTGGATGCAGCAGGCAAAAAGACTTTTGATACCTTTAAAGCAATTGATGATCTAATTGAACGTTTTGGTCCAGAAGTTATCGAAACCTATATCGTTTCAATGACTAAAGGCGCAGATGACTTAATAGCCGCCGTTGTTATTGGTAAGGCTGCTGGTTTGGTTGATCTAGATAAGAAGGTTGCGAAGATTGGTTTTGCTCCGCTGCTGGAAACAGTTGCCGAACTTCGCGCCGCTGGTGACATTCTTGAAAAATTGCTTTCCGATCCGACATATCGCGCGCTCGTTAAGTTACGTGGTGATGTGCAAGAAGTGATGCTTGGCTATTCTGATTCAAATAAAGATGCCGGTATTGCAACCAGCCAATGGGAAATTCACCGCGCCCAGCGCACGTTGCGCGATGTTGCTATCAAATATGGCGTAACTCTTCGCTTATTCCACGGTCGCGGTGGTTCTGTTGGTCGCGGTGGCGGACCAACTTATGATGCCCTAGTTGCTCTTCCTTGGGGATCAGTCGATGGTCAGATAAAGATGACTGAACAAGGGGAAGTAATTAGCGATAAGTATGCGCTTCCCGCACTTGCTCGCGAGAATGTTGAGTTAACTCTCGCCGCATCTCTAGAAGCAACAATTCTTAATCGTGGGCCTCGACAGAGCCCAGCGGATCTTGCGCAATGGAATGAATGTATGAACTTGATTAGCGATTCGTCGTTCGCGCGCTATCGCACGCTAATTGATCATCCAGATCTGCCTGCTTATTTCTACGCTTCAACTCCGGTTGAACAGCTAGGAAATCTCTTCCTCGGCTCGCGACCTTCACGACGCCCAGATGCTGCAGGCGGTCTTGATTCGCTGCGCGCAATTCCTTGGGTATTTGGTTGGACGCAATCACGACAAATTGTTCCTGGTTGGTATGGCGTAGGTACTGGCTTGAAAGCTGCACGTGAAGCAGGAAAGACAGATGTTTTAAAGAAGATGCTCGTAGATTGGCATTTCTTCCATACCTTTATCAGCAATGTTGAAATGACCTTGGCCAAGACTGATTTGGTAATGGCTAAGCGCTATGTTGAAACACTTGTTCCTAAAGAGTTGCACCACTTCCTCGACACCATTACCGAAGAATTTGAATTAACTGTTAAAGAGATTTTGGCGCTAACTGGGAAAGCGACCTTGCTTGGTGACCAACCAATTTTGGCTCGCACACTGCAAGTGCGTGAGGCTTACTTGTCGCCATTGCACTTGCTGCAAGTGACTTTGCTCCATCGCGTTCGCACTGCTGGAGATTCATCTGATGCCATGCTGATTCGGGCACTTCTGCTGACGATTAACGGCGTTGCAGCGGGCTTACGTAATACCGGCTGAGAAATTATGTTTAGGAATTAAATTTAGATTGGGTGAAATCAAGCCCTTTTTCAATTAAAGATTCCACGACATCTGCGCCACGATCTAAGAATTCAGGCAGATCTTTCTTCTCTTCTTTACTAAATTGTTTTAAAACGAAATCTGCTGGATCTTGCTGGCCCATTGGGCGACCAATTCCTAGTCGCACGCGGAAATATTCTGGTGAATCAAAAGCGGATGTGAGTGATTTAAGTCCGTTGTGGCCGTTATCGCCTCCAGCGATCTTCGAGCGGATGGCAGCAAATGGGATATCTAACTCGTCGTGCAGAACAATTATTTGCTTCGGTTCTACTGAGTAAAAGTTAGCGAGTGCTTTTATCGGTCCGCCTGATTCATTCATATAACTCTTTGATTTTGCAAGGATCACCGAAAAAGCACCGACACCGACGCCTAACTTATAGGCGGCGATGTCGGTGCGTGACTTATGGGTACTGAGTTTTACGTTGTGACGTTTAGCGAGTTCATCAATAACCATCTGACCAACATTGTGGCGAGTGGCGGCATATTGTTCGCCCGGATTACCGAGACCAACAATTATCCAAGGAGATGAACTCACAGGAGAAAGAGTAAGGCTAGTTAGTCCTTCTTCTCAGCATCAGCTGCTGGTGCCGCTGCTGCATCTGCAGCCGGTGCGACTACTGCAACTTCTTCAACCGCAGTTGAACGCTCAGATAGGTGGACGACGATTGTTCTTGGATCAGAGATCAAGATAACGCCGGCAGGCAGTGCAACATTTTCTGCGTAGAGAGATGCACCAGCTGCAAGACCTGTGAGGTCAAGTGTGAAGAATGAAGGAATCGCGGTTGCTTCAACTTCAACTTCAATTGTGTGGTTAACGTGCTCAAGAATTCCGTCGCGATCGTGTTCACCTTCTGTGTGAACAGGAACAGCAACAGTAACTTTCTCACCACGACGAACAGCGACTAGGTCGATGTGCTCGAGGATCTGCTTTAGTGGATGGCGAACAATCGCCTTTGGAAGAGTTAACTCATCCTTGCCATCAATGCTGATCTGTAGAAGAACGTTTGATTGCTTTAGAGCAACGCCGAGTTCGCGCGCTGGAAGTGTGATGTGCTGTGGCTTCTCGCCGTGACCGTAGATAACTGCAGGAACAAGACCTGCTACTCGTGCACGACGCGACGCACCCTTGCCAAATTCAGTACGTGTTGTGCCGGTGATCTTGATTTCTGCCATTTTAATTACTCCTGTTTTTCTTCAATTTGTTATTTCGCCTGGGCTACTTCGGTTACTACACAAAGTCCCAGCAGGAGTTAAATCCTTACCGTCGATTACGGAGTTTTTCACCCTCGCCGGAAACTATAGGGCGATATTAGCCTGAGTTAGCTGTGGCCGTCAAAAAGACTAGTTACTGAGCCATCTTCAAAGACTTCGCGGATAGCGCGAGCCAGAAGTGGCGCAATTGAGAGGACGGTGAGTCCATCGAAGCGCTTATCTTCTTCGATCGGCAGCGAATCTGTAACTACAACTTCAGTCACCTTTGAAGCCTTTAGGCGTTCAACTGCCGGGCCAGAAAATACAGCGTGGGTTGCGGCGACGATTACTTCTTTTGCACCAGCAGCAAATAACGCGTCAACGGCCTTCGTAATTGTTCCTGCAGTGTCGATCATGTCATCGATAACTACGCATGTTTGGCCATCTACTTCACCAACAACTTTTCCGGTTACAGATTCATTAGGAATACGTGGATCGCGTGTTTTATGGATAAATGCAATTGGGCATCCACCGAGAAGTTCAGACCAACGCTCGGCAACGCGTACGCGACCAGAGTCTGGTGAAACAATTGTTAAACGCGTGCGATCTACTTTGCTTCCGACATAATTCGCAAGCATTGGAAGAGCGAATAAATGATCTACAGGACCATCGAAGAATCCTTGAATTTGTGAAGTATGAAGATCAACAACCATTAAGCGATCAGCGCCAGCTGTTTTATAAAGATCGGCCATCAAACGTGCAGTGATTGGTTCGCGGCCGCGGTGTTTTTTATCTTGGCGGGCGTAACCATAAAAAGGTGCAACAACTGTGATTCGTTTAGCAGATGCGCGCTTTAGCGCGTCAACCATAATGAGTTGTTCCATGATCTGCTTATTTACTGGAGCGGTGTGGCTTTGAATAACGAAAGCATCGCATCCGCGAACAGATTCTTCAAAGCGAACAAATACTTCACCATTTGCAAAGTCATAAGCAGATGTTGGTGTTAATGGAATTCCAAGTTCAGCAGCGACGGCATCAGATAGCTCGGGAAATCCGCGTCCTGAAAAAAGGCGGAGTCTTTTCTCTGAGGATAAACGAATTTCGCTCAAGGAAATTAGCCCTTCTTCTCGTCGCTATGTCGCGCGGCAGCTTCTGCAGCCTCTGCAGCTTTAGCAGATTGTGTACCGGATCGCTTGCGCAGGACCCAACCTATTACATTTCTTTGCTTACCTCTAGCGACACCCATGGCGCCGGGCGGAACATCTTCTGTAATCACAGATCCGGCGGCGGTGTAAGCCCCGTCACCAATTGAAACTGGCGCGACCAACATTGAATCGCTTCCGATTCGGACGTGATCTCCAATCGTTGTGTGATGTTTTTCAACACCGTCATAGTTAACAAAGATTGTGGCAGCGCCAATATTGGTGCCTTCACCAATAGTTGCATCGCCTACATAAGAAAGATGTGGAACTTTAGATCCATCTCCAACTTTTACATTCTTCATCTCCACAAATGCGCCGGCCTTTGCATCTGTGCCAAGCACTGTGCCTTTACGTAAATATGAGTAAGGGCCAACGTTGGCACCGATGCCGATGGTTGCCTCAAAGCAATTTGAATCGATGATCTTGGCACCGCTTAAAACTGTGCAAGACTCGAGAACTGCTCGTGGGCCAATAACTGCGCCCGTAGCGATTGAAGTATTTCCAAGAATTGCTGAGCCAGGAAAAATTGTGACATCGTTTTCAATCTTTGCCGTGGCATCTATCCAAGTTGTTGTTGGGTCCAGGATGGTGACGCCAGCGCGCATAAATTCTTCATTTATACGATCGCGCAGCAGCGCAGCACTTTCGGCTAATTGCACTCGATCATTTACTCCGAGAATTTCAATGAAATCTTCAATTAAAGCGGCTGCGATTGAGCCACCTTCATTGCGCAAGATCTCAATAACATCAGTTAAATAGAGTTCGCCTTGCGAATTATCGTTACTTAACTTTCCGATCGCACCGGATAGCTTCTGGGCATCAAAGGCGTAAACCCCAGAATTGATTTCATAAATTGCTTTTTCAAACTCATCTGCATCGCGTTCTTCCACTATCCGCAGCAAGGACCCATCATCGCCGCGCACAATGCGTCCATAACCAGTTGGATCTGGATGTTCTGCGGTAAGAACGGTGGCGGTAAATCCACCAGCGTGGTGAATATCAAGGAGCTGTTGTAATGATTCGCCAGTTAGGAGCGGTGTATCACCGGCCAAAATTAAAATTGTGCCTGAAAGTTTTGTGTCGGCGAGCGCTAACTGGGTTGCATGGCCGGTTCCACCGCGACGTTCTTGAAATACCGTTGTGACTTTTGGCGCGATCTCTGAAAGATGGGCTTCAACGGCTTCGCGACCAGCACCAACTACAACACGTACTTGCTTTGGTGTTAGCGATTGAACTGCGTGAAGAACGTGGCCAACTAGAGAGCGTCCCGCAACTTCGTGCAAAACTTTTGGTGTTGCAGATTTCATTCGAGTGCCTTCACCTGCGGCGAGAACAACAACCGTCTCGAGGTTTGCACTCATATGGGTAAGTCTAACGCTCCGCTAGCACCCTCGGCGGGCAATCAATATTGCTCCGCCACCAGGTATCGATCCTGGACCCTGGGCTTCAAAGGCCCATGTGCTAGCCACTACACAATGGCGGAACGCATATTCTCCCTCATAAATGCGAGTGCTCGCGACCATCAACACTTCCGAGCCAGTTATCGCCGCTAGCCTTTACCTCTATGAGCGCTAATCGCGATGAAGTAGACCGCCTAATTGCGGCCTGGAAGCGCGAACGCCCTGATCTTGATCTAAGTCCATTTGCTGTTCTAAGTCGCATCTCTCGTATTTCGCGCAATCTAGATATCGCACGGCGTGATGCGTTCGCGGATTTAGAAACGTGGGGCTTTGACGTCTTAGCTGCGCTGCGTCGCGCGGGCGATCCTTACCAACTCTCCCCCGGTGAATTAATGCAGGAAACACTTGTCACCAGCGGAACAATGACAAATCGTTTAGATCGTTTAGAAGAGTTGAAGTTAATAACGCGCCAGCCAGATCCAGATGATGGTCGTGGTTCACTCGTAACGTTAACTGCATCCGGAATGCGCGCGGTTGATAAAGCACTTGATGGTCTTCTCGAACACGAACGGGATTTATTAAAGGGGCTTACTCGCGAACAACGGGTTGCACTCGCCGATTTGTTAAGCGTGTTGGCCGCGCACTTAGAAGAAAGCTAAATAACTTTCGCTCCGTGCACTGGGCCATAAGCACGAGCCACGCTTCCGACTACGCCACTTGATGTAAGCGCAACCGCGAGATCCAAGCCTTGTTCTTCATCGCCAACTAAAAATGCAACGGTCGGTCCAGAACCAGAAACAATTGCGCCAAGTGCTCCGTACTCTTCGCCAACATCTAAAACCAATGTCAGCGCAGGACGTAACGAACATGCTGCCGATTGCAAATCATTCTGCAGCGCCAAGCCAACCGCCTTTGGATCTGCGGCAAGCAGTGATTGCATAAGTGCATCGCTAGTTTGTGGTGCAGCAATATCTAAGCCAGCACGTAAACGATCACACTCTTGATAAACCGCAGGAGTGGAAAGTCCAACGGTAGAAAGCGCTAGTACCCAGTGATATGTACCGCGCGAAAGCGCTGCCGTTAACTGATCGCCGCGACCTTGGCCAATTGCTGTGCCGCCAGTGATCATAAAAGGAACATCGCTGCCTAGTTGTGATCCAAATTCCAACATTTCTTCCCGTGACATTTCCAAGTTAAAGAGATCATTTAGCCCAACAATTACTGCGGCGGCATCCGCACTTCCGCCAGCCATTCCACCAGCAACGGGGATCGATTTAACAACATCTATATGTATATCAACTGCAAAGTCATAATCATCAGCAATTAACTGGGCTGCTTTCACCGCTAAATTTGTCGAATCTGCCGGAACTCCGTGTGTGTGATCGCCAGTAATTGCAATCGTTATCCCTGAACCAGGAGTTGTTTTGGTAATGGTCACATCATCATAAATTGAGATCGCTTGGAAAACGGTAACTAAGTTGTGGAATCCATCTGCTTCGCGTGGACCAACTGCCAATTGCAAATTGACTTTGGCGGGTACGCGCACCGTTACGGATGAATTGGATGAAGCTGACACGTTATGACTCTAAACCTTGTTGCGCGATTTTGCAGAAACTATGGATATCTAGCGATTCACCACGCAGGGTTGGGTCAATTCCGGCGGCGCTTAAATGCGCTTCGGCAGCGCCAGATCCGCCGTAACGCGATGACAGTGCGGCGCGTAACATCTTGCGGCGTTGTGCAAATGCGAGATCGATTATGGCAAATACTTCTTTACGCAACTCTTCGCTGCCCGGTGTTTCGCGTCGTTTAAATGCCACCAACTTAGAATCAACATTTGGTGCCGGCCAGAAGATTGAACGCGATACAGATCCAGCACCAGTCACTTCAGCCCACCAAGCAGCCTTTACAGAAGGAATTCCATATTCTTTAGTATTAGGTTTCGCTGCTAAACGATCGGCAACTTCTGCTTGCACCATTACAACGCCACTTCGCAGCGTCGGAAGAATTTCCAATAAGTGAAGAAAGACAGGAACCGAAACGTTGTAGGGCAAGTTAGCGACAAGTACCGTTGGGGCAACCGGCAAACTCTTTAACTGCAGCGCATCTTGATTTATAACCGTTAGATTATTTGCACTTTCGCTATGTGCTGCCGCAGTAATTGGCAATTGGTTGGCTAAGCGAGAATCAATTTCAACCGCCACAACGCTGGCCGCTTCTTCCATCAGCGCCAAGGTAAGAGAACCAAGTCCTGGTCCAATTTCTAAAGCGATATCTGTTGAAGTGATTCCGGCGGTGCGCACAATCTTTCGGCAAACATTGGCATCAATTACAAAATTCTGACCGAGTGATTTAGAAGGCTTTAAATCTAAATTCTCGGCAAGTGCGCGAATTTCTGCAGCACCTAGCAAGGTCATTTAGTTGATCCTGGCGCAAAAGAGCCAAATATTCGCTCGGCGTTATCAGAGAGCGCCTGAGCCAAAGTCCCGACGCTTTCGTTGCGTTCTTCGGCCATTGCGCGCACAATGTTTGCAATCTGTGCTGGGGTGTTAAGTGCGCCGCGGTTAGGCATTGGCGCTAGAAACGGTGAATCGGTTTCAACAAGTAATTGTTGGTACGGAACTAATCTCACAGCTTCGCGCAAGGCAGGTGCGTTCTTAAAGGTGAGCGTTCCAGCGAATGAGAGTATGAATCCACGATCAATACAGGTCTTGGCCATTGCTACATCTCCAGAGAAGCAGTGAAATACCGTTTTCTCGGGTGCTCCGACCTCAAGCAAGATAGATAGAACATCATCGTGTGAATCACGATCGTGGATGACAAGAGCCTTGTTCGTTTTCTTAGCAAGTTCAATGTGCCACTTAAAGGAATCTTGTTGCCTTTTGCGTAGTTCTGGAGGAGTGCGGAAATAATCTAACCCGGTTTCACCAATGGCGCGCACTCGCGGATGGGCGGCAAGCGCTTCGATAATCTTTAAATCTGCATTCATATCAGCAACTACTGGTGCTTCATTGGGGTGCAGTGCCACCGCAGCCAAAACACGATCGTTGAAATGTTCTGCTGCTGCTACGCACCATTTAGATTGCTCGGCTGAATATCCCACTTGCACAACGCGATCAACACCGGCTGCTTTAGCATCATCTAATACTTGTCTTACCGCATCAGAATCTGGCGCAGCATCTGTGACAATTTCTAAGTGTGCGTGTGAATCAACTGTTGCAACCGGTAAAGGTTTTGGCGCTGGTGCCAGCGGGCGATCAATATCGCGATTGTGGCGATCTGCCATAGAAAATTACTCTTTAATCTCGAGTCGTGGAAATAGCACTGGAGTTTTAGTCACGATGGTTCCTTCAGGAAGCTGACCCCAAGCGGCAACGCCAGAGATCGTTTGCGCACCGAGTGAACCAATTGATTTGTTTGCTCCCAAACTTTCCCAGAGAATCTCTGTAGTGGCTGGCATTACTGGATGCAACAAAACAGCAAGTGCGCGTAAAGATTCTGCAGTGTTGTACAGAACTTCATTTAGCTCGGTTCTATTTGCTTCATCTTTAGCCAATATCCAAGGCTCTTTTTCGGTGACATAACCATTTACTTTTTTGCAGAAATCCATAACTGAGGTGATACCGCCCTGGAAATCAAGTTTTACGATCGCAGCATCTGCTTTAGCGACAGTCGCAGCAAGTGCTTCAGATAACCCAGCATCTGTGGCAACTGCAGGAACTTTGCCATCGCAGTATTTCTCAATCATTGCCGCTAAACGGGAAGCTAAATTTCCAAAATCATTAGCTAATTCAGATGTGTAGCGCGCAGACATGTCTTCCCAAGAGAAAGAGCCATCACTGCCGAAGGGAATTGCCCGCAAGAAGTAGTAACGGAAAGCATCCACGCCAAAGTGGTCGGTGATATCTGATGGCGCAATTCCGGTGAGCTTGCTCTTACTCATCTTTTCGCCACCGACAAGTAACCAACCGTGGGCAAAGACTTTCTTTGGAACAGCAAGTCCAGCGGCCATCAACATTGCCGGCCAAATAACAGCGTGAAAACGCAAAATATCTTTTCCGACTAAGTGAACATCGGCTGGCCAAGTCTGCGCAAATTTCTTTCCGCCTTCACTATCTGGCGCATCGGTTAAGCCCACGGCGGTTGCGTAGTTAAGCAAAGCATCAAACCAGACATACACAACTTGATCAGTGTCCCAAGGAACTGGGATTCCCCAATCAAAAGTTGATCGAGAAATTGAGAGATCCGAAACTCCGCCTTCTAAGAAAGAGACAACTTCGTTTCGCGCACTCTCTGGTTGGCAAGCATCGGGATCTGTGCGGTAATGCTCAAGAAGTGGTCCGACAAAAGCGGAGAGTCTAAAGAACCAGTTATTTTCATTTACTAGTTCAATTGGTTTGCTATGGATTGGGCAGAGTTTCTCGCCATCGGCATCAATTAGATCACCCGGTAATTTAAATTCTTCACAGCCAACGCAGTAAGGACCTTCATACTTGCCGGCATAAATATGGCCGGCATCCTTGAGTGATTGTAAAAACTTTTGTACTCGCTCGGTATGGCGCACTTCAGTGGTGCGAATGAAATCATCATTTGCGATATTTAGCGCGGCCCAATTAGGTTTCCAAGCGTCAGCAACTAATTTATCTACCCAGGCTTGTGGCGCAACGTTGTTCTGTTCTGCCGTGCGCATTACTTTTTGTCCGTGCTCATCGGTTCCGGTTAAAAACCAAACAGATTCACCGCGTTGGCGATGCCAGCGAGTTAACACATCGCCAGCGACCGTTGTATATGCGTGGCCAATATGCGGCGCATCATTTACATAGTAAATCGGCGTTGTTAGATAAAAAGACTTCACGAGCGCATCTTATTCGCATCAACTACTGCCGCATAAACGATTCGCTTAGGAAGGTCGAATTCATCTGCCACCGTGGAAATTGCGCTCTTTCGGTCCATTCCGGCGGCCTCAAATTCGCGCACACGGGCGACCATATCTTCTGCAGATTTTTCTGCAGTGCCCACTTCGGCGCCTGCAATAACTAGCGTGATCTCACCCAATACTTCCTTGCTCTCCGCCCATTGCAGGAGTTCAGAAAGTGAGCCGCGGATCGTTTCTTCATAAGTCTTAGTCATCTCACGGCAGATTGCGCCACGTCGATCATTTCCGAAGATTGCTTTGGCATCTTGTAATGATTCAACTAGGCGATGCGGGGCTTCAAAAAAGACCATAGTGCGCTCTTCAAATCGCAACGCTTCGTATGTTGCTTGACGTGCGCCAAGTGCGCGCGGTGTAAATCCTTCAAAGGTAAAGCGATCTGTTGCTAAACCAGAGAGAGCGATAGCCATTACTGGTGCGCTCGGTCCAGGGATAACTCTGACTTCTAAATTTTCAGCCATAGCATCGCGAGCTAGACGAAACCCGGGATCACTAATGGTTGGCATACCTGCATCTGAAACTACTAAAACATTTTTACCTGATCGCAGATATTGCAAAATCTCATCACTTCGCTCTGTTTCGTTCCCATCAAAGAAGGAAATTACCTTGCCGGTAAATGTGACACCGATATCTGCACATAAGCGATGAAAGCGGCGCGAATCTTCAGCGGCGATAATTTCTGCACCTGCGATTGCATCTTTTAGGCGCGGGCTAGCGTCAAGGGGATTTCCCAGAGGGGTCGCCGCCATCGTTAAAGCCATAGGTACATCCTCTCAGTACGCTACGCATGTGAAAACCCGCATTGGCGTTGGAGCGATCGCCATATTTGCACTCGTCCTGCGGCTGCTCAACTTGGGAACTCCCAAAGGTTTTATCTTCGATGAGGTTTATTACGTTGACGGTGCACGCGATTATCTGAAGTACGGCGTTGAAGTCACTGGTGCGGATCCTGAATTCGTCGTCCATCCCCCAGTCGGCAAATGGTTGATCGCACTCGGAATCAAAATATTTGGCGATAACGAGTTTGGTTGGCGCTTTATGGGGGCTCTACTCGGTTCCGTAATGGTTATTTTGATTGCACTCATTGCACAAAGACTATTTAGAAGCGCGTTCCTAACAATTTGTGCCAGCGCCCTGATTGCTATGGATGGATTAGCGCTAGTTCATTCTCGAACCGCTCTGCTAGATATTTATTTATCTTTCTTTGTATTGCTATCTACTTACTTCTTTGTAATGCGCTGGCATTGGTGGACAAGTCTCGCCCTCGGGTTGGCGGTTGCAACAAAATGGAGTGGGTTATATTTCTTGGCACTCTTCGCCGTGATTGCAATTTATCGTGCATTTACTCTGCACACTGGGCGCGAACTTATAAGGCCAACTTTAAAAACATTTGTTCAGTACGCACTTGTTCCTGTCACAGTTTACTTCTCATCTTGGATTGGTTGGTTTGTATCAAACCGCGGTTGGGCTCGTGATCACGCTTCAAATGTAATTACATCTTTCTTCCACTATCACTCACAGATGTTAGGTTTTCATACTGGGTTGGTAGAAAAACATTCCTACCAAGCAAATCCTTGGAGTTGGATTGTGATGGGTCGACCAACTTCATTTTATTATCAATCACCTAAGGGCTGTGGCTCAGATAATTGCGCCCAAGAAGTCTTAGCGTTAGGAACGCCATTTTTATGGTGGGTCGGAGCAATCGCACTTGCAGTTGTGTTTGGATTTTGGATCAATTCATTGGCGCAAAAACGTTATGAGCCATCGCTAAATATAATTATTGCTGGAATTGCTGCTGGCTACCTTCCGTGGTTCTTCTTCCAAAAGCGCACTGTTTTCTCTTTCTACGCAATCGTCTTTGAACCATTCTTAATACTTGCAATTATTTCTTGTGCCTACGTTGCGCTGATTCACTTTAAAAATAGCCGAAATACCTATATTTTTATTGGAGTAATTGGCTTAGCCATATTTGCGAACTTCATCTATTTCTTGCCGTTATTTACCGGCGATGTGATCACCTACGAATCTTGGCAGGCCCGAATGTGGCTGCCATCGTGGATCTAGCCTTTACTCGTTAGCGGCGCGATTTTCTTTAAGTCGAGCAACTGCTTCATCTGCTAGTTGCTGGTCAAATATCTCATCTCGCGATGGAGCGGCGGCTGCGAGCGCCTCACGTTCGAGTCTTTCTTGTTCTTCGCTCCACTGTCCAGGCGTAGTTAAATCAATTACTCGCTTCGACACAATCGCTTTTGGAGCATTTACATAAGTTGGAACCGGAACCGAATTTGGTTGCCATTCGCCGCGAGCTGCTGCGCTGCCTTTCGGCAAGATTGTTACTCCAGTTAACTCACGTTCAGTAAGTGGAATCCAATGTTCGGTGCTTTGTTTTGGAGCAACTACTTCAGACAAGTTTGTTGACGATACACCTGCAGTACTGCGATGCAGTTGTGTCACGCGACGTTTTTGCATGCGTTCGGTATTGCTCTGGTGGCGAACATGCGCCAGGTACATTACAAAGGCAACAACCGGAATTCCAATAAATGAAATGGCAAGAGTTTGCATAATTGCACCCACTATCGTCATAACGAATGAAACTGTAATTATTGTGAAGATAATTCGCCGACGCATAAGTTGTTGTGCAACTTTTGCTTCGCGATCTAAATCTGTGTGAATCACTCCGGTGCCAGAACTTCCACCAGGGGAATTACTAGCGACTATACGAAGCGCGCTTTTATATCTTTCAACGCTCTTGCCAGAAAATTCATTTCTATCGTGGACCCAGCGTGGGAGGAAGTAAGCCACCCACATGCCAATGATCGAGAGATAGATGATTCCTGAAGCCATGATGGACCAAGGTTAGGGGAGCACCCTGCGTACTCTGTGGATTTAGAGGGCTAAATGACCTGAGTATTTTCTTTGACATAACAGACGTGGTCCCGCCAACTTCCATCTATATGTAAGTACCTTGGTCGAATTCCTTCAAATAGATAGCCCGCTTTTTCAGCTACCCGAATCGATGGTGCATTTTCAGGACGGATATTTATTTCTAACCGATGCAATTTAAGGGCGTTAAAGCCAAAGTCGGTAACTAACTGGACTGCTTGCGTTGTAAATCCGCGATTGGCATATGCGCGGTCAATCCAATATCCAATGTGCGCACCACGCATGGCCCCATACATCACGCCGCCCATTGTTATTTGGCCAATTAAATTCTTCCCTTGACTATTTATATGCCAGATGGCGAGCGCGTAAGAACGCCCCTGCCGTCCTTCGCGGCGATGCCAAGTGACCATTTCAAAGAATGTCGGCAAGCTTTTAGAATCAGCTTCACCTGGTACTTGAGGAAGCGTGGCCTCCCATTCGGCTAGCCAATCGCGATTCTCGTTGCGAACATTTAGCCAGCGTTTGCGATCTCGCCAACGAAGCGGTCGCAGAAATAATTCGCCCGAGTTGAGATAAACGGGCCAATTCTCAGACATTTTCTAATCCGTTTTAAATGTATCGACGTTCAAGTACAACGACCGTTACATCTGAACCAGCCGGGATTTTTACATCGCCCTCAGGTACGGCGATAAATGCGTTGGCATCAGAAAGGGTGGTCTGTTCATCTTGCACACTTGAACCCTGATCCAACAGTGGTAGGACTGATTTACCGTCTTCCGATAGCACTGCTCGGATATATGAACGGTTATCGCTAGTCGAAGTAATCGCCTTCTCAAGTTTAGCTTTAACTGACGGGCGGTGAATTGTCGATGCGCCAAGCATTGTGCGGATCATTGGGCGGATAAATAATTCAAAGGAGATATACGCAGCAACCGGATCACCTGGCAAAGTTACGACTGGTGTTTTATCCGGACCAATAACTCCATAATTATGTCTTCCGCTAGATTCGATTGCTATATCCACGGTTGTTATCTCGCCCATCGCAGCCAAAGTGCGCGTGATTAGGTCAAAAGAATCATCTTTGCGTTCACCACTAATAATTATTAGATCAGCACGCACGAGTTGATCTTCGATAACCGCTTGAAGTTCCGCTTCATCATCTGGAATTGTGTGCACGCGATAAGCAACCGCGCCAACTTCGCGCACAGCGGTAGTTAGAAGCCAAGAATTAGTTTCGTACTCTTCGCCTTCTTTTAACTCTTTACCGGGCTCAACTAGATCTGGCCCCGCCGAAAGTACAACTACACGGGGATGAGGGCGAGTTGGTAGTTGATCGCGACCTATTGAGGCAGCTAATCCGATTTGCGTGGAACGAATACGTGAACCAGATTTCAAAACAAGTCGTTCGCCGGCAAAGATATCTTCGGCGAGGGTGGCACCGTGCGCATCTAAGAGCGACATATTGAATGGTTCCAGCGGTCGACAAATCTCGATAAGGTTGGAAAGAAACTCATCTACGCGCACGCGGTCTGACATAATCAGCAACAATACTTCTTGAGCAACCAAATATTGGGGATTTACGTGAGCGCATCGAGTGAGAAATCTGATCTCCGCAATCGCTATCGCTTTGAACGGCGCGAAAGATATCTAGATCACTCATTTGCTTACCTTGCTACCTCACTTGAGTTTGCAAAGGCGTCACATATCGCAAGTTACATCTCTTACGGAGATGAACCGAGCACGACAGATTTAAATGCTGAAATTCTAAAGAGTGGTCAATCGCTATATCTGCCGAGGATTGTTGGTAACGAACTTGAATGGGTGCAGTGGAGCGGTGATTCCAGTCAGCTAGTTCCTAGCAAATTATCTAAAAATATTTTAGAACCTATTGGACCAGCGATTTCTGATCTTACGAAAATTGAATTGATAATCGTTCCTGCGCTACGAATAGATCGATCTGGTTATCGATTAGGACAGGGCGGTGGTTTCTATGACCGTGCACTCTCTAAGTTAAACGCCTGGAGTATTGGGCTGATTCATCCTGATGAAATATCGAGCGAAGATTTGCCACGCGAGAATTTTGATATTCCGCTCAACGCTGCCGCTACACCTGATTTATTGCTGCGCTTCAAAAATTAATTTGCAGGCAGATTTCGAGCCATCACGATTCTCTGGATTTGATTTGTTCCTTCATAAATCTGTGTGAGTTTGGCATCGCGCATCATGCGCTCTACTGGATAATCAGAAACATATCCGTAGCCACCTAAAACTTGCACAGCATCTTGTGTCACTTTCATCGCAACATCGCTTGCAAATGTTTTGCTTGCGGCCGAGAAGAATTTCAGGTCTTTATCCCCGCGTTCGCTGCGGGCGGCAGCGGCATAAGTTAACTGACGTGCCGCTTCAATATTCATGGCCATATCGGCCAACATAAATTGCACACCTTGGAAATCAAATATTTCTTTGCCGAATTGTTTGCGCTCGTGTGAATATTTGGCAGCAACATCGAGTGCGCCTTGTGCAATTCCTAAAGCCTGTGCCGCGATTGTGATTCGTGTGTGATCGAGAGTATCCATGGCGAGGGCAAAACCTGCGCCCACTTCACTTATTCGGCGATCATCACCAATAGTTACATTATCGAAATAAACTTCGCGAGTTGGTGATCCGCGAAATCCCATCTTCTTCTCTGGCGCTCCGAATGAAACACCGGCATCAGATTTTTCAACTATGAATGCGGTAATACCCTTAGATCCTTTACTTGGATCTGTTTGTGCAATGACGGTGTAAAACTCTGAGACTCCAGCATTTGAAATCCACTTTTTGCTTCCATTTATTACCCAGTTATCACCGCTTCGCTCCGCTTTTGTTTTTAGCGCTGAAGCATCTGAACCTGCTTCTGATTCAGAGAGGCAATAAGAAAATCCACTCCCCTTCGCCAATTGTGGCAACCAACGCTCTTTCTGTTCCTTACTTCCACCTAACATCAATGGGAGTGATCCCAATTTGTTCACTGCCGGAATTAAAGATGAGGATGCGCACACGCGGGCTACTTCTTCAATAATAATTACTACGGCGAGTGCATCGGCACCTTCTCCGCCAAATTCTGTTGGGACGTGAGCAGCGCTTAGCCCTGCTTTAAGTAAAGCATCGGCAGCTTCTTGCGGAAAGCGATGATCTTCATCGACTGCACCTGCATGCGGTGCTATCTCGTTTTCAGCAAGAGCGCGCACACTTGCACGTAAGTCGTTGTATTCCGAAGGCAGCGCATACAGATCGTTAGTTGTCATTTATTTCGTTCCGTATCCTTTGCCGCTAATGAAGTTAAGTAGGCATTATATTGAGCAAGTTCATCGGGTTCACCCATGGCAGCTAGGCGCGCTTCGTTGCGATCTATGCGTTTGGTTTCCCGCTTATCCTCACGCATCCACTGAATAAAGGTGGCGACCAGCGCTAGCAAAATTGGAATTTCTCCCATTGCCCAAGCGATTGAGCCGCCCGCGCGCTGATCCGCAAGCAGATCTAAATTCCACGGTGTTTGTAACGATGCAAAATATCCTTGATCAATCACGGTAGAAGTTGAGAGCAAAGCTACTGCGAAGAAGGCGTGAATACTCATCGCCGCAAAGAGGATAACTATTCGAACAATATGTGGAACTTTTCTCGGGTTGGGATCGATCCCAATAATCACGTGGAAGAAGATAATTCCGGCTAAAAGAAAATGCACATTCATAACCAAATGGCCAAGGTGTGATTGCATCATATTTCCAAATAACGGCGTCATATAAAGTGCAAAGAGTGAGCCATCAAATAGCGCCAAGATAACAACTGGATTTGTAAAGATACCAGCTGGCTTGGAATGCAATAACGAGATCAGCGTTCCACGCACGCCTCGTTCTTCTTGGGTTCTTCCCTGCGGCAAAGTACGTAGCGCCAAAGTAATTGGTGCGCCAAGAACAATTCCGATTGGCGCGATCATGCCTAAAGCCATGTGCGCAACCATGTGATACTCAAATGAGAATTTAGCGTAAACGCCTAAGCCACCACTTGTTGCGTAATCTATAAAACTAATTCCGAGTGCAAATGCGACTGTGCGTCCGACCGGCCATTTATCACCACGGCGCGACAAGATAACAACACCTTTTATATATAACGCGACTGCGGTAATCAAGACGCCGATCATTAAGGCATCTGGGTCGTACAGTGAAATCAAGCGCCAAAGATTTGGTGGAGGTGGGGTAGCAATTCCTGCAATTGCTAAACCAGGATCCAAAATTTCGCTTTCAGCGCGCAATGGTGGTGCCATATTTGAAAGTCGAGAACCAACCAGCACGGCAACGAGCATGATGCTCACTTCAACAATTAATAGACGACTGAGATTTTTGATAGTGATCTGCAATTTGCCAGATAAGTGTTTGCGGTTTAGATATCCAAAATAAATTAAAACCGCAGTGATAACCACTTTGAGAATTACCAACCGGGCATAGTTTGAACTCCAAGCGCTCTGAAAATTCAGCCGAGCCCAAGCATTTGCGCTACCGCTAGCCACAACTGCAATAACTGACCAGAGCGCCAGCGCGCTAAAACGCGGCAAAGCGACGGCGCGATCAGCAGCGGAGAGAACTGTTATTGCAATTAACCCACCGACCCAGAAAGTTAGTGAAACAACGTGCACAATTAATGAACCAATAGCTAAAGCGTGCGAACCGCTGGAGGCGGAGTGGCTCGCGAATATCGGTGCGATTACTGCAACTAAAGATAAAAGAAGAAGTGCATTGGTGGCCGCAACTGTACGAACGCGAGTAACTAGTAGACAGACAATCAGCGCCAGGCAAAGCTGGGTAAACATGTATTTACCAAGGTCAATCTGAGAAACGAAGGAGCGCAGCGAGTTTCCATCGAGGGCACCTGTTAGGGATGTTCCCAGAATGTTTGCCAAGGTTGTTAAAATATTTAGACCCTGTCCCAGAACCCAGACAAGTGAAGTTATCGCCACAAAATTTCGCAGCGCCTGGGCAGACTTAGATAATTTCCCAGCATCATCGATCAGAAAAAATGCCATAGCCAATAAGAGGCCAACCGTTGCAAAACTGGCGGTAAGTGAAATGAACTTACCAACTGTGGCCAACGAGGTAATCAGTGGGCCAGCAGAATTTAGATCTGCTGCCAGAAAGGTCATCGCTCTTTAAATATCTTTCGAGCATAAAGTGCCAGCGTGACAAGTACAACAAAGGAAGCAACGAGTAATCCGATCACAAACAGGTTTGTTCCGAAATCACTTCCTTCTACCTTCGCTGGTGTTGAAGGTACAACTTCTTCTGGTGTAGAGATTGACGGCGTGGAGAAAATAAAATTGAAGGATCCAACGAGCGGAACATCCATTTCAGAGATGATGTTGTAACTAACTTTATAAGTTCCTGAATCGGTGATTGGCTTCATTCCAACAATGATGTCGTTGCCAGCAACGGTTAGAGTTCCATCATCTACGCGTCGTCCGGCTGGGTCAGTGACTGTGATTTCATTTCCCATATCCATCGGCGTTATCTCAACCGAAATAGTGACCGCACTTGGTGCAACTTTTAAGGTAGCTCCCGCGATTGGAGATGTTGCAACAAGTGAATTGGCCAAGGCTGGACCTGCCATAAATACAGATATACCAATTGCGCCGATAAGTGCCGCAATACGCTTCACTTTAAACCTGCCTTCGCTGCGAGAGTGGTCTCAATTCGCCTCTATAGTCTCACTTCCTTAGACTTATCCACTAGCCCCCAGGGATGTGATTTAGGAAAGGAGTGAGCACAAGTGCCAACGTATCAATACCAATGTTCTGCCTGTGAGCACGCCTTCGAAGCCTTTCAAAGCTTTTCTGAAGACCCGCTGACTGTTTGCCCTGAATGTAAGGGCGAAGTTCGCAAAGTTTATTCGGCAGTCGGAGTCGTATTTAAGGGATCTGGTTTTTACAAAACAGATTCAGCAGCAAAGCCCGCAAAACCAGCAACACCTGCAAAATCTGAGTAATTACTCGTCGTGATGAGGCGGCTTATCGCCTTTGATTTCATCTTCTCTTCTTCGTGCATCACTTTGATCTTCGCGTGGATCAATTTCATCTTGTGTTGTATTCGGGAATAACTCACTCATTTCACAGGTACCCTAACTTCACAATGTGTGAGCACTATCGCAGCAACAGAAATTGCATCTCTGGCCTTAATCCTACATAGTTTTCTTATGTTTGAACGTCTCGGACGCTTAATAGTAAAGCGCAGTAAGAGTGTACTAATTGTCTTTGTGCTTGGAATTCTCGTTGCAGGCGGCATTGGCTCACTCGCTTTTGGAAAACTCGACTCCGGTGGCTACTCAGACCGGTCAAGTGATTCGGCAATTGCTGCGACATATCTAGCCGATAAATTCAAAGTTCAAGAGCCGGTTGCTATTTTGGTTATTGATGCCGGTGAAAAGAGCATTACTGATGCAGCAGTTACAGAGCAAGCGCTAGAAATTGAAAGAGAAGTCGCGCAAATTAGCGGAATATCTAAGACCCTTTCTTTCTGGTCTACCGGTGGAGCACCAAATCTAAAATCGACTGATGGCAAAGCTGCATTTCTATTCGCTTATGCAGATACCCAGGCCGGTGATTTTGATTCCATAAGCGTAATTGGAAAAGAAATTCAAAAAGCTTTTGATGGCAAACGTGGGGATCTAACAATTTACACCTCTGGTGCAGGCGTAGTTACATATGCAATTAATCATAAAATTGAAGGCGACTTGCTGCTTGCCGAATCTATCGCCATACCGCTGACTTTCTTACTGCTTATTTTCGTCTTTGGCGCACTCGTTGCCTCAGCGATGCCTTTGGTTGTTGGAATCAGTGCAATATTGGGTGCATTTTTCATTATCTACATAATCACTCTCTTCACCAACGTCAGCATATTTGCACTAAACCTAATTACCGGCCTTGGTCTAGGACTTGGAATTGACTACGCCTTGTTAATGGTCAACCGTTTTCGAGAAGAGCTGCACTCTGGAAAGAGCGTGGAAGTTTCAGTGCGAACAACTATTAATACGGCTGGTAAGACAGTCTTCTATTCCGGTCTAACGGTTCTGGTCACTCTTAGCGCACTACTTTTCTTTCCTTTAGATTTCCTTAAATCATTTGGTTATGCCGGGGTAAGCGTTGTTACCTTGGCTGTACTTGGAGCGCTTATTCCGCTTCCAGCAATCATGGCGCTGCTCGGAACCAAGATTGATAAGGGCGCTGTACGAAAAGGTGGGATCACACCTAAGGAAGATGGCCGTTGGGCACACACTGCGCGAAATGTGATGCGTCGTCCCGTGCCTGTCGTTATTGGTTCGCTCTTAATACTCGGTGTTATGGCAACACCTATAGCCAATATTGCATTTGCCCAAGTAGATTCAAGAGTATTGCCAGCAAGTGATCCAGCGGCGATCGGATCAGCAAAAATTGCCGAACGCTTTAGTAGTTTTGAAGGTAGTCCAATTGAAGTTGTGGTCCCCAACGGAGTAGGTAGAGAAAGCGAAGTAAAGAGTTTCCTTGCATCCGTCGCACAACTTGATGGAATCGCGCGTATCGGGGAAATCGAAACTTATGGGAATGACTTAAGAATTCAAGTGATTCCAGGGCAATCTTCGCGCACTACAGATGCTGAACGACTCATTAAAGAGATTCGCGCTTTGGAGATGCCAGCCGAAACTCTAATAGGTGGCGTTGCTGCTGACTTTACTGATTCGCAAAATGGAATTGCACGGACTCTTCCAATCGCACTTGGATGGATCGCCTTTTGGGTAATGATTTTAATCTTTATCTTTACAGGCTCAATTATTTTGCCAATTAAAGCAGTGCTACTAAATGGACTTTCTTTAATGGCTACCCTCGGTGCAGTAACTTGGATTTTTATTGAAGGCAATCTCAAATGGTTAGTTGGTGACTTCACAGTTACCGGGACTTTAGATTCTGGAACGGTAATTTTAGTTGCAGTTGTTGTCTTTGGACTTTCCATGGACTATGAGCTCTTCTTACTTTCACGTATTCGCGAAGAACACATGGCGGGTAAGAGCAATATCGAATCTGTCGCAGTTGGGCTACAACGATCTGCGCGCATCATTACTGCAGCTGCTCTGCTTCTCGCCGTGGTCTTCGCTTCCTTTATAACTAGTGGCGTAACTTCTATCAAGATGTTGGGGTTTGGCGTCTCGCTCGCAGTTTTGCTCGATGCCACCTTAATCCGCGCTCTGCTTGTTCCTGCTTTGATGAGGCTCTTTGGCGAGAGCAACTGGTGGGCTCCAAAATCACTGCGCCGATTCACTATGACTCACTAATTTTTATCTAGCCTCGCTAGCCCGTACCCTAAGACCATGGATCTCATCGCGACTCTGCAATGCACAGATCAACCTGGCATTGTCCACGCGATGACGAGCGCAGTTCTTAACTGCGGCGGAAATATTATTGAGAATCAGCAATACACCGATCACACCACAAATACTTTTGTAATGCGCACTCGCTTTGAAACCTCTCAAGGAATGGCGGCAGCCCAAACCAGTCTCAACGGCGAATTAGGAAAGTTCTCTCCCGCTCTGCACATCCGTGAAACTGCAAACAAGCCACGCGCACTGATCTTGGTAACCAAAGAGAGCCACTGTCTGCGTGACCTAATCTATTTGCTTGAACTTGGCGAGCTTCCTATCGAAATTCCGTTGGTAGTTTCCAATCGTGAAGATCTGAAGCAACTCGTTGAATCACACGGAATTCCATTTATGTATCTGCCAATCGATTCAGCAAATAAAATTGCGCAAGAAAAGGTTTTGATCGCTAAGGTAAAAGAACTCGGAATTGATTTCGTTGTCTTGGCACGTTATATGCAGATACTCTCTGCTGAGTTTTGTAACGCAATGCCTGGAAAGATCATCAACATCCATCACTCTTTCTTACCTGGATTTAAAGGCGCAAAGCCTTATCACCAAGCGCACGAGCGCGGCGTAAAGATCATTGGCGCAACTGCGCACTTTGTGACAGCTGATCTAGATGAGGGTCCAATCATTGAACAAGATGTTGCCCACGTAACTCATTCATCTACTCCTGATGAATTAATTGCTCTTGGTCGCGATATTGAAAGACGAGTTCTTGCCAAAGCAGTAAAACTCTATGCCGAAGATCGCATCTTCATTGTTGGTCAGCGCACAATTATCTTTAGTTAATTTTTATTTAATTGGAGTAATCGTGTCCCCGGCGGGAGTTGAACCTGCGACCTACCGCTTAGGAGGCGGTTGCTCTATCCACTGAGCTACGGGGACTTACGGGAAAATCAATTTAACTTGGCAAAGGTTATCTCTATCGCTAACCTAGGTATAACACGCTCAACATCGGTCGTGTGGATTAGAAAATGAAAGGCCACCCATGAAAGCGCTCGTTATCGGCGCAGGCGGAGTTGGCAGGGCAATTGCAAATATCGCATCTCGCCGTCCATTTATTACCTCGATGGTTATCGCAGATCGCAACCTGTCACGCGCAGAAGATGCTGTAGCAAGAGTTAAAGACCCTCGTTTTTCGGCAGCAGAAGTAAATGCTGCTGAGCTGGAAGATATTCGCTCCTTAATTCGTAAGGCCAACCCAGATATCGTTATTAACGCGGTGGATCCGCGCTTTGTTATGCCGATCTTCTTGGCATGTGAAATTGAAAATAAGAATTACATGGATATGGCGATGTCGTTATCTCGCCCTCATCCGCATTATCCAAATTCTGAAACCGGTGTGAAGCTGGGTGATGAACAATTTGCGCGCGACTGGAACTGGTGTGAGCGTGGAATTTATGCACTCGTAGGTATGGGTATTGAACCTGGGATGAGCGATGTCTTTGCAAAGTATGCATCAGAACATCTCTTCTCACGTATCGATGAAATTACCGTTCTGGATGGATCCAATCTTGTCGTTGAAGGTGCTGATTTTGCGCCATCATTTTCTATTTGGACAACAATTGAAGAGTGTTTGAATCCACCTTTGGTTTGGGAAGATGGTCGCGGCTGGTTTACGACTGAACCATTTAGTGAGCTTGAAGTCTTTGACTTTCCCGAAGGAATTGGGCCGGTTGAGTGTGTAAACGTTGAGCACGAAGAAGTTGTTCTAATCCCGCAGAAAGTCGATGCCAAGAAAGTGAATTTCAAGTACGGTCTTGGTGCACAATTCATCACGACTTTAAAGACGATACATATGCTCGGATTAGATCGTAAAGAAACGGTTGAGGTTCAAGGCCACTCTGTTTCACCACGAGATTTATTAGCGGCATCACTTCCTGATCCGGCAACGCTTGGTTCGCGCATGAAGGGAAAGACTTGCGCAGGAACGCTGGTAAAGGGTTTGGACAAGAACGGTAAGCCTTACGCGTGTTATTTATACAACGTTGTTGATAATCAATGGTCTATGGCGAATTATGGTGACCAAGCAGTTGTATGGCAGACCGCGATCAATCCAGTGATTGCGATGGAACTCTTACATAACGGCACTTGGAAACCCGAGGGCGTAAACGGACCGGAGTGGTTTGCAGCTAAGCCTTTCCTTGATCTTCTGGAGCAATACGGAACTAGCTGGCATATACGTGAAGAATCAAGCACAGGTATCTCTGTTGAGGAGTTAGCCATTTAATAAGTGGTGATCCCAAATGGCTAAGCAACTGCAATTTGATGTCGTAGTTATCGGATCTGGTTTTGGTGGTTCGGTTACGGCGCTTCGTTTGCGGGAAAAGGGTTATTCCGTTGCGGTCTTGGAGGCGGGCAAAAGATTTGCAGATAAAGACTTTCCGAAGACTTCTTGGCGAGTAAACAAATTTCTATTCGCACCGCAATTTGGTTGCTACGGAATTCAGCGAATTCATTTCCTTCCGGATGTTTTAGTTCTCGCTGGTGCAGGTGTTGGTGGGGGTTCGTTGGTTTATGCAAATACTTTGTACCAACCAGGTGATAAATATTTTCAAGATCCGCAATGGGCACAGATCACTGATTGGAAACGTGAGCTAGAGCCTTGGTATGACCAAGCGCGCCGCATGCTGGGAGTAGAAGAGAATCCATACTTTTCTCCGAGTGATGCTGCAATGAAAGTAGCGGCAGAGAAAATGGGCGTCGCCGACACATTTAAAATGGCTCCGCTCGGAATTTACTTTGGAAAAGGTGAAGGTAAATCGGCGAGTGATCCTTATTTTGGTGGCAAAGGCCCAGATCGAGTTGGCTGCACAAATTGCGGCGAATGTATGACTGGCTGTCGCCACAACGCCAAGAACACATTGCCAAAGAATTATTTGGGGCTGGCCGAAAGTGCCGGCGCTGAAGTGTTTCCAATGACTACGGTCACTGAATTTTCAGAACGCAGTGATGGCAAGTGGGAAGTTAAAACCGTAAAAACAGATAATTGGGATGGATCTCGCGGAACCACATTTATCGCTACAGATTTGGTTGTTGCAGCTGGCACGTTTAACACCCAGAAACTTCTGCATAAGATGAAGCGAAAGAATCTGCCCAATATCTCTGATCGATTGGGTGAATTGTCGCGAACAAATAGCGAAGCGCTGACTGGTGCACTTATGAATAGCCGAGATATAGATTTCAGCCGCGGCGCTGCTATTACATCTTCTTTCTTCCCTGATGAGAATACGCACGTTGAGCCAGTGCGTTATGGCAAAGGCAGCAACTTAATGGGACTGCTACAAACGATAATGACTGATGGATTTACCGGGAAAGAACGGCGCAGGCATTGGTTAAAGCAAGTTATTGCTCGGCCATCCTTATTAGCGCGCCTTATCAATGTGCGTCACTGGAGCGAGAAAACCGTGATTGCACTTGTGATGCAAGATGTGGATTCTTCGGTAACTGTTAAAGGAAAGCGCGGTATTTTCGGCTTCAAGTTAACGTCCAAAAATGACAGTGAGCACCCGAATGCGACCTATATTCCTGCGGCCAATGAAGCAGTGCGCCACGTTGCAAATGAATATGGCGGAATTGCTGGCGGACACGTTGGTGATCTAATTAGTGCGCCATTTACCGCGCACTTTGTTGGTGGATGTGTAATTGGTAGTGATTCCAAATCTGGCGTGATTGATGCCTACCATCGCGTCTTTAACTATCCGACTTTACATATCGTTGATGGTTCAACGATTACGGCTAACTTAGGAGTTAATCCATCTCTGACAATTACTGCTCAAGCGGAGCGCGCAATGTCGCTTTGGCCAAATAAGGGTGAAGTAGATAAGCGTCCCTCACAAAGTGAGCCGTACAAGTATCTTCAAGCTATTAAACCGAATGATCCAGTTGTGCCAGTCGGTGCACACGGCGAACTTAGATAGCGGAGGCGATATGAAAAAATGGGCGCTAGTTACGGGTGCATCATCCGGAATCGGTGAAAGTTTTACGAGATTGCTTGCCGCCGAAGGTTTCAATCTAGTTTTGGTCGCACGTGATGAAGTTAGGCTGAACGAACGCGCTACTGGATTGAAAGAAAAATATGGGGCTGATTCCATTGTGCTTGTTGCAGATTTAGCAACTGAATCGGGCTGTTCCAAAGTTGAAGAGTTCATCGCAAGTAATGATGTTGAAGTCTTGATCAATAACGCTGGATTTGGAATCAATAAGCCCTTCACAATGAGTGACTTGGCTAAAGAGGAAGAGGTGCTAAAGGTTCTGGTTCGCACCCCGATGAGGCTGATGCACGTTGCACTTCCAAAGATGAAGGAGCGTAACTCCGGAGTAGTTATAAACGTTTCCTCGGTCGCTAGCTACATTGCCGGCGGTGCGTATAGCGCTTCAAAGTCCTATTTGACGGTCTTATCTGAATCTCTGCATACTGAACTTTCTGCAACAAATATAAAAATTTCAGCGCTCTCTCCAGGGTTTACTCGTACTGAATTTCATCAACGTGGTCGGATGAAAATGGCCGGGCTTCCACAATTTATGTGGCTAAATTCCGATGTTTTAGTTGCAAAGGCTTGGAAAGATGCCCTCGGCGGTAAACCAGTATCGATACCTGGGTGGCAGTACAAACTATTGGTTGGAATCATTTCTCTTATGCCTAGGCCGTTGGTCAGGCGGGTAGGGATGAACCTACGAGTTAAGCAGCGATAATTCACACGATTTTCTCTGCTTGTCTCCTTAATATGGGCCTCGCGGTTGGCTAATATGAGCCCATCATCAATGGAGGTTTTCATGTTTCGCAAGGTTCTCGTAGTACTAGGTGCCGCAGTTCTAGTTGCTGCCTCAACTACCGCCGTGCCAGCAACTGCTGCGACCAAGATCAGCAATGGGGTCTCCTGCAAAAAAGCGAATGCCACAACTAAGGTCAAGGGGTCTACATACCGGTGCGCAAAGAATGCTTTTGTGAAAAACGCTAAGTTAACTTGGTTATCTCTTGACTGTGTAAACACTACAAGTACTTATAAAAAAGCTGTATTGAACTTGCCAAAAGTTAAAGCTGTTACTGATTCAACTATCGCTAAATTAGATGCTGACATTGTTAAGCAGGCGGCACAAGTGGAAAAAGCAAATAAACTAATTCCTGAGTACCAGGCAAAAATTGACACCATAACCGCACAACTTTTGGTTTTGAAGGCAGATACTGCCAACTTAACAAAAAATAAGAAGACAATCGACGCCTTCACTTCAGCGGTACGCAATTACGAAATTGCGATCAGGGGTTTCACAACTGTTGGCAAGCAGAATGAACGAAGTAAAAAAGCTAGGGAAGCAGCGCTGGCTCAATACACCAACTCAAAGGCTGAAATTTCAACCAGTCTTGATTTGGCTAAGCTGATCTGTAAAAAGGGACTTTAAAGCTACCGATCACTTAGGTTTCCCCTATTAATGTGTGACGTGGCGTTCCTTTAACTTTTGAGGGTGGTAATTCACCGAATCGCTAAGTGGCTGCCCGCAATCTTGTTGCTCGCACATATTCTGATTCGTGCCTTTATCTCTGAACCGTCTATTGCGAAAGATTTACTTTTCTACAATGCAATAGTTCTATCTGTTGTGATCGGACTCTTTCAGGCACCGCTACACAACGATCCGCTAGCGGTTGCATTTTTATCACTTGCAACGGCATCTTGGGGAATCGGGTCAATTGCCTCAAGTTTGAGTCAATTTTTTAACCTTAGCGCTCACGA
>CAMBOZ010000005.1 GCA_945869505.1 Bifidobacterium breve
AAGAACAGTGGCTTGCCATCTTTCCAAAGTGATTGGTGCACGTGCATTCCAGAACCGTTATCGCCGAAGAGCGGTTTTGGCATAAAGGTCGCAGTCTTGCCACCTTCCCAAGCAACGTTACGGATGATGTACTTGAATTTCATCAACTCATCGCCGGCGCTAAGGATGTCAGTGAAGCGATAGTTGATCTCCATCTGACCTGCAGTTCCAACTTCGTGGTGTGAACGCTCTACAAGAAGTCCCGCGCGTCCGAGTTCCATAACCATCTCATCGCGCAAATCAGCGAATTGATCAGTTGGTGAAACAGGGAAGTAACCGCCCTTGATGCGTGTGCGATATCCACGGTTTGGAGTTCCATCTGGATCTGCGACGATGCCTGTGTTCCAAGCACCTTCGTAAGAATCAATGTGGTGGTATGACTCATTCATTCCAGTTTTAAAACGTACTGCATCAAAAACATAAAATTCAGCTTCAGGTGCGAAGAATGCTTGATCAGCGATTCCGGTTGACTTCAAGTAATCAACAGCCTTGGCGACTACGCCACGTGGATCACGTGAGTAAGGAGTGTTATCAGATGGGTTATGTACTGAGAAGAGAATTACTAGCGTCTTCTCTAGACGAAACGGATCGATAAATGCAGATGAAGGAATTGGTAGCAACTTCATATCTGATTCGTGAATTGACTGGAAGCCACGGATAGAAGAGCCGTCAAACATTAGGCCATCTGTGAATACTGCTTCGTCAAATGATTCAACTGGAACGTTGAAGTGATGCTGAATACCTGGAAGATCGGTAAAGCGAACATCAACAAGTTTGACATCTTCTTTTTTAATAAAAGCGAAAATTTCTGCGGAATTCTTAAACATAAAGTTTGCTCCTCGTATATTCGAATGGGCCATCATCATTGAGGGCGACCGATCTGGGTAAACCCTAAGACTCCAAAGGGCATTTGGCATAACTGGTGTGTTACAGCCATGTAAAACATGCACCGCTTCCCACGGGTCTGTAGGCTCACCCATATGAAACACGAGATCAGTTTGGGTCGGCGCTTCCTGGGTCTGACCATCGATTGGCTGATGTGTTATGCGATCGCCCTTGGCTTCTTTGGCGGCAGCGCCTCATTCGCCGAAAGAGCGCCTCAAGCCCGAGTCCCACACCTGATCATCTTTTTCGTAGAGGTCTTGGTATTGACCGCGTTCGGTGGCGCGACCGCAGGCCATCGCGTCGTTGGTTTGAGAGTCGTCCAATTTAATGGGGGCGGAAATCCGACTCCGGTGCAGGCGCTAGTCAGAACGATTTTGCTCTGTCTAGTAGTTACCGCCATTACATACGACGAAAATGGTCGCGGAATTCACGAGCGACTTAGTGGAACAAGGTTGGTCGATACGCGAAAAGGAAAGAAGTAATTAGCGTTTTGGAACGCGGATTCCTTTTGGCATTGGACCCTTTGGTATTGGCATAGACATTCCGCCAACTGCTTTAAAGCGGGCTCGCACTTCGCGCATTTGATGCGCAGATAACTTCTTAGGTAATTTAGCGACACGCTTTTGCAACTTACGAAGCGGAACTTGGTCAGCGCCATCACCAACGTAAATTTCAATAACTGGAACTCCAGGAGCAAAGCGTTCAGCTTTTCTACGCTCGTCCTGCAACATTCCGCGTACCGCTTGACTTCCTTCTCCAGTTAGCACGATTCCTGCACGGCCAATGCTGCGGTGAACCATGTCTTGGTTCTTGGTTACGGCAACAGCTGGAGTAGTGATCCAACCTTTACGAATAGCCATAAGAACGCTGGCGGCTGCACCCATTTGTCCTTCAATAGAAACATAAGCGGCAGAGGATGCGATTCGAGTGAAAAAGAACATCGCGGCTAGCGCTGCAACGGGAAGTGAAACGAAGCCAAGATAAATCGGATGGCTAATGAAAATACCAATTGCAATTCCAACTGCCCAGGTAATCGCGAAGACACCAAATATGCCAGCACCAATCCAAGGTTTTACGCTCTTGGTTACTTTGTATGCGTCACGGAAAGTTTGGAAACGAACCTTTTTAATCTTGGGCGCTTTCGCCTTCTTTTTAAACATGGCTTCAGTTTAGGGGAGCGGGCGCTGTACCACCAAGACGAGCCGGTGCCCAACGCTGACCTTGGTGGTTATCGGGGTATTTTCCTTGCACTTCATGCAGGAGATTTAAAAGTGTTTCACGGAGGGCTTTTTCGCCCGCCTCAACATCTGCAGATTTATCAAAGTACATAGGTGCGCCAAATGTGACAAAAATTGGGAACTTGCGTCGGCCCAAGTCACGCTTTACGCCTTTAGTCCAAATGCGTTGGGATCCCCAAATAACTGCTGGAATCACAGGAACGTTCGCGCCCATAGCAAGACGTACCGCACCGGATTTCAACTCTTTAATTTCGAAGCTCTTTGAAATTGTGCCTTCTGGAAAAATTCCCACAATTTCACCTGAGCGAAGTGCGCGAAGGGCAGCAACAAAAGATGCAGAACCATTACTGCGGTCAACATTTATATGGTGCATTCCGCGCATCAGTGGACCAGCTAATTTATTATCGAAGATTTCCTTCTTTGCCATAAATCTAACTAAGCGATTCGCAGGAAGTGCGGCCGTACCGATTAAAGCAAAATCTAGATAGCCGATGTGGTTCATCGCCAGAATCGCTCCACCTTTACGTGGGATATGGGCCTCGCCCTCGAAATGAAATCGCAACCCGAGGTATTTCCAAAATGACTTTAGAACCAAAATTACTGGCGGATAAACAACTTCAGCCACGCAGCGATCCCAGATTTGCGCGCGCTTCAACGGCTTGCTTATACAGACGACCAGCGCGGTAACTCGAGCGAACCAGCGGTCCGCTCATTACGCCCAAGAAACCAGCGGCAGTTGCTTCGGCGGCTAACTCCACGAATTCTTCTGGCTTTACCCAACGTTCAACCGGGTGATGTTTATTGGTTGGGCGGAGGTATTGCGTAATGGTTATCAAGTCGCAACCTGCATCATGAAGATCGATGAGCGCTTGTGAAATTTCTTCACGGGTTTCACCTAAACCAAGGATTAAATTAGATTTAGTAACCATACCGAAATCGCGAGCCATGCTGATTACCTGGAGAGATTTTTCGTAAGTAAAGGCAGGACGTATTCGTTTAAATATGCGAGGGACTGTTTCAAGATTGTGTGCAAAAACTTCTGGACCGGCTTCAAAAATCTGATTCAAGAGTTCAGCTTTTGCGTGAAAATCCGGTGCCAACATTTCAACACCACAACCAGGATTCAGCTCGTGCACCTGACGAATTGTTTCGGCATATAACCACGCGCCTTCATCAGGCAAGTCATCACGAGTTACACCGGTGATGGTTGCGTATCTCAACCCCATTGACTTTACTGATTCTGCAACTTTGCGTGGTTCTTCGCGATCGATGGGCAATGGTTTACCGGTATCAATATTGCAAAAGTCGCAACGTCGAGTACATCGATCTCCGCCAATTAAGAAAGTTGCTTCTTTATCTTCCCAACATTCAAAAATATTTGGACAGGCCGCTTCTTGACAGACCGTGTGTAGACCTTCGCTCTTAACTAGCGAACGGAGCCTGGTGTATTCCGGCCCCATATTTGCGCGCGTCTTAATCCACTCTGGTTTGCGTTCAATTGGAGTTTCGGCATTGCGCGCTTCGATCCGGAGTAGCTTGCGGCCATCAGGTGCCAGAGTCATAGGCTTACCTTACCCAGTGCTTCAACGAGATGCTTCTCAACTATTGGGGTAATTTCGGCGATATCCACGGTTCGATCAAGTTCAATCGCCAAAGAAGTCACTGCCGCATCATCAATCCCGCAGGGAACGATCTGGCTAAATTTTGAAAGATCAGGAGATACATTTAAGGCAAAGCCGTGCATGGTTACGCCACTTGCCACTCGTATTCCAATCGCGGCGATCTTGCGGTCACCGTTACTGTCAGAAATCCAAACACCTGATCGGCCGTCGACTCGTACCGCCTTAACGCCAACTTCTGCGCAAACTTTAATCAGTGCACTTTCTAGAGTTCGTACAAATCCAACGAGCTCAGTTGGCTTTAACAATTTAACAATGGGATATCCGACCAATTGACCTGGACCGTGCCAAGTAATTCGCCCGCCACGATCAACTTGAACTACAGGGGTTCCATCGGTTGGGAGTTCAAAACTTTGGGTACGTTTTCCCGCGGTATAAACAGACGGATGTTCCAGCAAGAGCAATGTATTTACCCGAGTTCCTGATGCAACCTCGCCGTGGATTTTTCGCTGTAATGCCAGAGCGCTCTCAAATTCCATCAGCCCTATGTGATCTACAACAATATTTGCTGCACTTTGAGCGGTGCTTACGGGCGAGTGAAGGGGCACGGACACAGCCTAAAGGTAGGCTGTCCTCCTAGCGAAATTTGCTCAAACTCAAGCCCGAAAGGCCCTTCTATCGTGACTATGCAACGCGCCCAAAAGAATCGTAAACCTTATGCCATAGCAATGTTGGTGGTGATCGCTTGGTTCATTATTACCGGCGTATTCGGGCCGCTATTCGGAAAGTTAACTTCCGTGCAGGAAAATAACAATTCTTCATTTCTACCGAAAGGCGCTGAAGCGACCTTAGCTGCGGATGAGATTAAGAATTTCTCGACACAAGATTCTTTTAATTTCCCAGCACTCATACTTTTTGAAGGCAGCTTTACGCCGGCAACGATAAAGGCAGTGAGTGATCACGTTTCCAAAATTGGTGATTTAACTTTGGCTGACACCTCTGCCAAAATTGGTGATTACTTAGCTCCAGGTCAAGCGATCTCAGTCTTTCCAGCTCAAGATGGGAAAGCGCTGTTAGCAAATATTCCACTGGACGGAAACGCGATTTCTAAGCTGCTTCCGAACGACGAGCCTGTTCTTCCGGCAGCGATTGAAGCGTTGCGTGAGGATATTAAGCCGATCGCCGAAGCCAACGGCTTTACGCCGTATGTCACTGGCCCAGGTGGATTGCTAGGTGACTTATTTGGAGCCTTTGGTGATATCGATTCAACTTTGCTGCTAACTACACTTGCTGTTGTTGCGGTTATCTTGATCGTTGTTTACCGTTCTCCAATTTTGTGGATCATTCCTTTGCTTTCAGCGCTATTTGCTCTCTCGACCGCTGGTGGAATCGTTTATTTACTTGCCAAGAACGACATTATTGATGTCGATGGTCAGTCGCAAGGAATTCTCTCCGTCTTAGTCATTGGAGCGGCAACAGATTATGCGCTCTTGCTTATTGCGCGTTATCGCGAAGAATTACATTTCACCGACAATAGATTTGAGGCTATGCGCGCCGCGTACAAGGGCGTCTGGGAACCAATTCTTGCATCTGGTTCAACAGTGGCGATATCACTTTTAGTTCTGCTCTTTAGCCAGTTAACAAATACTGCAGGCCTTGGTCCAATTGGAGCAATCGGAATCGTGGTTTCAATGATTACGATTTTGACTTTACTTCCAGCACTGCTCTTGATATTTGGACGCTGGATATTCTGGCCACGTGTTCCCAAAAATGACGGTGATGATCACGTTATGACTGGCGCATGGTCAAAAGTTGCTAATGGGATAGGTCGTAACCCGCGCAAATCTTGGGTGATCACAGGAATTGTTCTGTTGGGCTTCGCTCTTACGTCGACAACCCTCAAGGCCGACGGAATCGGAACAGTGGATACATTTACAGGTAATCCAGAGTCTGTTGTAGGGCAGCGATTACTCGTTAAACATTTCCCAGGTGGCGAAGGCGATCCAACTCAGATTGTTGTTGATGCAAATAAAATCGGAGCAGTTTCTGCCGCAATTAAATCGGCACCTGGCGTCACGGAAGTGGTTCCAATGCTGAATGGTGTGCCGGTTGCGGGACAACCTTCACCAGAAGTTAAAGTGGTAAATGGGCGTGCAATTCTCAATGTCACTCTCGATGCTGCTCCAGATAGCGTTGAAGCGGGAAATGACATTCCGAAAATTCGCGAACTTGCGAAAGCCGCTGATGCTTCAGCCCTCGTTGGGGGAACAAGTGCGGTCTACTTTGATGTGCGCACCGCAAATAATCGTGACAATAAAACTATTATTCCAATTATCTTATTGGTGATCACTCTGATCCTCGGAGTCCTGCTGCGCAGTATTCTTAGCGCAGTACTATTACTGGGTACGGTTGTTCTAAGCTACTTTGCAACTCTCGGTGTTTGCGCTTTGGTCTTTAATCACATATTCGGTTTCGCGGGCGGAGATAATTCGTTCCCACTATTTGCGTTCATCTTCTTAGTGGCTCTGGGAATTGATTACAACATCTTCCTTATGACACGCGTTAGAGAAGAGAGTGCGAAGATTGGAACTCGCGCAGGAGTCATTAAGGGTGTCACGGTTACAGGTGCAGTAATCACCTCTGCCGGAATCGTCTTGGCGGCAACATTTGCCGTACTTGGTCTTCTTCCGCTAGTGCCGCTTGCCCAACTTGGCTTCGCAGTCGCCTTCGGAGTTTTACTAGATACCATCATTGTTCGCTCCGTCTTGGTTCCAGCGTTAGTACACGACATTGGACCAAAAATCTGGTGGCCATCTAAATTACAAAATAAGTAAGTTTTACTTTAGATGTATGTAGTAATTGGTGCCGGTCTTGCTGGTTTGAGTGCTGCTTTAACTTTGCAAGATGCTGGTGCTGAAGTGACCGTTCTGGAATCTTCAGATAGGCCCGGTGGTCGAGTGGCTAGCGACCTGATCGATGGTTTTATCCTTGATCGAGGGTTCCAGCTAATTAATTTGAATTATCCGGAAGTGAAACGCTGGGGGATTGAGCGCGAGTTAGACTTTAAGGTAGCGCCGCGGTCTGTTCGTATCTCATTCGATTCAGATTACGTAAACCTCGGTGATCCACGTAGCGCAATCTTTTCAGCTTTCTCTGCGAAGTCAGGTTCGTTGGCATCGAAGATGGCCTTTTTAAAGTATCTATTGTCCAAGCCACTTCAAGGCGAAAGCGTTGAAGCCCATTTATTGCGATGTGGAACCGCAGATTTATACGAGAAAGTACTGAAACCTTTTTTGCAAGGCGTGTTTCTTGCCGACCCCGCACGAGTTAGTGCAGTAGTTGGCCGGGAAATCATCGGTAGTTTCATATACGGCCGCTCCGGTATTCCATCAGATGGCGTGAGCGCCCTTCCCATTGCGCTGGCTAAGCGCGTGAAAAACTTGCAATTAAATACTCGTGTTGAGGAAATTCGCGGTAGTTCAGTAATTACAAGTAACGGAGATTTTCTAGCCAAGAAGATTATTCTGGCAACCGATTTAACAACTGCCGCTCAGATCTTGGGATCCAATCAGGTAACACCACTGTTGAGTTCGATCACTTGGTATCACACCGCAGATAGCGCTCCTACTAAAGAAGCGCAATTAATTCTTGATTCTCAACATCGCGGACCGGTAGTTAATTCCATAGTAATTTCGAATCTATCTTCTCGTTATGCACCAAGCGGACAATCGCTAATCTCTTCCACAACAATCTCACACGCATCGGAATCAGAAGTCCGCCGCCACTTAGCGTTAATGTGGGGTAAATCAACGGGGGATTGGCGCTTCTTAGCAAAGTATGAAATTCACTCCTCGCTTCCATTATTTGCTCCTGGCGCAGAACAGGTAAAGAGTTTGCGCGTCAGTGAAAACGTCTACCGCGCAGGTGATTACCTAACAGCCCCGTCACAGAATGGTGCATTACTTGCTGGCCGTTTGGCAGCCGAAGAGTTATTGTTCGACGAGGGCTTGTAGCGCCGTTGAAATATGCGGGTAATCCCATTTAAAACCTGCATCTGTTAACGCATTAGGCATTACTTTTTTAGAGCCGAGGACTTCACTTGAAAAGCCGCCTAGCGCAATCTTTAACGCAATCGCAGGAGCAGGAAATAGTGCAGGTCGTTTCATTGCACGCGCTAGTGCTGCAGTAAATTCTTGATTTGTGACTGGGTTTGGTGAAGTTAAGTTCACGGGGCCAGAAATTTTCTTTTCTAGTGTGAAAACAATGGCGCGCACAACATCGTGCAAAGTGATCCAAGACCACCATTGCTGACCGGAACCTAATTTTCCGCCAAGCCCAAATCTAAAGAGCGGCAACATTCTTCCAAGTGCTCCGCCGGTTGGATCAAGGACGAGCCCAGTACGAAGCTTTACCGTACGAACATCGCCTGCTAAATCTGCGGCACTTTCCCATTCGCGACAAACTGCGGCTAAAAAATCGTGACCCACGGAATCACTCTCTACGACAGCGCGATTTCCAGAATCTCCGTACCAGCCAATCGCGCTAGCGGAGATAAAAACTTGTGGCTTAACTTCGGCTACAGCGTTTGCAATAGCTGTTGTACCGAGTAAACGGGAATTCAAAATCTCTGATTTATAGCGTTTAGTCCAACGCTTATCACCAACACCAACTCCGGCAAGGTGAATAACTGCATCTACGCCGCGAAGTGCTTCAATATCTACATAACCAGTCTTTGGATCCCACTTGATTTCATCAGGAGCTACGGTTGCACGACGTACTAGTCGTTGCACCGTGTGACCTTCGGATTTTAGATATCCAACTAGGGCGCTACCGATTAAACCGGATGCACCTGTAATTGCAATTCTTTGAGCAACAGCCATTTGCGTTAGAGACCTAAATCTGATTCGAAGGCGCCGCCTTCGAGACGCTCCTTCAAAGTAACCAAGAATCTCGCAGCATCTGCACCGTCTACTACGCGGTGATCATAAGAAAGTGCAAGATAGACCATTGAACGAATCGCAATTGTTTCGCCGCCATCTTCACCCTTTACAACCATTGGACGTTTCACAATCGCGCCTAGACCAAGGATCGCAACTTGTGGTTGGTTAATGATGGGAGTATCAAAGAGAGCACCTCGGCTGCCAGTATTTGTCAGCGTAAATGTTCCGCCACCGAGTTCATCAGGAGATACTTTATTTTCACGAGTGCGGGCAGCAAGATCAGAAATCTTACGAGCGATTCCGCCCATATTTAAATCACCGGCGCTATGGATAACGGGCACCAAAAGTCCGCGTTCAGTGTCGACAGCGATACCCAAGTGCTCTGTACCGTGATAAATAATCTGATCATCTTCAACGGATGAGTTAAGCACTGGGTGTTGTTTAAGAGCTTCGCAAACTGATACTGCAAAGAAAGGCAAGAAGGAGAGTTTGACGCCTTCACGCGCTTCGAAAGTGGCTTTTGAACGATCTCGCAAGCGCGCAATCTTCGTAACATCTACTTCAATGACAGTAGTTAGTTGTGCGCTCACTTGAAGCGACTCGACCATGCGAGCGGCAATTACTTTGCGAAGCCGTGACATTTTTACAGTAGTACCACGCAACGGTGATACCGGAACTACCGCATTGCTGCGTTGGGCAGGAGCAGCCTGTGCAGCCGGTGCCGACACTGCAGGCACTGAAACTGGTGCAACGGGTGCGGCCTTTGGCGCAGCAGCTTGTACATCTTCCTTGCGAATTCGACCGCCCACACCTGTTCCGGTGACGCTGGCGAGATTTACTCCGAGTTCAGAGGCGAGCTTGCGAACAATTGGAGTTACGTAAGCATCGAGAGGTTGTGAAGCAACTACTGGAGCAGCAGCAACTACTGGAGCAGCAGCAACTACTGGAGCAGGTGTGCTCGGTGCCGCTGGAACAGAAGCTGCACCGGCGCTGCCGATAACTGCAAGACGCGCACCGACAGGAACAGTTGTATCCACTGGAACATCGATTGAAATAATCGTTCCGGCTACTGGTGATGGAATTTCAGTATCAACTTTATCTGTAGAAACTTCTAGTAATGCTTCATCAACTGCAACGCTATCTCCAACGTTTTTTAACCAACGAGTGACAGTTCCTTCACTGACGCTCTCGCCGAGTGCCGGCATAGTAATTATTGTTCCTGCGCTACTTGCAGCAGGTGCCGATGCCACTGGAGCAGGAGTAACTGGTGCGGCGGCAACTGGAGGAGGTGTAACGGGTGCAGAGGCAACAGGTGCAGCTGGCGCTGGTGTAGACGCAGGGGCTGCGCCATCGGCGATTATTGCAAGTTCAGCACCTACTGGAACTGTCTGATCAATTGCGACAACTATTTTTTGCAGTACGCCAGCAACGGGAGAAGGAATTTCGGTATCAACTTTATCGGTTGACACTTCAAGGAGTGGTTCGTCCATTGCAACATGGTCGCCTTCAGCCTTCAGCCAACGCGTGACCGTTCCTTCACTGACACTTTCACCGAGTGCAGGCATGGTTACTGAGAAAGTCATAGCTATTCCTTTTCCTAAATCAACCGTGAGCGTGTAATGGTTTGCCGGCAAGTGCCATGTGAGCCTCACCCATCGCTTCGGAAAGCGTTGGGTGAGCATGGATTAGTGGTGCAACATCATCTGCTGATGCTTCCCAATTAAAAATTAACTGCGCTTCCGCTAGAAGTTCTCCAACACGCGAACCAACCATATGGATTCCAAGCACAGGTCCACCTTTTTGCGAAACCAATTTGATTGATCCAGCAGTGCGCAAGATTTGCGCTTTGCCATTACCGGCCAAGTCGTAGTTAAGTTCGACGACATCAAATCCGCGTTCTTTTGCTTGGGCGGTTGTGAGGCCAACAGATGCAACTTCCGGTTCTGAATATGTCACGCGTGGAACACCGTCGTAATTAATTGGTCGGGGATTGAGTCCGGCGATCTCTTCAGCAACGAGAATTCCTTCGCCAAATCCGACGTGCGCCAACTGTAAAGTAGGAATTAAATCTCCTACCGCCCATATGCCGGGAACATTTGTGCGGCACTTGTCATCGACCAAGATATAGCCACGGTCCATAGTTATTCCTTGTTCTTCATAACCTAGGTTGGCTGAGACTGGCCCGCGACCGACTGCGACTAGAAGCACTTCTGCGGTAAATGTCTTACCGTCTTCCAAAGTCACTGTAACTCCATCAGCGTTGACTGAGTGAGATTTAAAGCGGACACCTAGCTCGAAGTTAATTCCACGTTTGCGATAAGCCCGCTCTAACTGCTTGCTAGAAGATTCATCTTCCAAGGCAACTAGATGTGAGAGCCCTTCAATAATTGTTACTTCAGCGCCGAAAGATTTCCAAACAGAGGCAAACTCACAACCGATGACGCCGCCACCAAGAACTATGACGCTCTTAGGTACATAGTCCAACTTCATGGCGTGATCCGAAGTCATTACTCGCTTGCCATCTACATCTAAGCCGGGAAGTGTTTTTGCATAAGAACCCGTTGCTAGGACGATATTTTTTCCTGTGTATTTCGTACCGTTTACTTCGACAGTGTCTTTAGCGACGAGCTTTCCGTGCCCCTCAATAAAGGTGATGTTGCGAGATTTAACTAAACCTTGCAGACCTTTATGAAGTTTTGTGATCACACCATCTTTATAAGAATTCACACCAGCCATATCAATTGAGTTAAAAGTTGCGTTGATACCAAAATGGCTTGCATCGCGAGTTCCGTCTGCAATCTCACCGGCGTGTAGAAGCGCTTTAGTCGGAATACATCCACGGTGGAGACAGGTTCCGCCGAGCTTGTCTGCTTCGATCAAGGCTACGTTTAAGCCGAGTTGGGCACCACGTAAGGCAGCTGCGTATCCGCCGCTGCCGCCGCCTAGAATTACGAGATCAAAGTTGGACACCTGTTCGAGCTCCTTCGTAAAGTGATCTACCGAATGAGCCTATCTTGCCAGTTCAGCCCTGCGATTACGAAATTGCGGCAGATTGAGCAAGGGCGACCAAAGATCTAAGGGCCATACCGGTGCCACCAACTGGCGTATAACCATATGGCTCACCTTCGTTATAGGCAGGGCCTGCAATATCCAGGTGAAGCCAAGGTAACTCTGGTGAAATAAATTCTTTTAGGAAAAGGCCGGCAACCAACATTCCGCCCATTCGCTCTCCGATATTTGCCATATCTGCAACTGGCGAATCCAGTGAAGCGCGAAGTTCAACTGGCAATGGCATTGGCCAGAAAGCTTCACCGGCAGTTTTGCTAATTGCAAAGAAGTGGTCACTGAAATCTTGGTTATTGGTCATAATTGCAGCGGTTCGCGTGCCTAGAGCAACAACTTGGGCTCCTGTAAGTGTTGCCACATCAACAATTCCATCAAGTGATTTATTCTCTTGCGCCTTAACCAGCGCATCGCCGAGCACAAGTCGACCTTCGGCATCTGGATTAAGCACTTCTATTGTTTTACCACCGTACATCGTGATTATGTCACTTGGTCTGGTCGCATTATCGCTAACCATATTTTCAGCGAGTGGTGCATAGCAATCAATTGCTACTGGAAGTTTCATCATCGCGATTGCAATTGTTGCAGCGCAAACAGCTGCCGCACCTGACATATCTGATTTCATTGCCTCCATTCCGGCGGCGGGCTTTAGCGCCAACCCACCGGAGTCAAAGGTGATTCCCTTACCAACGTATGCGTAAGTCTTTCTCGCCTTTGCTTTAACTGGGCGATATGAAATATGAAGCAGCCTTGGTGGATTTGCCGAACCTTGTCCTACCGCTGTAATTCCACCGTAGCCCTTACTTTTAAGTTGCGATTCATTCATTACTGAAATCTTCAATCCTGCCGTTGCGCCACCAACTTTTTTAACTAAATTTGTAAATTCTTTACAGAATGAATCTGGATTCAAGTGACTTGGGGGAGTGTTAATTAAATCGCGGGTTAGCGCTGAATACTGACCGATAATGCTGGCACGCTTTATCGCATCCTTAGCACCCGCACTCCCAGCCTGCTTTGAATGAATAGTGATTGACTTCAAGCTGGGGTTGCGTTGGGCCAGAGAATCAACGCGAAATTTATTGAATACGTAAGCGCCTAGTAGAACGCCTTCTGCGATCGCCTCCAGAGATGAGACTTTTTTGGCAGGAAGAGAAAATGTTGCACTTGAATTTCCGCACAGTGCCCGTGCAGCTGCGCCGGCTGCCCGTCTTAGCACTTCATCATCCAGAACAGCTTTTTGCTCTCCCAGTCCAGTGAAGACCAGCAGGCGCGTTGTAACTCCAGGAACCTTAATTACTTCATCTGACTTTCCAGTTGCTCCCATATCAGCCAAGATGGGAAGAAGTTTTTTGCTGTCGAGTGCAATATCGCCACTTTCAATTACCAAATTTACTTTGCCATCTCGCGCTAATTTTTTATGAGATAAACCGACAACTAGGATCTCATCCTTGATAATTCCATCAGATAGATGAAGCGTGGTCATTTAATCTCCCTTAGGACTGATAGGCGGCAACTTACCTGCTTTATGCTGAGGGTAAGTGTAAGTTGTCGCTATGAAAAATTCACCACTTGCCGATAGACACATCCAACTTTCGGCGAAGATGGCCGATTTCGGTGGATGGCTAATGCCAATTGAATATCCTGGCGCTGGCGTCTTAGCTGAGCACGCAGCAGTTCGCGAAAAAGTCGGAATTTTTGATGTTTCCCATTTAGGCAAAGTCAGCGTAAAAGGTCCGGGTGCTTTGGATTTTCTCAATTCAATCTTCACCAACGATTTAAATCGAATTTCAGATGGTCAAGCCCAATACACCCTTCACTGCAATTCCAGGGGAGGGGTTATTGACGACCTGATTGTCTATCGCAATACAAATGTTGATTTCTTTCTGATACCAAATGCCTCAAACACTAGTGATGTCGTAGCGGACTTGTTAGCCAAGGCACCAGCCAATATTGAGATCGTAAATCTGCACGAATCTTTTGGTGTAATTGCAGTACAAGGTCCGCTCTCCAAAGATGTCATCAAGAGTTTTGGAATCAATCCGGCAATGGATTACATGGCCTTTGAGCATGTCAACATCGCGGGATGCGATGTAATTCTCTGTCGCACTGGGTACACCGGTGAGCACGGATATGAAATTGTTCCGAGCTGGAAAGATGCCGAAAAAGTTTGGGATGCCTTGGTAACGGCAATAGCCCCGCTTGGTGGATTGGTCTGTGGCTTAGGTGCTCGCGACACTCTTCGCACCGAAATGGGGTACCCATTACACGGACACGAATTAACTTTAGAAATTACACCGGTTCAAGCAGCAGCAACTTGGGCAATAGGTTGGGATAAAAGTGGTTTCAGCGGAAGAGAAGAATTGCTCAAAGAGAAGAGCGCGGGTTTACATCCGAGAATTCGTGCTCTAGTCAGCCAGGACCGCGGAATTCCACGCGCGGGTATGCAGGTGAAAAACTCCGCTGGTGAATCAATCGGCATTGTTACTAGCGGGACTTTCTCGCCAACGCTAAAGAAGGGAATCGCTTTAGCCCTTATAAGCAACTCAATTAAATTGGGCGATCAAGTAGTAATTGATGTGCGTGGGCGCGACTGCGTAGCGGAGGTTTCTAAACTTCCCTTGGTTACCTCAAACGTTCGCTGAACTCAATCGGTGTTAAGAAAGCTGCACGTTTTTTAGTTCTACGAAGCGCGGCTAAGACAGCCGGACCAGTTGTTATTACGAGAACGCTAGTCAGTATCGCTCGTGGAATATCCCAGGCCATAGAAGATAGAAAATGAAAAGATATGAAGCGGCGCAAATTAATTTGAATATCGCCACCTGGAATAAATGAAAGTTGGGTATTGGTACCGAGTGCCCATGGCCAGAACTGAAGATTCATCAGCAGTCCGTAGCCTAAGGCTGAAACTATCGCGATGAGGAGTAGGTAAATCTGTTCACGCCAGCCGCGTAGATCTTTGGCGAATGCGCCTGCGAATAGCCCAATCACACCCGCTGCAAATATTTGATAAGTAAGCCAAGGGCCAACGCCTCCCGTAAATAGCGCCGATGCCAGCATTCCCAGTGCGCCGAGCAGAAAACCAAATGCACTTCCGAAAACTCGCGCGGCCAATATAAGCAAGAACCACATTGGTTCTATACCGATGGCACCAGCGCCGAGTGGTCGAAGTGCGGCGAGAAGTGCAGCTAACATCCCAAGCAGGGCGACAGATTTTGCATCGAGGCTGCGATCACTTAATTGAGTTAGCAACAGAACAAAGGCGAGTGGCATTGCAACCCAGAAGAAATATTGTGCGAAACGAGCGCTCTCCATATCGGGCGCAAAGAATGGCCAGGTAAAGCCGGCTGCGGCAAAGAGAGAAGTAAGAGACAGGGCTATTTTGGAAGAGAGAGAAAATTTGTAGATATCAGATGTAAAGGTCTTCATTCTGCGACTGCCCGCACAACATCTGAGACAGTCAGCCACGGACGAGGCGCCATAACTTTAGCCACTTGGGGCGCGAAGGCAGGCGAAGATAGAAGTATGTCAAGGGTTGGACCATCTGCAACTACTTCACCTTCGGCTAGGAAGATAACGCGATCACAAAGTTCGGCAACTAGCTCCACATCGTGAGTTGCAATCAATACTGAACGGTTTGGTTCATTGGCGAAGTTCTTAAGTAAGGAAATCAGTAAAGCCTTTGACTGATAATCCAGTCCGCGGGTCGGTTCATCTAAAATCAAAACTTTCGGTTGTGCGGATATAACTATCGCAAGTGCCAGAGCCAGACGCTGACCCTCAGATAAATCTCGCGGATGCGTCTCCTGATTTATCGATGGAACAATACGTTTCAAGAGTGCAAAGGTTGAACCCGGAGCACTTTGATTATCTCTATCTGCTTGTTGGCATTCGCTCTGAACGCTCTGTCCGTACAACAGGTCGCTCGGTTCTTGCGGAATGAAGCCAACTGTTTCTCGTCTAACTTGCCCTTTTAAGTCAACAGATTTAATCCCATTAATTTCAGAACTGCCGTTGGAAAGTTTATTTATACCAACCAGCGTCGTCAGTAGCGAACTCTTTCCTGCACCATTTCTGCCCATTAATGCGACAATTTCTCCACTATGTATCTGAGTTGATACCTCATTCAGCGCTTTCTTCTCGCCGTAAGCAAGTGATAACTTATTAGTTCTTATGGCGATCTCGCCGAGTTGACCTGCTTCTCTCGGTATATCTTTTCCGTTGTTGCGAATTTCTTCAGTCATCCTTCTAACATCACGCACGCTAAGGCCAACATCGGAAAGTCCCAGTGCTCGGGCTAGATGAACAATGGGCGGCGCAATTTCAGAGCGCTTTAATATCTCCTCCGGCAAGTTTATTTCAGCGCTGCCATCTCCAGCAATATGGATAATTCGATCTGCAAAGCCAATGACTCGTTCTAGCCGATGTTCGGCGATTACTACGGTAAGACTTAAGTCGTGGACTAAGCGATGGAGAATCGAGATGACTTCCTCGGCGGCAATCGGATCGAGTGCGCTGGTTGGTTCATCAAGTACTAAAACTTTCGGATTCATTACCAGAGCACTTCCGATAGCCACGCGTTGTTGTTCGCCTCCGCTGAGGGTGGAGATCGCGCGATTGCGAAGATGGGCAAGGGCTAACAAATCTAAAATTTCTTCAACGCGTTTGCGCATCACATCCGTGGCGATATTCAGGGCTTCCATCCCGAAAGCTAATTCCTCTTCAACGATATCGGTAACAAAACCTTGCGCGGGATTTTGGCCGACGATGCCAACTAAATGAGCCAGTTCACCCGGTCGCACCAACTGTGTGGAAACGCCATCGACTGTGATATCTCCAGCGAGAATTCCTCCAGTGTGATGGGGGACAAGGCCATTTATCAAACGCAAAAGTGAAGATTTGCCTGTACCAGTAGATCCAATTACTAAGACCATTTCGCCTTCAGCGATTTCAAAGGAGAGATCTTCCAAAATTGTCTTTGTGGAAGTTGGGTAAACCAGTGAAACTCTCGAGAAATTAATCATCTAAAGACCGCCAATGCAAAGGAGAGAATCAAAACTGCAGCCAGAACCACAGCTGAATCAATTCCTTGCCAACTTATTGGGCGATACCTAGATCGTTTGCGACTCACGCCATAGCCCCGAGCATCCATGGCCGCCGCTAATTCCAAAGATCGAGAAAGGGAATCTTCTAAGAGCGGTAGAGCAATTGAACGCCAAGATGGATTCTCATCTCCGCGCAACAATCTAGCGCGACGTATGCGCGAAATACTTTGCACAAGGTTGGGCAGAGCCGAAGTTGCGATAACCGTTGCAACACCAAACTCATAAATAACTATTGGGGTCACGCGAAGTAATTTATGCGGACTTGTTAGGGAAACCGCTGCGCCGAAGAGTGAAATTACGGCGACAATTATCAAGCCTTCGTGAATTGAGGAAAATAAGCGCTCCTGGGTAATTACTCCACCTATGCGAACTCCTGCTAACCAACTTGGCAGTGGCAGAATCGGTAGCTCAAAGAGTTTGGTTCCGGGGATCGGAACGCCAATTAAGAGCCCAACTAAGGTGCGAATAATCAGAATGAAGGCGCCGATCTTTAGCGAAAACCAAAAGCTGCGTGCCCACGGAGCATCAGCAGCGAATCGCCAAACCAGAATCGTTGCACCCGCAATGGAGATTCCGGCCAGCCAAGAACTGTTAGCGCTGATTACCGCGCCAACTATCAAGAACGACCAGATCCACCACGTCAGCGGATGCAACGATTTCATCTATTGGAGTTATCTTTTGAAAGCATATGGCGTTGGTATTTCAACGCCGCACTCTTTTGCTGGATAACCATTTATGCCACAGATCAGCCCGCTATTTGCGGCGCGGATTTTCACAGCTTGGCCAAGCACATCAATTCCTTGGGCAGACTTTGCAATTTGCACGCATTTTGTAAAGCTCTTCTGAACTTTTTCTCCTTTTGGTGCATATGCAGATCGACCAAAGTCAACTACAAGTGCGACCCGCTTTAAGTCCTTATCGGCTTTAACTCTTCGGCAGATTGAGGCGAAGTCAGGCTTTATGGATGGAGCAATAGTTGGCACATCACTTGCGTCGAAGACAAATGACCAACCTTCAACTGCACCATCTTTAACGTCGACGGTGGGCCCAGTCATTGCCGCAGTCCATGTTTTTACGCCGGGTGATGCCTGGTAGTAACCCCAATATCGCCAACCCTTCCCGGAAGCATTTACAGGAGCTGTAAAGGCAAAGGTCGTTGTGAGTAAAAGGGTGGCTGTGATTAATCCTGATATTTTTTTCTTAGTATTCATTTGATTCTGTAGAGCCTCTCTTAATGAAAGAGCCTCACAGGGGTAGTTGCAATAAAAGTAGATAGATACTTTCCTTGTGACTACGCCCCGCAAACCTCGGCGGGTGTCTGTCTGTATTCACTTGGCGATTCAGGTAATCCGACTTAAGCGCTAATGCGCTCTTACGGTTGCGGGTCAGCGTCGGATTTTCACCGACTTTCCCTGAAAGGCAAGCTGTAAAGCATTTGAAATGTAGTGCTGTTCGTACGTGCGTACCAAACCATAAGGCTGGGTCAATTGCAACAGAACACGCAAGGCTTGACAGCGCAGGTATGGTCACCTTTATGGAATATAGACGCCTCGGCTCTTCAGGAATGTATGTCTCAGAAATTGCCTACGGAAATTGGATCACTCATGGTTCACAAGTTGAATCAGAAGCCGCAATTAAGTGTGTTCGCACCGCTTACGATCTAGGAATTACCACCTTTGATACCGCCGATGTTTACGCTGGCACAAAGGCTGAATCCGTATTAGGAAAGGCACTTAAGGGAATTAGAAGAGAGTCGTACGAGCTTTTCACAAAAGTTTATTGGCCAACTGGTCCAGGAAAGAATGATCGCGGCTTATCGCGTAAACACATTATCGAATCTTGTAATGCGTCGCTAAAGCGCTTAAATACCGATCACATTGATTTATATCAAATGCATCGTTTTGACTATGAAACGCCACTTGAAGAATCACTTAGTGCATTTGATGATTTGATCCGATCTGGAAAAGTTCATTACATCGGATTCTCTGAATGGAACGCCCAACAGATTTCGGAAGCTTTGAAGATTCAAGATGCGAAGGGTTACAACCGTTTTGTATCTAGTCAACCGCAGTACTCAGCCCTCTGGCGCGTAATCGAAAGCGAAGTTGTTCCTTTGAGCAAGAAAGAGGGCATCGGACAGATCGTTTGGTCACCAATGGCGCAAGGAGTTTTAACTGGAAAATACCTTCCAGGAAAGAAGCCACCTGCCGGATCACGAGCAACAGATAAGAAATCTGGCGCCGGTATGATCTCCAATTGGTTGCGCGATGAAGTACTTACCGCAGTGCAAAACTTGGCTCCTATTGCCAAAGAAGTTGGTTTAACAATGGGTCAATTGGCGATCGCTTGGGTTTTGCAAAACCCAAATGTATCTAGCGCGATTATGGGTGCTACCAAACCTTCACAAGTTAAAGAGAATGTGAAGGCTGCCGGCGTGAAGCTTTCGGAAGATCAGATGAGGGCAATTGATAAGGCTCTTGGAGCACTTCCAAATACCGACGCAAAGGCGACGAAGAGCCCAAATCCGCGAGCTTAGTTAAATTTTTCGCCAGGCTTTATTTGTGGCTTTGGTGCGCGCATGCGTCGCATCTGGGTAGAGCGGAGCCATCCGTAAAGACCTAAGCCTTTTGTACTCTTATCCGGAAAACGCTGAGCAACTTCGGCTTTGATTTTCCGTGAGAGAAAAATTCCATCGAAGACAGAGACGAGTAGAACGCTATACATAATTGCGATTCCAGCGACTGCAAATGTGCTTACTGGAATCAGCGAAAGAATAAGTACGAAGCCAATTATTGGTAAGAAGTACTCGCCTATCGAGCGACGTGAATCAATGTAATTACGAACGAATCTTTTCTCGACTCCGCGATCGCGTAACGGTAGCGCTGCTTCATCTCCGCGAAGGTATGCAGCACGTTGATTCATTCGTGCTACGCGGGCAGCGTCCTTGGCGCGCTTCTTCTCAATTTTTGTTGATGCCGGAGCTAGCGAAGAAATCTTTGTTGCAGCCTGAGCTTCTTTACGCTTTGGGGTAGGTCGGCCTTTTTTCTGAGAGCCATCTGCTGGAGTTGTCATAGCGCAAACTATAGAGCGAGCATCTGCTCTAGAGCCAACTTAGAGAAGCGGGCTACATTAGGTGCCACCTTAATCTGATTAACGAGATGGCCTGCGACTAGAGATTCCATCGCCCAAACCAGGTGAGGAAGATCGATGCGGTTCATTGTCGAGCAGTAACAAACCGTTTTATCGAGGAAGACAATCTCTTTGTCAGGATGCGCTTTTGCCAATCTAGAAACTAAATTAAGTTCAGTGCCGATCGCCCATTTGCTTCCCGCGGGGGACTCTTCAACAGTACGGATAATCGCTTCGGTACTGCCTACAACATCAGCGATAGATACAACTTCGTGTTGGCACTCGGGATGAACTAAGACTTTAACTCCGGGCAGACGGTTGCGAACTTCGTTTACTGCATCGACCGTAAAACGCCCGTGGACGGAACAGTGACCGCGCCAGAGAATTACTTTTGCTGCACGAAGTTGATCGGCGGTAAGTCCTCCCATCGGCTTCCAGGGATTCCAGAGGACGCAATCGGATAGAGATAAACCAAGTGAAAGTACGGCGGTATTTCGTCCTAGGTGTTGATCGGGCAGAAAGAGAATCTTTTCGCCTTTACTTAGCGCCCATTCCATAGTTTTTTTCGCATTAGATGAGGTGCAGATAGTTCCACCGTGTTCGCCAGTAAAACTCTTAATCGCTGCAGATGAATTCATATAAGTGACAGGAATAGTTTTATCTGCAATTCCAATTTGGGAAAGTTGGTTCCAACATTCCTGTACCTGATTTGCAGTTGCCATATCCGCCATTGAGCATCCAGCGGCCAAGTCAGGCAAGATAACTTTTTGATTAGCTGAGGTTAAAATATCTGCGCTCTCTGCCATAAAGTGAACGCCACAGAAGATTATGTATTCAGCGCTTGATTGCGCCGCAGCTGCTTGCGCTAATTTAAAGGAATCTCCAGTGATATCTGCAAAGGCAATTACTTCATCGCGTTGGTAGTGATGACCAAGAACTAGCGCCCGATCACCGAGTGCTGCGCGCGCAATTTTTGCACGAGTGACTAACTCTGGATCGCTAGCTTCTGGTAGCTCGCCGGTGCAAGAGACGCCTCGCTCTGATTCCAAGTCTTGGCCGCGACCAAGCAGCAATAGATTGGTTAGCGATCCGCTCTGGGATGTGGACATGACCACATTCTCGCTCATAAATGGCGTTGCTGTCGCATTGAGGCAGGGGGACAGGTAGGCTGACCCTATGACTACTGAGACAACTGAGACAAACACAACTACAACAGCGATCGCTCTGACCGATGTTGCTGCCGCAAAGGTAGCTGCACTACTCGCTCAAGAGGGTCGCGATGACCTTTACTTGCGCGTTGCAGTGCAACCAGGTGGATGTTCAGGTCTTCGTTACCAGCTCTACTTCGATGAACGTAATCAAGAAGGCGATATCGCCCGTGAATACGGTTCCGTAAAAGTTGTCGTTGACAAGATGAGCGATCCATACCTCATGGGCGCAACAATTGATTTTGTGGACACCATCGAAAAACAAGGATTCACAATCGATAATCCAAATGCAGGCGGTTCTTGTGCTTGCGGCGATTCATTTAGTTAAAGCTAAGTACTTTCTTTTAATTTAGCCTTATGAAAATTGGCGTTGCAGGCTCGGTTGGTCTTGACCATTTAATGACCTTCTCCGGAAAATTCACCGATTCACTTGTCGCCGGTTCTCTCGAAAAAGTTTCTCTCTCATTTTTAGTTGATGGTTTGGAAGTTCGTCGTGGTGGATGCGCGGCAAATATTGCATACGGCATGGGAGTGTTGGGGTTAAATCCGATTCTGATTGCTGCAGTTGGAATTGATTGGCCAGATTACGATGCGTGGTTGGTGCGACATGGCGTGGATACCTCGCACGTTCATATCTCAAAAACTCTGCACACCGCACACTTCATGGTCACTACTGATACCGAACTAAATCAAATTGCTAGTTTCTTTCCAGGCGCTATGTCTGAAGCGAGAAATATCGAATTGACGCCAATTATGGAAAAGACCGGCAAGCTCGATTTACTTGTTATTTCACCAGATGATCCTGCAGCGATGCTGCGCCACACCGAAGTCGCCCGCCAGACAGGGGTAGCGATCGCCGCCGATCCTTCGCAGCAGATGGCACGTATGAACGGTGAAGAGATTAAGCAATTAATTTCTGGTGCGACATATTTATTCTTAAATGAATATGAGTTGGCACTTGCCATACAGAAGACCGGTTGGAGCGATCGCGAAATTTTGGAGCAAGTAAAATTCCGAATTGTAACTTTGGGTTCTGAAGGCGCGCGCGTTGAATCTTTGAACGGCGAGACAATTAAAATTGGTTGCCCAAAGGAAAAGGGCAAAGTTGATCCAACAGGTGTAGGCGATTCATTTAGATCAGGATTTGTAGCAGGCCTTGCTTGGGGCCTTGGGCACGAAAGATGTGCTCAATTAGGCGCAATGATTGCCACTTATGTAATTGAAACTACTGGCACTCAGGAGTACCGATTTACTGCAGATGAATTCATCGAGCGCTTTACTTTGGCCTACGGTGCTAGCGCTGCTGCTGAGATCCAACCGCATCTAGTAACGCGCTAATCAAATCTGAAACTTCACGCTCACTACTATCGGCGTGAAGTGTAATTCTTATATTTCCATCTGTTGGGTGACCCATTGCCGCTAAGACATGGCTTGGTTGCAGATTCATCGCGGTACAAGCAGAACCGGAATCAACCGCAAATCCCTTTGTTGCTAAAGCTCGCAAAATTTCTTCGCCATTTGTATTCGGAAAAACAATCGAAATTAAGTGCGGCATAGCCAAATCTAGATCTCCAGCAATAATCGCTTCTGGCATGGCTGATCGAATCGCAGTGCGAATCTGCTTATTCATTCCGCGGATTGCCAAATCATCTGGCTGGAAATTTTCCAAAGCGACTGCACTGGCAAGCAGTAATGGAAGCGAATAAGTTCCATAAGTTCGCCGCGTACTAGAAATATGGGGGAGCGGATTCTTCCAATTCGCTGGCTTACCAATTGCAACCAAGGCCAGTCCGGCTGGACCACCCCAAGTGCGTGAATCAAAAACGGCACTTGCCCAATTAGCGGGCAGTGGAACGCGTGCGCCAGAGGCGGTCGCATCAACAGCAATTAGCAAATCTTTGGGAAGATCAGTCGGGAGTGAGTTGATTACTCCCGTCTCACCGTTGGCTAGTTGAAAGGCTAAGACTGAATTTTTCTCCAGGTTTGCGCGCGTGAAATCTATAGCGCCATCACCGCGTAATGGGATTTCTGAGATTGAACCTTGATGTGATCGAACAGTTGCAATCACGCCGCTGCGATCTCCGGCTCCAAAGTGCAGAGCCTTTTCGGGGGCTAACAAGCCAGCTAACGAGAGAAAATAGCCAAGCCCGACTTCGCCTGTTACTTCAATTTGATCCGGTGTTATTCCGAGACGATTTGAAATCGACTCAAGTGCGTTATTTCGAAGAAGGGCTGCGCGATTGGGGTGCTGGCCAATTTTCTTCGGGTCGGCCCAGCCAGATTCGAAGGCAGCAAGCAGCGCCTCCTGAGCCAGTGGATTGAGTGCTGTCTCGGCTTGGAAATTTCCTGTGACTGGAACCACCCCGCGAACGCTACTAGCCAATGAGCAGATGAGGGAAATGCGGCACTATCCTTAGGCACATGCCTGTTAAGCCAACCCGCCCTTTCTTGCGGGCGTTACTTTTTGCGCCGCTTACCCTCTTGTTAACTGGATGTGCAAAGGTTTCTGGGCTTGGTTTTGAAGAAGGCCTTTCAAGCGTAAATGACATTTCGCTATCGCTCTGGCAAGGTGCATGGATCGCTGGAGGAGTAGTCGGTGTATTCACACTGATTCTAATTTTGTGGCCAGCTATTTTTCATCGCGCCAAAGCGGGCAAGGGTGAATTTCCAAAGCAGACGCAATACAACGTTCCAGTTGAAATTGCGTACACGATCATCCCATTCATTATTGTTGCAGTTCTCTTCTACTACACCGCTGTTAAGCAGACCGAGATTGTCGAGAAGACATCAAATTACAAACACGAAATTCTGGTAGACGGATTCCAATGGTCTTGGCAATTTTCTTATCCTGAAGCAGGACCAAAAGCTGTAGTGACCGGAACTCCTGCCCAACCACCGACACTTTACGTTCCACTAGGTGAAAAAGTTCGCTACACAATTACCGCAACCGATGTTGTTCACGGTTTCTGGATTCCGGCATTTATGATTCAAATGCAGAACTTGCCGGGAGTAACGAATTATTTGGAATTCACGGCAAATAAACTCGGCACATATCCTGGGCGCTGCAACATTCTCTGTGGACGTAATCACTCCCAAATGCTTTTCTCAGTAAAAGTTGTTACTCCAGCGGAATATAAGACTTATCTAGAGACCTTGAAGGCGAGTGCAGCATGACAACTTATGCAGAACGTCCGACTATAGATACTGTTGCGCCGGCACCTTCAGTCCAAGGCAAGAATTTTGTAAAGTGGATTACCTCAACCGATCATAAGACGATCGGCTATATGTACTTGATAACTACCTTTGCGTGGTTCTTAATTGGCGGACTATTAGCTCTATTCCTCCGCGCCGAGTTATCTCGCCCCGGAATGCAATTTTTAAGTAATGAGCAGTACAACCAAATCTTCACAATGCACGGCACGATCATGCTCTTGATGTTTGCAACGCCGCTCTTTGTTGGTTTTGCGAACGTAATCATGCCGCTGCAAATCGGCGCCGCAGATGTGGCCTTCCCTCGATTAAATATGTTGTCATTCTGGTTATTCACCTTCGGCAGCATCACCGCTGTCGCTGGATTCTTAACACCAGGTGGAGCGGCATCATTTGGATGGACTGCTTATGCACCGCTAGCCAACTCAACTTATTCACCAGGTATCGGCGGTGACCTTTGGGTGATCGGCCTTGCAGTCTCTGGTCTTGGAACAATTCTGGGCGGCGTTAACTTCATTACGACAATTTTCACAATGCGCGCACCGGGTATGACTATGTTCCGTATGTCGATCTTCTCTTGGAACGTTTTGCTTACTTCGATTCTTGTTCTTCTTGCATTCCCGCCACTTGCAGCTGCGCTACTTGCACTCGAATCGGATCGCTTGTTCGGTTCGCATATCTTTGATCCAGCCAATGGCGGCGCAATGTTGTGGCAACACTTGTTCTGGTTCTTCGGGCACCCTGAGGTTTACATCTTGGCGCTGCCATTCTTTGGTATCGCAACTGAAATTTTGCCTGTGTTTAGCCGTAAGCCAATCTTTGGTTACAAAGGTCTAATCGCAGCAACAATCGCAATCTCAGCGCTCTCTGTCGCAGTCTGGGCACACCATATGTTTGCCAGCGGCCAAGTGCTCTTGCCTTTCTTCTCATTTATGACTTTCTTAATCGGTATTCCGACGGGCGTTAAGTTCTTTAACTGGATCGGAACAATGTGGCGTGGTCACGTAACATTTGAAACCCCGATGCTCTGGGTAATGGGCTTTTTAGTTACCTTCCTTTTTGGTGGAATCACCGGAATTATCTTGGCCTCACCGCCACTTGATTTTGCAGTTTCTGCTTCTTACTTCGTTGTTGCGCATTTCCACTACGTGCTATTTGGCACTGTGGTCTTTGCAATGTTCGCCGGATTCTATTTCTGGTGGCCAAAGATGACTGGCCGAATGTTAAATGAGCGCCTAGGAAAGATTCACTTCTGGACACTCTTTATTGGCTTCCACACAACTTTCTTGATTCAACACTGGCTGGGTATTAAAGGCTTCCCACGTCGTTACGCGGATTATCTAGCGACCGATGGATTCACCGGAATGAATATGATTTCAACCGTAGGATCGGCTCTTCTTGCTCTCTCTATGATTCCATTCTTCGTAAATGTCTGGATCACTCGTAAATCACCTTTGGTTAACTGTGATGATCCGTGGGGATATGGGTCCTCACTTGAATGGGCAACTTCTTGTCCTCCACCGCGCCATAACTTCTTGACGATGCCGCGTATTCGCTCAGAGCGCCCAGCCTTTGATCTACATCACCCACACATTAAGACAGAGGGTCATTAATGAAAACGAACTGGAGCCTCTTTGTAGGCCTTTCCGTCTTCTACGTCATTATGGCGATTATTTATTACTATGTAGGCGGAGAAGCAGTCGGTATAACTGGAATGATCCTCGCTGCGTGTTTAGCTGGAATGGTTGGTTTCTATATTTGGTTTACCGCTAAGCGCATCGGGCACGATCTTCCCGAAGATCGTCCAACAGCTGAAATTGCTGAGGGCGCAGGGGAGTTAGGTTTCTATAGCCCTCATTCTTGGTGGCCACTTCCTGTAGCGCTTAGCTCGATCATCATGGGCGTCTCACTCGTAGTTGGTTGGTGGCTAACGTTGATCTCACTCGGAGCGCTAATTATTAGCATCATTGGCTTCGTTACAGAGTACGAAAAGCCACAAGCAGAGAACGCTTCTCACTAACACTCATTTATTCCGGGCAATAAAAATGGATAAAGTTCGCGCCGAAATTCTTGAATTAACAGCACCGCGCACTGCGGCGGCTCGCATTGTCATTTCAGCACCCGCACAACGAATCTTTGACCTAATTGCCGATCCAAGGTGTCATCCTCTATTTGATGGCTCAGGAACCCTGCAAGGACATATTTCGGGTCCAGAGCGCCTCCATTTGGGAGCAAAGTTCGGTATGGCTATGAAAATTAGAGTTCCATATCGAATTACCAACAAAGTTGTTGCCTTTGAAGATGGTCGCAAGATCTCTTGGTGCCACCTGATGAAGTGGACCTGGAGTTATGAACTAAAAGATTTAGGTACGGGCCGAACCGAAGTCACAGAAACTTTTGATGCAAGTGATATTCCGTGGTTTGCAAATAAGTGGTTAACGGCAACCGGATCTCTTGCACGCAATCCAAAGTGGATGGCGAAGAGTTTGGTGCAGCTTAAGGCGATCTGCGAAAGTTAGTGGTGTTCGATCTCTTTTAGATCTTCAGCAGTTGCCTTAGGAATCGACACTGCGTGAGCCTTGCTCATACGAGCACGCAACTTGTTCTTGAGAACACCAGGACGACGTACGCCTCGCAAATCGCTCTCTTCCAGAGCAAGCGGTGGATTCTGTTCGTGTTGGGTCAAGAGCCAAGCCTTCTCAGGTGAGATTGGCTCGTGTACTTCAACGAATTCACCGTGCGGCATCATTACCAAACGACCTGTTTCGCGACCGTGAAGTACGAGTTCGCGATCAGCGCGCTGCAGCGATAGACATAGGCGTTTTGTTATTACAAATGCAATCGGTGGCAGAACGAAGATACCAATGCGCGAGAACCACATAATCTGATTGATTGTTAGATCAAAAGTTGTGGCGATAATGTCATTGCCGCCATTGATAAGTGCAACCATCATAAAGGTAAGTGACATAACACCAAGTGCGGTTCGGTTTGGTGCGTTACGCGGACGATCGAGAAGATGGTGTTCACGCTTATCTCCAGTTATCCAACTTTCGATAAATGGATAGAGCGCCATTCCAGTAAATAAAATGCCCGGAACAATCAGCCCTGGAATCAAGATATTCCAAGAGATGGTGTAACCAAAGATATAACTCTCAAGCGGCGGCGCCATACGCACCAATCCATCTAGCCAACCCATGTACCAATCGGGCTGTGAACCTGCAGAAATTTGAGCCGGTGTATAAGGACCGTATAGCCAGATTGGGTTAATCGATGCGACCGCTCCTAAGAATGCCGTAACACCAAAAACTATAAAGAAGAAACCTCCAGCTTTTGCCATGTAAACCGGCAATAGCGGATATCCAACAACGTTCTTCTCGGTACGTCCTGGACCTGGATATTGAGTGTGCTTCTGGTACCAGACGAGCATTAAGTGCACCGTGATTAAAGCAAGAAATGCACCAGGTAAAAGTAAAACGTGCACTGTATAAATACGTGGGATAAATGCTTCACCTGGGAATGCTCCACCGAAAGCAAAGAAGGCTAGGTATGAACCAACCAAGGGGAGCGCTTGAATAATTGCTTCTGCGATGCGAATGCCTGTTCCGGAGAGCAAGTCATCAGGAAGTGAGTAGCCCAAGAAACCTTCAACGATTCCGAGGGTCAGAAGACCGACACCGATGATCCAGTTAAACTCGCGTGGCTTACGGAATGCGCCAGTAAAATAAACGCGCATCAAGTGAACAACGATCGCAGCCATAAAAATTAGTGCGGCCCAGGGGTGAATCTGGCGCATCAAGAGACCGCCACGAATTTCAAATGAGATATCAAGAGTAGATGCGTAAGCTGCTGACATTTCCAAACCTTGTAGCGGCTCGTAACTTCCGTCATAAATAACTTCACGCTGTGAAGGATCAAACCAGAATGTTAGAAAAGTTCCAGAAAGTAGCAAGATAACGAATGAGTAGAGCGCGATTTCGCCAAGAAGGAAAGACCAGTGATCCGGGAAGACTTTAGTTAAATTCTTCTTCATCCATTTTGCGGCGCCAGTTCTTTCGTCAACGTAATTCGCTACGCTGCCTGCGATTCTTTCACGTGCTGTCATGATGAGCGCTCCCAGAAGCTAGGTCCTACCGGTTCATTAAATGGACTTTGTGCGACCAAGTATCCCTCGGAATCCACTGTTATCGCGAGTTGAGGCAAAGGGCGGGCAGCTGGTCCAAATATGACTTTCGCCGCACGGGTCACATCAAATGTTGATTGATGGCAAGGGCACAGTAAGTGTTTTGTCTGCTGCTCATACAAGGCCACGGCGCAACCCATATGTGAACAGATCTTTGAGAAGGCGATGATTCCTTCATGCGTCCAAGATAAGCGTTCAGCATCTAGGTTAAATTCTTCAGGACGTAGACGAATAAGCAAGACAGCATCTTTTGCGATATCTGAGAGTTTGCGATGCTCACCGGGAGCTAACGCAGGAAGGGTCTGTGCAACCGCGCCAACTTCCATATCTTCTGGGCGAATAGGTCGATCTCCCGGATCGGTAACTAAACGAGTTCCTGCTTTCCAAGATGTCTTGGTTAATGAATCACCTGGAAGTGGACCAAGATCACGGAGCAAGAGAAGTGGCGATAGTCCGACTAATCCAAGTGAGAGACCAAGGGATCGCTTGATTAATGAGCGACGACCTAAACCTGCAGCGGCAGCACCTTCTTTGGCCGCCTTTACAAAGTCAGCACGGTCTTCATCTGGCGAACGAAATTCGTGGCGCTGAATAACTACTTCTTCATCGGGCATAAGAGTCTTAGCCCAATGAATTGCTCCCATTCCGATGAAGAAGAGCGAAGCCGCCATACCAAGACCGAGGAAGAGTTGATGTGCATTTGTATTTCCTAGGACAGGGAGGAAGATGAAGACATCCTGGGGAATAAAAATATATGAGCCAATTAAAGTAATTGTGCCTAGCGCGGATAGTAGAAAGAGAATCGCAACTTGGCGCTCTGCTTTTTTGGCCGCTTTTGGATCAGTATCTGCGCGGCGATGAACGTGCGCTGGAAGTCCAGGATCTTTTATCGCTTCGATTTCATTAGACATTGAGTATCTATCTCGCCTTCATCGCTAGCCAGACCGCAACGCCCACGAGCATTCCTAGTCCAAGTGTCCAAACTAAAAGTCCTTCGGTAACTGGACCAACACGGCCGAGTGCCGCTCCGCCTAACTGCGGTTCATTTTCAGCAGCTTTAATCCATTTAATAATTGAAAGTTTTTCTTCAGGTGTAATTGTTTTATCGGAAAACACGGGCATTGATTGTGGGCCAGTGATCATCGCTTCGTAAATGTGACGAGGTTCGACGCCCATAACTGTTGGTGCGTATTTGCCTTGAGTGAGCGCTCCACCTTGTCCCGCAAAGTTATGGCACATTGCGCAATTTGTGCGGAAGAGTTCGCCGCCTTCGGCAGTTGATCCATCGCGCTCGTAATTTAAGTGTTCTTCGCCAGGAATTGCTGGTCCAGGAGCAAGTGATGAAACGTATGCGGCAAGTGCTTCAACTTCCTTTTCATCGTAAACCGGTGCTTTGCGCATTGCCTGAGTGCTCATATCCGCCATTGGCATGCGACCTGTTGCTACTTGGAAATCAACCGAAGCCGCGCCAACGCCAATTAACGAAGGCGCTATAGCACCACCCTCAGCATTTAATCCGTGGCAAGAAGAACATCCCTTGAGAAAAATTCGCTGACCTTCATCAATTAACGCGCTCTTTTCAGCGGCGGTAAGGGGAGAGCTAGTTGAAGCTCCTGCGACAGAGAAAGTTGTGCCTATTGAAAATAAAGCCAGAACTAAAAGAAGTGGCGCAACAGCACGGTGTCTGCGAAATCTGGAGAGACGCTTCAAGATATTTTCCGTTTCCTCTTTGTAGGTTCTTACTTAATTAAATAAATCGCTGAGAAGAGTGCAATCCATACGACATCGACGAAGTGCCAGTAATAAGAAACCACAATTGCCGTGGTTGCTTGGTTATGGGTAAAGCGACGCGCCTTGGAAACGCGAACCATCACAATTAAGAATGCAATCAAGCCACCGGTTACGTGAAGTCCGTGGAAGCCAGTTGTCATATAGAAAACTGAACCGTAAGCATCTGAAGAGAGTGTTACTCCCTCCATTACCAAGTGGGCATACTCGTAAATCTGACCTGCAATAAAGAAAGCACCCATTAAGAAGGTGAGAGAGAACCACTCGCGCATTCCCCAGGATTTGATATTAAATATTGAACCCGTGCGCTTGGCTTGGAAACGCTCTGCCGCGAATACGCCGAACTGGCAAGTGACGGAAGAGAGAACTAAAACAGTGGTGTTAAGTGCTGCAAAAGGAATATTCAAAATCTCGGTTGACTCGGACCAAATAGTTGGACCTTGCACAGCACGAGTTGTGAAATACATTGCAAAGAGCGCAGCGAAAAACATCAACTCGCTGGAGAGCCAGACAATCGTTCCGACCGCCACCAGATTGGGTCGGTTGATTTTGTGAGGCGTTGTCAGCGTTGAGCTTGTCATGGGCCAAGTATCCCTGAAAGTACGCCCTCCTTTCTATTTGGCAGCCGAGTTCCGCCCCTTAAATTGGTCACTTTTTGGTGAAACGGGTCACGCTCTTTTCCGATGGAAATAGGGCAGAAGTAGCCCCTTCCTTTGATTAGACTTGCCTTATGTCCTCGCCCCGCAAGCCAGTCATTATCGTCTACTCCGATGACTCTTCGGTGCGCTCTGCCATTGTCGCCGCCCTTGGAAAACGCGTTGCCAGCGACCTGCCAGAACATCAAATCGAGGAGTTTGCGACAGGCCCAGCCCTTCGCGCATTTGTAGATCGCAAGAGCGTTTCCGGTCATTTGCGTGCAGATTTATTTATTCTCGATGGCGAAGCAGTTCCTGAAGGTGGAATGGGCATCGCCCGTCAGCTCAAAGATGAAGTGTTCAACTGCCCACCGGTTCTTTTAATTACGGGACGACGTGAGGATGCTTGGCTGGCGGCTTGGTCTCGCGCCGAAGCAAGTGTTATCCATCCGATTGATCCATTTACTTTGGCAAATACAGTTGCAGATTTGATGCGCTCAAATACTGCTGCTTCAATCGGCTAACCAAAGGTTTTTAATGAGCTCTGTTGATTGGGCTTCATCCATCACGAAGATGGAAAACGGCTTAGATCTCAATCCACAAGAAGCGCAGGATTTAATGCGTGAAGTCCTGGAAGACCGTGCCGATAAAGAATTTTTAAAACAATTTCTGCTGGCGCTAAAGGCTAAGGGCGAAACGGCTGAAGAGGTCGGAGCGCTAGTTGCTCAAATGTACGAACATTGCGCACCGATAAAAATTGAAGAGCGCGCAGTGGATACCGTCGGCACTGGGGGAGATGGCGCGCATACGATAAATATTTCAACCACCGCCGCAATTATTGCCGCTGCCGCTGGGGCGCGCGTTGTAAAACACGGCAATCGAGCGGCATCTTCGAAGTCCGGAGCCGGAGATTTGCTAGAAGCACTTGGCGTTGCCATAAATCTTGATGGCGCTAAAGTGGCAAAGACGGTTGCTGAATTAGGAATTGGTTTTTGCTTCGCTCCCGTATTCCACCCAGCGATGCGATTTGCAGCACCTGCTCGTAAAGAGTTAGCCACCGCGACGGTATTTAACATTTTGGGCCCGTTAGCAAACCCGGCAATACCAAAAGCGGCGGCAATTGGCGTAGCAAACGAGCGAATGCACTTAGTTATGGCGCAGGTTTTGGCTGGTCGCGGCGTAGAAGGTTTTGTCTTTCGTGGGGATGACGGACTAGATGAGATAACGCTTGCGACAACCACTTCAGTATTAACAATTGGCAGTGGTGAAATCACCAGTGATCGCATAGATGCAAAAGATTTTGGATTGGCAAGCGCGCCTATTTCCGCACTCGTTGGGGGAGATGCAAGCGAGAACGCCAGAATTACAAATTCGATCTTTGCCGGCGAAAAAGGCGCACCGCGTGATGCCGTCTTGCTAAATGCCGCAGCTGCGATAGCCGCATTCGATGGAGATAACGGGCTTGGAATTCACGAACGTATTTCTGCATCGCTAATCAAAGCATCGACCGCAGTTGATTCTGGGGCTGCAACAAATTTATTAACTAGATGGGTGAAGCTAAGTCAGGAATTAGCGAAGAGCTAATCGATTGGTCGGCGCGGACGTTTTCTCTTGAACTGCATTAGATCTTCCAGCGTTGTCACGTTGTGAGAACCCAGCCGTTCAAATATCCCGTGCAAAACATCGACAGTAGCGCGGGCATCATCTAAGGCGCGATGGTTGGGCGATGTCGGTGAACCAAAGAACGGTGCTAAAGTGGAAAGTTTGCAATTCGGAACTTCATCGCGATCTAAAACGTACCTAGCAACGCGAGCAGTATCGATAACTTTGTATTCAGGCCACTGGTATGAATGAGCGATGGCAGCAGCTTTCATAAAACTCATATCGAATGGGGAGTTATGAGCGACCAAGACCGACTCGTCATGTGATCCGATAAAGTCTAAAAAAGTGGGGAGCACTTGATCAATGGTTGGAGCGCCGAACAACATCGCATCTGTGATCCCGGTGAGCGAAGTTATAAATTCCGATAAGTAATGTCCAGGATCTACAAAGGTTTGAAACTCGCCGATTGTTTCGCCACCCAGAACTTTAACTGCGCCAATTTCGGTAACAGCCGCCCCAGTCGAAGGTGCGGCGCCTGAAGTCTCTAAATCAAAGACGACAAATGGCACGTCCTTTAACAAGCGCGAGCCACTAGTCATAAATCTAAGGCTAATGCACGGATATGACACCAACTACTTAGTACCCTAAAGATATGACGCAAACAAGTGCGCCCAAAGGCTTCATTACTGACTGGTCTGCAGATGGCTCCGGAGTAAATAAAGAAATAGGAGTTGTTTTGGTTCACGGATACACCGGATCACCCTCATCAATGCGTCCGTGGGCGGAATACTTAAATCAAAAGGGTTACACAGTGCGTGTTCCATTACTGCCTGGCCACGGAACTAAACCTGAGGATTTAAGTCAAATCAAATGGCAGGAATGGCCAGAAAAAGTTGAATCAGAGCTGGACGAACTCCGGAAAAATTGCAAGAAAATATTCATTTGTGGTTTTTCTATGGGTGGTGGAACAACTTTACATTTAGCAACAAAGCACTCTGACAAAATAACCGGAATCATTCTGGTCAACCCTATGATTCACCTCCCTTTTATTGGAACGAAACTTGCATATTTACTCTCGCGTATAAAGAAATATAGAAGTTCGGCGGGAGATGACATTAAACGTCCTGGGGTAACTCAAGGGGGATATGAAGTTATGTCAACTGAGGGCATCTATCAGATTCTGCAAATGCTCAAAATAACGAGAGCACATCTGCACAGAGTAAACGTCCCGATGCAACTTTTTCACAGCGTTGATGATCACACATTGCCGGTATCGAATACTGAAATCGTTATGAAGCGAGTAGGTTCACCGACAAAGGAGCGAATTGAATTGATAAATAGTTTTCACGTAGCGACTCTTGATTACGATGCCGAAATCATCTTCGAAAAATCTTTAATCTTTATCGAGAGGCACTCATCGTAATTGCTCTTACACGTGCTGTGTACCTTTACTCGGCGAGCGTCGCCTTAACCATTTGATGAAGCAATTTGGTATCAATCTGCCAATCACTCGGTATCTGAATCGTCTTCTTATTAACCTTGTAACCTTCAAGTTTGGGCCGTAAATCGTCAAGAACATCGCTGCTCCACGGAGCCATCAAGAGATAACCCTTAGTCGCTGATATGCCAAAAACGTACTTGCTACCGTCGCGAAGCATTGGTTGATTCCAGGCTATGACCAGTTCCAACTTGGGGAATTTGCTTTGGATAGTCTTCATAATTGCCCGGACCGTTTTAGCTTGAGCTGGCGAAATTGATTTGTAGTAATCGGCTGGTGTGTTAAATCTCTGCGCAGATTTCGATCCACGTGAATACATAACTAGCGCGTTAGCGTGAGCTTGTGAGAAACCATAGTTCTCCCGCAAGTGCGCGATTTGTTCAGGATACTTTTTACCCTCCAGTTTTGCCATCACAGCAAACCAAAATTTCATCTTCTCGCCATACTTCTTTTCGATGGCGGGAAAATGCGCCTCTCGACTGGGATCTTTAGTCGCCATGGTTTCTAACCTTTATTGCGTTTATCGCGCAGCTTCAGAGAGATGCCGTAAACCAAAAACAGGACGATTGATGGGGGATAGAGGATTACCGGAAGAACAATCAAGATCGCCGCAACGACTTTCATTTTTGGAGATAGGCGATCCCATTCACCAAGAGTTCCGGAGCGTGGTTCTTTTTCCACTTACGTTTACTTGCTTGCTAGGCGGGCTTCGCGTCTAATGCGCTGCGCCTCAGGATCTGGAACCGGAACCGCACCGATAAGGCGCTTGGTGTAATCCTCACGTGGGCTCTTAAGAATCTGATCTCGTGTTCCGACCTCAACAAGGCGACCATCTTGCATCACTGCAATTCGATGCGAAAGGATGTCAACGACAGCGAGATCGTGAGTAATAAAGAGACAAGCAAACTTCAACTTGTCCTGCAGATTCTGCAGTAGATCAAGGAAGCGCGCCTGAACAGATACATCCAACGCTGATGTTGGTTCATCGGCAATTAACAAACTTGGGGTTAGGGCAAGTGCGCGAGCAATACCTACACGCTGACGCTGACCGCCAGAGAGTTCATGCGGATAACGGTTGCGATACGACCTAGGTAGCTCCACGCTATCGAGCAGGTCTTCCACTCTACGATCAAGTTCAGCGCCTTTTGCATCGCCGGAAAGTAGGAGTGGTTCACCAATACTTTCACCAATGGGCAGACGTGGGTTTAGCGAACTGCCAGGATCCTGGAAGACGATTCCCGTAAATCTACGTATCTCACGCAACTCCTGAGCCGTTGGTTTAGTTATATCTCTGCCAACGATCTCGATTTTTCCCTCAACAATTGGAAGCAACCCAATGGCCGCGCGCCCAACAGTTGTCTTACCGGATCCTGATTCGCCTACAAGTCCAACGATTTCTCCAGGGAAAATTTCTAAACTGAAATCGGTTACGGCACGGAATGCGGGCACGCGACCTTTCTTCGGGTATTCGATTGAGACGTTCTGTAACTTCAGAACTGGTGGCAAACCCACGAGTTCTGGTTGAAGCTCGCGAACAGCAACCGAGCCGAGTTTCGGCACAGCAGCGAGTAGTTCTTTTGTGTACGGGCGCTCTGGGCGGTTGAAGATTTGATCTGAGGTACCGTATTCAACAGTCAAACCATCTTTCATAACCAAGATGTGATCTGCTAGATCTGCAACAACACCCATGTCGTGAGTGATTAGCAAGATTGCAGAATTCAACTTATCGCGGAGGTTACGAATTAAATCGAGAATTTCTGCTTGAACAGTTACGTCCAGAGCAGTGGTTGGCTCATCCGCAACAAGGAGACCTGGATCGCAAGCTAGAGATTGCGCGATCATTGCGCGCTGGCGCTGTCCACCAGAAAGTTGGTGTGGATACTTATTGAAGGATCCTTCAGGATTTGGAATTTCCACCATAGTAATTAACTCAATCGCGCGAGTCTTTGCTTCCTGCGGCCCCATGTCGAAATGCGTACGAAGAGTTTCAACAATTTGAAAACCAATCGTGTATAAAGGATTTAAAGCAGTCATAGGCTCTTGGAAGATGTATGCAACATCAGCCCCGCGAGTTTTGCGCAGCAAACTTGTCTTCGCACCAACCATCTCTACTCCATTGACCTTTACGCTTCCTGAAACTCGAGCGTTGGATGCCAGCAGATCCATCAATCCCATAGCAATGGATGTCTTTCCTGAGCCGGACTCTCCAACTATCGCGAGAACCTTTCCTGCCTTTACGTCAAAGTTCATATCAATCGCAGCCGGATACCAGACGCCTTCTACCCAGAAGTCGATATGGAATTTCGATACTTGTAGAACGGGGTGATTCGTTGTGCTCATTTTCTTTCTCCTGCAATACTTGGGCGATGAATGAAACCTTTAGACCCCGAAGCAATTTCGCCTGGGCAGGTACGTCCTTTGTGCTGATTATTCTTTTTGCCATTAACAGCCTCACGGTGAACACCAACATGAGCCAAACATTTACCGAATTGTTGTTCTGTGCTTTTTTGGTGTTCCTTACATATCTGATTTGGGTTAAACCAAAACTTGTCCTGCGCAATGACCAGGTTGAGATTATTAATCCGTTGAGAACGGAACTGATTGCGTACACCGACATTTTGGATCTGGAAACCAAATGGAGCCTTGCGATTCTTCATACCGGTGGAAGAACCAGAGTGTGGGTTGCTCCCGCCACTGGTAAGCAGAGATGGGTAGCTGACAAAAAATTTGGCTGGTACTCCAGTGGTCTTACTTCCACCGA
>CAMBOZ010000006.1 GCA_945869505.1 Bifidobacterium breve
CTGAACCCCTTGCGCTGATAACCTACGCATCTGCTTGGCAACCAAAAGGGTTATCACAGCCTTAGACATTCGGAGTAATACACGTGGCAAATATCAAGTCTCAGATCAAGCGCGTTAAGACAAATAACAAGGCTCAGGCTCGTAACAAGTCTGTCTCATCATCTATCAAGACCGCTGTTCGCAAATTCCGCGAAGCAGCAGCAAAGGGTGATGCAGCAACAACCACGACTGAACTTCGCGCAGCTTCTAAGGCTCTAGATATTGCTGTTTCAAAGGGTGTAATTCACCGCAACACAGCAGCAAATAAGAAGTCATCAATGGCTAAGGCTGCTGCCAAAGCCGGCGCTCGTTAATTCCAGCTCCAGACTTTAATAGAGGCGGACAATAGTGCCTGCAATTTCCCTTGCTAAGGCCCCGCAACCTGCAGCAACTAATCCAGCGCAGATCCGTAACTTCTGCATCATTGCCCACATCGATCACGGTAAATCAACTCTTGCCGATCGCATGCTCGGCATCACCGAAGTTGTAGAAGCTCGCAATATGCGTGCGCAGTATTTAGATCGTATGGATATTGAACGCGAACGTGGAATCACAATTAAGTCTCAAGCAGTTCGCTTGCCTTGGCGCAGCAGTATTGATGGCCAGGAATACATCCTGAATATGATCGATACACCTGGACACGTTGACTTTACTTACGAAGTATCGCGCTCGCTCGCAGCCTGCGAAGGTGCAGTTCTGTTGGTTGATTGCGCACAAGGTATCGAAGCGCAAACACTGGCTAACTTGTATCTAGCAATGGAAAACAATTTAACGATTATCCCTGTACTAAATAAAATTGACCTTCCTAATGCGCAACCCGATAAGTTTGCAGCGGAACTCGCTCGCTTAATCGGTTGCCAACCTGAAGATTGTTTACGTGTTTCAGGTAAGACTGGCGATGGCGTCGCTGAACTTCTTGATCAGATCGTTGCGCAAATCCCTGCACCTGTCGGCGATGCCAACGCGCCTGCCCGCGCACTTATCTTTGACTCCGTTTATGACTCTTATCGCGGCGTTGTTACATACATCCGCGTAATCGATGGACGAATTAATCCACGCGAACAAATTCAAATGTTCTCAACTGGGGTTCGCCACGAAGCGCTCGAAGTAGGCGTTATCTCGCCAGAACCAGTGCCAAGTAAAGGTTTAGGCGTTGGCGAAGTAGGTTATTTAATTACGGGCGTAAAAGATGTTCGCCAATCTCGAGTGGGCGATACCGTCACGAATTATCAAAATCCAACCAAGACCGCACTTGCTGGATATAAAGATCCCAAGCCAATGGTTTTCTCAGGTCTCTTCCCACTAGACGGCGCTGACTTCCCACTATTGCGTGATGCGCTAGATAAGTTGCAGTTAAATGATGCTGCCCTCGTTTACGAACCAGAAAGTTCTGCAGCACTTGGTTTCGGTTTCCGCTGTGGTTTCTTAGGCTTGCTACATATGGAAATTGTGCGCGAACGCTTAGAACGCGAATCAGGAATTAGCTTGATCTCAACAGCGCCAAACGTGGTCTATCGCGTAACCCTTGAAGATGGCAAAGAGTTTGTGGTTACTAATCCTTCAGAATTTCCCGATGGCAAAATTAACAACGTTAAAGAGCCGATTGTAAAGTGCACCATTCTGGCTCCATCTGAATACATCGGCACCATTATGGAACTCTGCCAAGAACGTCGCGGAACTATGCAAGGTATGGATTACATTTCAGAAGATCGTGTAGAAATTCGCTATACCTTGCCCCTTGCCGAAATCGTTTTTGACTTCTTCGATCAATTGAAGAGCCGTACTAAGGGTTATGCCTCACTTGATTATGAAGAACTCGGTGATGAAGAAGGCAACTTGGTTAAGGTTGATATCTTGTTGCAGGGTGAAGCCGTTGATGCCTTTAGCGCAATCGTTCACCGCGATAAGGCATATTCCTATGGCGTGATGATGACCGGCAAGTTGCGCGAGTTAATTCCGCGTCAACAATTCGAAGTTCCTATCCAGGCAGCAATTGGTTCACGCATCATCGCCCGCGAGAGCATTCGCGCTATCCGTAAAGATGTTTTGGCTAAATGTTATGGCGGCGATATTTCCCGTAAGCGCAAACTTCTTGAAAAGCAGAAAGAAGGAAAGAAGCGCATGAAGATGGTTGGTCGCGTGGAAGTTCCACAAGAAGCCTTCGTCGCTGCCCTTGCCACAGATGCTGATATCGAAAAGATTAAAGCCGCGCGTAAGCAAGACTAATCGTGCTTTCTTTTTACGTACATATCCCGTATTGCATAAAGCGATGTGGGTACTGCGACTTCAATACTTACACGCCGAATGAGCTGCAAGATGGCGCATCGCTAGAAATCGTCTCAAATGATTACATTGATGCGGTTCTGTTGGAGTTAGATGCTGCACCCTTGGATGAAGTACCCACAATATTCTTTGGGGGAGGAACGCCATCTCTGTTACCCGCAAAGGATCTGGGTCGAGTCATTTCTGCGATCAAAGCGCGTAACGGGCTAACTGCTGATTGCGAAATAACGCTTGAGGCAAACCCTGATTCAGTAACGGAAGAGAAGTTACAAGGTTATTTAGAGGCTGGATTCAATCGAATTTCATTTGGTATGCAATCGGCACAGACGCATGTCTTGGCAGTTTTGGATCGCACGCACAATCCTGCAAATGTTAAGCGTGCAGTTGATATGGCTCGTGCCGCTGGGTTTAAAAGTATCAGCGTCGATTTAATATATGGAACACCAGGCGAATCACTTGAAGATTGGCGCGCCACGGTTACTGACGCGCTTTCACTGGATATTGATCACATCAGTGCATATGCCTTGATTGTGGAAACTGGCACAAAACTTGCCGCTCAAATCAAACGCGGTGATTTTATGATGCCAAATGATGACCTGATGGCTGATATGTATTTGTTGGTTGATCAGATGTGTAATGACGCCGGCCTTGCTTGGTATGAACTATCTAACTGGGCAAAGCCTGGATATGAATGTCTACACAATATTGCATATTGGAAGAGCGCGAATTGGTGGGGACTTGGCCCAGGTGCTCATTCGCACGTAGATAAGAAACGTTTCTGGAATGTAAAGCATCCAACTGCATATAAGCAGAAGTTATTTGCTAAAGAATCGCCAGTTGCTGAGTCTGAACTGTTGACGAATGAACAATTGCGAGATGAAGCGATAATGCTTGCGATAAGGATGCGCACTGGTTTAGCGCTATCTTCATTAAATAAGCAAGGGCAAGATAATTTGCAGGCCTATGTATCAACCGGACACATCGTGATTTCGGATGAACATATTCAATTGACAGCGCAAGGTCGATTGATCGCAGACCGATTGGTCCGAGAGGCGCTGGGCTAGCGCCCTGTAGTACCTTTAGCCCATGACTACTAACGCAACCATCCTTTTAGCTTTTCTCGCTGTCGTATTTGTTGTATCTGGTTTGAGCAAGGCGAGTGGAAACGAAAAGGGATTATCTGGCACACGCGATGTAAATGTCAAAGATGGAATAGCTAGAGTAATTGGTCTATTTGAAGCCCTCTTTGCTCTTGGATTAATTCTTGGCCTTAAGTGGACCTGGATGGCTTACTTCCCACTTCTGGGACTTTGGTTCTTTATGGCCGGTGCCATTTTTATTCATTTTAAAGCGGGCAAAGCCAAGACTGCATTTCCAGCTTTCTTTTTATTAACGCTAATCTCTATCGCACTCGTTTTGATCTAAGGGAAGCGCTCCAAATAACTATGCAATCTCAACGTCGCTTGGAAATCTTGCGCGCTATCGTCGATGAGTACGTGGCGACGCAAGAACCTGTCGGCTCAAAATCTATCGCCGATAAGACATCTTTAGGTTTATCACCAGCAACGATTCGTAATGAGATGGCAGTCTTAGAAGATGAAGGGTTAATCACCCATCCGCACACTTCGGCGGGACGCATTCCAACAGATCTGGGTTATCGAGTATTCGTAGATAAGTTAGCAACTGTAAAACCTTTATCTGGCCCTGAGCGTCGCGCCATCGAAACCTTTTTGGATGAAGCAAATAACCTAGAACAGTTGATGAAGAGATCTGCAAAGTTGTTAGCAGATTTAACTAAGCAGGTTGCCGTAATCACCCATCCTATGATTGGTGAAAGCTCTAGCTCTGGAAAGATGACGATTTCAGGAACCGCTAACTTGGCGCGTTCGGGTGAAGATTTAGGAACATCGCTATCACCGATTTTGGAAGCGCTGGAAGAACAAGTTGTTTTGCTGCGCCTAATGGGTGATGCCAACGAGAATGTCCAGGTAAGAATTGGCGGCGAACAGAGCGAGACCAATCTGCGCCAAACTTCGCTAGTAACTGTTGGATACGGCGCAGATAATTCTCCAATTGGCGCACTTGGTGTTCTAGGGCCAACCAGAATGGATTACGCAGGTTCGATGGCCGCGGTAACTGCCGTAGCTCGTTACGTTGGACGATATATATCGGAGAGCAATTAATTTATGTCCGATCTATATCAAACGCTCGGCGTTGATCGCGGAGCTAGCGCTGATGAAATAAAAAAGGCATATCGCAAGATTGCTCGCGAACTTCATCCCGATGTTAATCCTGATCCTGCAGTTCAAGATAAATTCAAAGAAGTAACTGCGGCATATGAAGTATTAAGTGATCCACAAAAGCGTCAGTCATATGACATGGGCGGCTCTGGCTTCGGTGGTTTTGGTGGCGGATTTGGTGGCGGCGGATTTAGCGACATTATGGATGCATTCTTTGGCGGCGGACAAAATCGCGGACCGCGTCCACGTATGCGCCAAGGACAAGATGCGCTAATTCGCGTTGAAGTAGATTTAAATGAAGCTTGTTTTGGAACCGAGCGCGATATTTCAGTTGAGAACGCCGTTACTTGCACCAAGTGCAGCGGACATGGGTCTGCTGATTCTTCTGCACCTGCAATGTGTCAGGTATGTAAGGGACGCGGTGAAACGCAACAAGTACAACGTTCATTCTTAGGCCAAGTTATGACTTCGCGTCCTTGTGGCTCTTGTCAGGGATATGGCAGCGTAATCCAAAACCCTTGCCGCGAATGTGCAGGTGATGGACGTGTCCGTGCGCGTCAGAATATTTCGGTAAAGATTCCAGCAGGTGTTGAAACTGGAAATCGCATTCAACTTGCCGGGCGCGGTGAAGTTGGCGCAGGTGGTGGACCAGCTGGTGATTTATATGTTGAAATTGTTGAAGCCGAACACCCATTCTTAATTCGCGATGGCCACAATTTGCACGTTGCGATAGAGATTTCATTCGCTGCGGCATCACTTGGCACAAAGGTAATGGTTGAATCTTTAGACGGTCCGATCGAAGTTGAAGTTCGCCCAGGAACTCAAAGTGGTGCAACTATTTCAGTGCGCAGTAAAGGTATGACGCGACTTCGTGCTGCAACCCGTGGAGATTTAATCGTGCACGTCGAGGTTCAGACGCCGCATAAGTTAAGCCGTGATCAAGAAGAGTTGCTGCGTAAATTTGCTTCATCTCGTGGCGAAAAATCGGGGGATGTAAAGATCAAGGGTCACGAGCAAGGTTTCTTTAGCAAATTTAGAGATGCCTTCGGACGCTAATGCTTACACTCTTCTTTGTTCCTGATCTTCCGACCACAGTTGGAAGTACATTCGAATTTGCTGGCGAAGATGCGGGGCACGCTATTCGCGTATTGCGTACCCAAATCGGTGATGGCCTAGCGCTTTCCAGTGGGCAAGGGACGTGGTCGATAGTAGAAGTAATTGCTATTGCCAAGAAATCTATGACCGTGCGAGTTGTCTCAACTGGTTTCGAAGAAGCGCTCCCTGTTGAATTTACCGTTGCACAAGCGCTGACTAAAGGTGATCGCATTAAAGAATCGATTGAGTTAAACACGGCAGGCGGAGCTGATGTAATTTTATTGTGGGCGGCCGCAAGATCTATTGGCAAAGCCACCCCAGATTTGATGCAGAAGTTAGCGACGACTGCGCGCGAGGCCAGTAAGCAAACACGCCGCAACAGAATTCCATTTGTAATGGGTGTTTTAGATGCCAAGAAGATTGCAGCCGAAATTCCAAACTATGATCTAGCAATTCTCTTTCACGAAGGTGCTTCGCAGAAGTTAACTGATGTTGTAATGCCAGGAGCTAAGAAAGTACTTCTTATCGTTGGCCCAGAAGGTGGAATTACCGATGAAGAATTGGCGCTCTTTAAATCTGCTGGCGCACAGGTTGCCCTAATGGGACGCCCTATTTTCCGCTCGGCGCATGCGGGAATGGCGGCGCTTTCTGGCGTAAACGCTGCACTTAAAATCTGGTAAAGGTATAGTCAAGTTATGGAACTGGATCCAGATTGCATCTTCTGCAAAATTATCGATGGTGTGATTCCTGTCGACATTGTCTTTCGCAATGAGAACGTAGTCGCCTTTAATGATTTGAATCCGCAAGCGCCTACCCACGTTTTGATTATTCCAACAATTCATACTGAAAATGCGGCCGGCCTTGCGAAAATGTCAGCGACTATTACCGCAGCACTTTTTACCGCAGCCGATCAGATTGCCAAAGATCGCGAATTAACTGGCTATCGCACCGTCTTTAATACCGGCGCAGCAGGTGGTCAAACCGTCTTCCACGCTCATATGCATCTAATAGGGGGCCGTGGGCTCGCTTGGCCGCCCGGTTAAAAGTAGTATCTCTGACTATATGGAGCGAACTCTGATCACCATCCCGCCTGCAATTTCGATGGTTTCACTTATCGGCGCCGGCGATGCCAATTTAAGAGTTATTGAAGCGGCTTTCCCAAGTGTAAATATCACCGTACGCAGCAATGAGATAACTCTGCGCGGACCGCATATTGATTGCCTTGCGCTAGAAAAATTATTTGCTGAAATGGTTGTCGTGATTCGTTCCGGACAAGCGCTCACAGTTGATGCGGTGACCCGCAGTATTGCTATGTTGGAAGAGAAACCAGCGGAGAGCCCAGCAGAAGTACTTTCGTTAAATATTGTTTCAAATCGCGGGCGCACGATTCGTCCAAAGACGGCTAATCAGAAACGTTATGTTGATGCCATTGAAGATAACACCATTACTTTTGGTATCGGCCCTGCAGGTACTGGAAAGACATATTTAGCAATGGCGAAAGCAGTTGCTGCGCTGCAAGCAAAGAAGATTAATCGCATTATCTTGACCCGTCCGGCTGTAGAAGCTGGTGAGCACCTAGGTTTCTTGCCAGGAACCCTAAGCGAGAAGATCGACCCTTACTTGCGCCCGCTCTTTGATGCACTGCACGACATGATCGATGTGGATTCGATTCCGCGCTTGATTCAAACTGGTGTAATCGAAGTAGCGCCACTGGCATTTATGCGCGGTCGCACCTTAAATGATGCATTTATTATCTTGGATGAAGCGCAGAACACGACGCCAGAACAGATGAAGATGTTCTTAACCCGCCTGGGATTTGGTTCAAAGATGGTCATCACGGGAGATGTAACCCAAGTGGATCTTCCAAATGGAGCACACTCTGGACTTCGCGTCATCAGAAATATTTTAAATGACATTGCTGATATTGCTTTCTTGGAGTTAACCGCTGAAGACGTGGTGCGACATCGTTTGATCGGCGACATCGTCAAGGCATATGCAAGCTATGACGAAGCAAAATCTGCTCCTCGCAATATACGTAACTCGTAAAGATATAAAATGACTATTGAAATAACCAACAAATCTGGCGAACTCGTGCCCACCGAAAGTGTGCGTGACTTACTTCAGAACGCGCTAGTCGAATTGAAGTTACACCCAGATTGCGAACTCAATTTAGTCTTTGTCGATATTGAAGAGATGACCGAGCTGCACATCAAATGGATGGATGAAGGCGGCCCAACGGATGTTCTTTCGTTTCCAATGGATATGCCTGAACCAGGAAATGAAGCGGTAACGCTCGGCGATATCGTTATTGCTCCAGTTGTGGCTGCGCAGCAAGCAGCGACTGCCGGCCACTCTATTGATCACGAAATCTTTATTTTGGCAGCGCACGGCTTGCTCCATATATTGGGTTATGACCATGCAGCTCCGGATGAAGAGAAGGCGATGTTTACCTTGCAAGAGAGCCTAGTTAAGAAATTTATCGCATGAACGCCTTTAACATCAGCACAATAATCGTTCTTATCGCCTTTGCTGGTTTTCTTGCAGCATCTGAATCAGCGCTCACTTCTATCTCACGTATTCTGATTGAAGAGTTAGAAAGCAAGCGTGGTGGTCACTTACTCAAGAAGTACTCACAACAACCCTCACGTTATTTAAATGTACTTCTCTTGGTAAGAAAGATCTGCGAATTTACCGCTGCTGCACTTCTTGCCGTTGCTCTCTTGCGTCAATATTCATCAGCACAAGCGATGGCGATGACAGTGGCGATAATGGTTGTTCTCTCATACGTAGTAATCGGTGTTGGTCCGCGAACGTTGGGTCGCCAACAACCACATAAGTGGGCGCGCGCTGGAATCTCAGTCGCTTACTTCTTGGCCTTCATATTGGGCCCAGTAACCAACTTGTTGATTGCAATCGGTAATGCGATTACACCAGGTAAGGGTTTTCGCAGCGGTCCATTTACAAATGAAGCCGAACTTCGCGACTTAGTAGATCAAGCCCACGAACGCGGACTAGTTGAATCTGATGAGCACGAGATGATCCACTCAGTATTTGAACTCGGGGATACCTTGGTGCGCGAGTTGATGGTGCACCGAACAGATATGGTTTGGATTGAACGCGATAAATCTTTGCGTCAGGCACTCTCTTTAGCGCTGCGTTCAGGATATTCCCGAATCCCTGTCGCAGGAGAAAGTCTAGATAACATAATTGGTCTTGCTTACGTAAAAGATTTGGCAAAGCGCGCACTTGATCATCACGAATCAGAGACGACTGAAAAAGTGGAGCAACATATGCGCCCAGCCGTCTTTGTGCCCGAGATCAAGATTGCCGCAGAACTTTTGAAGGAGATGCAGCGCGATCAGATCCACCTAGCAATTGTCGTTGATGAATACGGTGGAACTGCTGGAATCATCACGATTGAAGATATTATCGAAGAGATTGTTGGCGAAATCGCTGATGAGTTCGACGATGGAATCGAAGCTTTTACTTGGTTAACTGAAGATAAGGCTCGCGCAAAAGCGACGCTGCACATCGAAGATTTGGCAGATGAGTTAAAGATCGAGATAGATAAAGCCGACTTTGAAGATGTAGATACCATTGGCGGCTTAATGGCTCAGAAACTCGGTCGCGTACCAATCGCAGGAAGCACGATTTCTCTTGCAGGTTGGTCGATTACATCCGAGCGTCCAGTCGGTCGTCGACGTAAAATAAGCAGTGTAATTATTGAACGGCTAAAGGATGAAACGTTAGAAGATCATGAGTAATTCTTTTTCAAACCCAGAAGATCAAAAGCTAGCCACTCTTGCAACATCAACCCTGGCGCGCACTGGCGCTAAACAAGCGGCTGCCTTGCGCGATACAACAGGGCGAACGTATGTTGCGATTAATATTTCTGCTCCAACACTGACGCTAGATGCAGTCCAAGCAGTATTTACAGTTGCTGCTGCATCGCAAATAGCTGGAATCGAAGGTGTAGTCATTGCGGGGGATAAGGCAGCGATGACCGAAGTGATTACTGATAATTCTCCGCAGGCTACGATCTTTCATATCGATGCAAACGGGAGTGTTACGAGGGCGTAAGATAGCCCAATGCGTATCGTTCGATTCACTCCAGGACCTGAATCTGGCCTCGGTACCGATCCGCTCTTCGGAGTTCTAGAAGAAGATAATTCGATCACCGTTATCTCAGGTGATCCGATTTACCACGGTGTAACCAAGACCGCAGCAAAGGTAGAGCTTTCAAAGGTGCGCTTATTAGCGCCAGTAATTCCCCGCAGCAAGATTGTTGCTGTTGGAAAGAATTATGCCGACCATGCAAAAGAGATGGGATCGGAAGTTCCGAAAGAGCCAATCATTTTTATAAAGCCAAATACATCTGTGATCGGTCCAGGAGACACAATTGTTTGGCCGGCGATGGCTCCAACAATTGATTATGAAGCAGAGTTAGCCGTGGTTATCGGAAGAGTCTGTAAAGATGTTCCGATTGAGCGAGTGAACGAAGTTATCTTTGGCTACACCTTGGCAAATGACGTAACTTGCCGAGAGATACAAAAGAGCGATGGTCAATGGTCTCGCGCTAAGGGTTTCGATACTTTCTGCCCAATTGGACCTTGGATTGAAACTGATTTTGTACCAGGCACACAGCGCATCTTTGCCAAGGTAAATGATGAGTTACGTCAGGATGGAACCCTGGATCAAATGATTTTCAGCGTTCCGCAAATTATTGTCTTTATCTCCCAAGTAATGACTTTATTGCCAGGCGATGTAGTTATCACTGGTACGCCAGCGGGAGTTGGTCCACTGATTGCCCGCGGCAACGTCGTGATCGGTGTCGATGGACTTGGTCAACTAACTAATAAGGTGAGTGCAAAACCGTGAGTGAGAAAAAAGTAAAGGTACGTTTTGCGCCATCTCCTACAGGTGACCTACACGTCGGAAATATTCGCACCGCACTCTTTGACTGGGCATATGCGCGCCATACAGGTGGAACATTCTTATTCCGAATTGAAGATACCGATACAACTCGCGTAACCGATGAATATATCCAAGCTGCAATAGACACTTTGAAATGGCTCGGCCTTAACTGGGATGAGGGTCCAGAAGTTGGCGGCGAAAACGGCCCTTACTTGCAATCTCAGCGTTTAGATATCTATGCGCATTGGGCACAGAAGTTTTTAGATCAGAAAGATGCTTATCAGTGCTATTGCTCACCAGATGAGTTAGAAGCGGTGCGCGAAGCGCAACGTGCGGCAAATGTCGCGCCTGGATATAACGGTCATTGCCGTGCGTTAACTTCTGATCAAATTGCAGCGTATAAAGCAGAGGGACGGGAAGCCGTTGTTCGTATGCGCATGCCAAATGGCAGCACAACTTTTACTGATGAGATTCGTGGCGATGTAACTTTTGATCATAAATTCGTACCTGACTTTGTCTTGGTACGCGCAGATGGTTCACCGCTATACACCTTGGCTGTTGCGGTCGATGATATTTTGATGAAGGTAACTCACGTTTTACGCGGTGAAGATCTCCTTTCATCAACACCACGCCAGATTCGGGTCTATCAAGCAATGGGCGTAGCAATTGCTGATTACCCAGTATTTGCCCACCTGCCATTTGTTATGGGTCAAGATAATGCCAAACTCTCTAAGCGCAACGGCGAAGTTTCAATCGCTTGGTATCTCGAACAAGTGTCTTTACCTGAGGCGATCTGTAACTATTTAGCGCTCCTTGGTTGGTCACCAGGTGATGATCGTGAAAATGTAACAATGGCTGAACTCTGTGAGTTATTTACCGTTGATAAAGTCCATTCCTCACCAGCACGCTTTGATATGAAGAAGTTAGAAGCGATCAATGGTGACAAAATTCGCGCCCTGACCTTAGATGAATTTCTCAAGTGGTCCCTCCCATTTTTAACAAAAGCTGGTGTAATCACTGGAAGTGATTCTGAAATTGCACTAGTTAAGCAAGCGCTGCCACTAATTCAAGAGCGTATTGTGAAACTCGATGAAGTACCGGCGATGTTGCGGTTCTTATTTGTAAAGAACTTCGCTGTAGAAGAAGCTTCGCTGTCTAAGGTAACTGATAGCGCTTCCAAAGATGTTTTAAAGCGCACCTTGGCCGAGTTAACGCCACTCACAACCTGGAACCACGATTCAATTGAAGCCGCACTTCGCGCATCACTTATTGAAGAGATGGGCTTAAAGCCACGTATTGCTTTTGGTGCGGTACGTATCGCAACAACCGGAAGCACAATTTCACCGCCGCTCTTTGAGTCGATGGAGTTACTCGGTAAAGAGGCCTCATTGGCCCGAATTACTGCGGCGATAGACCTATAAATCTTCTTTAAAAATTGCGGTATTCTTGCCCCTGTTCTAATGGGGTATGGGGTAATTGGCAGCCCTGCTGATTCTGGTTCAGTAAGTCTAGGTTCGAGTCCTGGTACCCCAGCGCAGTACCCAGCAATACAAGCAATATACGTTGTAAAAATGTACTAGGGCCCCGTCGTCTAGCGGCCTAGGACTCTGGCTTCTCAAGTCAGCTACGAGGGTTCGAATCCCTTCGGGGCTACCAATGCATCAGAGCGCTTACGGATATTTACCTCCAGTAAGCGCTCTGTTCATTTTGGAAGATGTTTATTTCATTAGATTCTTTTTGATCATAACTGCTAATTCACGAGTTATTACTTAGTTAATTGCTATCTATTCATTATTAAGAGATTAGATCGCCTCGTTCGAACCCAGAACTTCCCATAACCCAAATAGGAGATTTAAGTGAAATTGATTCAAGTAAAGCGTGGATTAGCAGTAATTACTGCTACTGCGTTTCTAGCAATCTCGGCAGCTCCTGCAAATGCAGCAGCGCCAGTTTATGTAGAAGCTGTTGCAACATCTGCGACTCTTACACCATTTGCCTCAGCAGGTGACATGGTTGGCACATACCTAGTTCCAGGAATTCCAGATGGACTTGGTGTTGTTAAAAATGGCAACTCCCTTCGCGTTATTACCAATCACGAATGGAGTGCAACTAACGCAGTTGCAGCCGGCCGCACAACAGCCGGTGGACTAGTTTCAGGATCATTCCTAAGCGATATGACCTATGACCTAAAAACACAAAAGGTTACAAAAGCAGTTGACCTATTTAAAGATGTAGTTTGGTATGACTACACAACTGGTAAGTACGGTCAAACTCCAGTAGCTCCTGCAGGTGCTTTGGTTAAGGATTCTTACGGAACCCTAAACCACTCTTACTTGTTAAATCGTTTCTGCTCAGGATCACTAGCTCCAGCAGGATCATTCTTTGACAAGGCATCTGGTTATGGATCTAACGATGCAGTATTTCTTGCCGGAGAAGAAGGCGGAGATGAATCACGCGCTTTCGCTACAAACTTAACAAACGGCCAACTCGTACAACTTCCGGCTCTCGGACTCGCTGCTTGGGAGAATGTGATCCCAGCACGAACCAAGGGCAAGACAACTGTACTTATGACCAATGAAGATGGTTCATCAACAGATAGCCAACAATGGATGTATGTCGGAACAAAGACAAAGACCGGCACTTGGTATGAAAAAGCTGGCTTTACCAACGGAAAGTCATATGTTGTAGCGGCAGCTGCGGGTGCAGCGGTTGCGAACGATGCCGAGATTCGCACTAAGTACGGCAAGAACAAGCCTTTCCCAATCTCATTTGCTGAAGTTAATATCAAGGCGAATGGAAAAGATCAGAACATTGAAGCCAATGCAAAGGGAATTGAATTTGCTCGCGTAGAAGATGGTCATTTCGATCCTAAGAAGCCAAATGATTATTACTTTGTAACTACACAATCAGACTCGGATCCACTTAACAAAGCTGTTGCAGCTACTACCCCAAATCCAGCTACACCAACAGTAAGTCGCGATGGTGGAGCGCTATGGCGCATTCGCTTTAATGATGTATCAAAGCCTTTGAGCGGTGCAACTCTTGAACTGCTACTAGATGGATCTGAAAGCATTTACATGTCTAAGCCAGATAACATCTCAGTAGATTCATTTGGAAATGTCTTGATCCAAGAAGATCCAGGCAACAATGCTCACCTTGCGCGTATCGTTTCTTATCGCATTAGCGATGGCAAAGTTGGAACTATCGCTCAATTTAAAGCGGAATACTTCACATCAACGGGTGCTTCCTTCATCACTCAAGATGAAGAATCCTCAGGAATCGTTGATGTAACAACTGAATTGCGTACATCTAAGTCAGATACAGCTAGCTACTACATGTTTGTAGCGCAGATTCACGCAACTCCTGCAAAGGCTCGTCCTGACCTTGATCCAGCCGATGCCACTTTGGCAAAAGCTGTTGAAGGCGGACAGTGGTACATCTTAAAGATTACGAACTGGACTGACGTCTATAAGTAATCTTTTGTCGAGGGATGGGAAAAGAGGCCAGGCAACTGGCCTCTTTTCTTTTCTACCAAGAGTTTAAGCCGAGGCCACCATCGAAGTCGTAAGTACTTCCGGTGGCCCAAGCATTAGCATCTGAAAATAAAAATTCAGTAACTCCAACAACTTCTTCAGCACTTGCATAACGCTTTAGTGGCGTAGCCGCTTTCCAGGCAGCCACTCCTTCTGGCCAAGCTTTATCAATTCCGGGTCGACCAATCAATCCAAGGCGCAATCCAAGTACGCGCATTGGTGCGTGATTGCGTGACGCTGAGCGAGTTAAGACATCAAGTGCTGCCTTGCTTGCACCATAAATTTCGTGACCAGGGCGAGGATTTAGCGCCTCAACTGATGAAATATTTAAAACAACGCTCACCCCAGATTTAGCAGACTCTTCAATAATTTCTTTCGGAGCATCAACATTTATGCGCATCATCAATTCAATTTCGGCGCGCGTGGCATGTGCTGGATCCAGAATTGCTTGATTGGCAGCGTTATTGATTACAAAATCTAAATTACCTGCTCGAGATAGCGCTTCCCGTACAAGTGAATTTCCAGATTTGGCTACAGATAAATCAGCAGCGATGACGTGTAAGTTGTGGTGCGCCGAAATCTCACCAGTATTTACTTGTGCACATACCGTTGCTCCAAGATTAAGAAATCGCGAGACATATGCCTGGCCAATAAAGCCTGATGCACCTGTAATTAATATGCTCTTGCCAGAAAAGCTCATTTGAGAGGTTCCAGCGCCTTTACCCGCAGGTTCACTCGTTTGATTAAATCAGTTAAAACAATCTTGGTGCTCTGACGCTTGGCAACGACTTGATCACCTGCCACCCAAACATCGGTTACATCACCGCGCCCAGCAGCAAAGACCAGCAGTGCATTTACATCGTGGACTGGAGTTAAATGTGCGGCGTGAAGATCAAGGGCAATTAAATCTGCTTCCTTGCCGATTTCGATGCTACCGACGCGATCACCCAGACCAACTGCTTTCGCTGCCTCGATAGTTGCGGCGCGAACTATGGAAGTTAGATCAACATCAGCAGGGGATTGGCGAAGGGCAACGACGTGGGCTGCCATTCGCATTACTGAGAACATATCCAAGTCATTAGAAGAAGAACAAGAATCAGTACCAAGGCCCACGGTGATGCCGGCATTACGCATATCGTTAAAGCGCGCAAGTCCTGACCCAAGTTTTAAATTACTTCCGGGGCAATGACCGACTGAAGTTCCCTTACTTGCAGCGATCTTCATATCAGAATCTGATAAATGCACGCCGTGTCCGAAGATGGTTGGCACATCCAAGATTCCTGTATCGCGGCAGACTTCAGTAGGGGATTTAGAGTAACGAGATTGCACATCAGCATTTTCTGCTTCAGTTTCAGATACGTGTAAATGAATTCGCGCACCAAGTTCTTTGGCGATCGCGGCGACTTCAGTTAAATTCTCCGGCGAATCTGTATAAGTCGAATGCGGCATAAAGTAGGTAGGAATGAATGGCCCACCGATCTTTGCTAACTCTGCTGGCCATTGATGAGCTCGCTCAATTCGCTGCGCCCATTGCAGCCCATCTAAACCAGGGAAGTCAAAGAAAATCGGACCAGCTATATGGCGAAGGCCAACGCGCACCGCTCCGCGATGGGTAGCAACTGGATTTAAATACATATCCATTGTCGTGGTTGTGCCAGAAAGTAGCGCTTCAAGTGCTCCAAGTTCTGTGCCGAGTTCGCAAGTTGCCTCGTCCATAATCGCACCTTCTGCAGCCCAGACGCGTTCTAGAAAACCTTGCAAGTTAACGCCTTCTGCCCAGCCACGAAGTAAGGACATTCCTAAGTGAGTGTGGCTATTGATTAGCCCTGGAGAAATTAACTTATCTGTCGCATCAAAAATTGTTTTAGCATCTGGCGCTTCGGTTCCGATATAGGCAATTTTTCCATCTTTGATACCGATAGAAACACCTTCGAGAATTTCATCTTTAGCATTTGAGGTAACGGCGTAACGCGCGTTCTTGATGAGTAAATCAAGCATTAGGCAAAAGCCTTGATGGTTCCATCAATAATGGTGATTACCTTTTCGCTAGCAGCCTTTAGCGCTGCGTTTATATCTTCCATTGTGATCGGTGCATCGCTCACTCCAGCTGCGGGATTAACTACAAGAGCGATTGCGGCGTAACGCAGTCCAGCTTCTTTTGCCAGCGAAACTTCTGGCACTCCGGTCATACCAACGACAGTTGCACCAGATAGTGCCGCAAGACGAATTTCTGCTGGTGTTTCAAAGCGCGGACCGTTAAAGCCGGCGTAGATACCACCTGTGTTAAGTGCGATTCCAGCGCCTTTCGCTGACCTTGCCATTGCAGATTTAACATCAGCATCGTAGAGATGAGACATATCTATATGTTGCACACCGCCAGGTTGCACGCCATCGAAGAAAGTATCGGCGCGACCGTGTGTGAAATCTACGAAATCATCAAGTAATTGCAGAGATCCAGCTGGCAATTTTGGATCTATTCCGCCTACAACGTTTACGGCGATGACAAAATCCACACCTGCGTTCTTTAGCGCTGTGATATTGGCTCGATAGTTAACCGCGCTCGGTGGGACGCTGTGATCAACGCCATGGCGCGTTAGAAATGCAATCTCTACGCCGTGCCAAGAACCCGATGTAATTAACGCTTTCCCATAGACAGTATCAACTGCTTGCGGTGTTGATCCTGCGAGCGCCGGCAAATTATAGAAACCAGTGCCTGCAATGATGCCAATCTTCATGCAGTTAACTTACTTATCGAGGCCGGCCATGAGGCGGCCTATGTAGTCACGATCTGCGCCCTCGGAATCAATGATTGCCACGATTTTTCCAGCAGACATAACAGCAATTCGATCAGAGAGTGAAATAATTTCATCTAGCTCAGCAGAAACCAGAAGAACTCCGGCCCCGTTATCACGAGCTGCAATCAGCTGCTTGTGGATGAACTCAATAGATCCAACATCAACACCACGGGTTGGTTGAGCCGCTATCAGTACTTGCAGGTCCTGACTTAACTCACGAGCGATTACTACCTTTTGCTTGTTGCCACCAGATAGCGATGAGGCAAGTGCTGCGGGTGAAGTAGTTCGAATATCGAATTTCTTTACAAGCAGATCAGCATTCTTGCGAATTTCACTCATATTTCTAAACCAACCTCTAGCAAAAGGCGCTTGATCAAATTGGTTGAGAATTAAGTTATCTGAAATTGAATAAGAAGAGACTAAACCGTGTTTTTCGCGATCTTCAGGAATATGGGATACGCCAGCCTCGTGAACGGCATGTGGGTGCATATCCTTTGTTACTGCGCCGCTGACCAGCACTTCACCCTTTGCTCGCAGGCGCATTCCACAAATTGCTTCTACCAGCTCTCGTTGACCATTTCCCTCAACGCCGGCTATACCAAAGATTTCACCAGATCTAACCTCGAGATCGACTCCTTTTACCGCGAGCAAATTTCTATCATCAAAGACTTCTAAACCCTTGACAGTTAATACTGGCTTTCCTGGGTTTGCTACACCCTTTTCTACTTCTAATACAACGCTTCGGCCAACCATCATTTGTGCCAAGCCAGCTTCATTTGTCTCTTTCGGAGTAGTGGTGCCAACCACTTTGCCATCGCGCAATACAACAACTCGATCAGCAAGGGCCATAACTTCACGAAGTTTATGGGTAATCACAATTACTCCAACGCCTAAGCGCGCTAGGTTTTTAATGACAAGTATCAATTCATCGGTCTCTTGTGGAGTTAAAACTGCTGTTGGTTCATCAAAAATTAGAAGTCGCACATCTTTACTAAGCGCCTTTAAGATCTCAACTCGCTGTTGAGTGCCAACTGGAAGATCTTCAATATTGGCAGTTGGATCAACTTCTAACCCAAACTTTTCGGATAATTCACGGACCTTTTGCTCGGCCTTCTTTATATTAACAAATAGGCCATTCTTTGGCTCATCGCCCAAGATGATGTTTTCGGTAACGGTCATAACCGGAACTAATTTAAAATGCTGATGCACCATTCCGACGCCACTTGCAATCACTGCTGCAGTATCACCGGGAGCCATTTCGTTGCCATCTATATAAATCTCTCCTTGATCAGGGCGCACTAGCCCAAAAACAGATTTAACGAGAGTTGATTTTCCTGCACCATTTTCACCCAAGAGCGCCACAATTTCTCCTGCAGCAACCTCAAAAGAAATATCGTTATTGGCGATAACTGAACCGAAACTTTTCGTTACGTTTTTTACCTGAAGTAAAGTTGCCACGGTTTACGCCTGCTCTCGCTCGTATGGCTGACCAGCTGCAGCAGGGCCACGAACTTTGCCAGCAGAAAACGCTAAAACGACAATCGTTAATACATATGGGAGCATATTTATAAATGGCCCAGGAATAGCGACTAAGCCATCGATCATTAATTGGTTGGCAAGTGCTTGCGCAAAACCAAAGAAAATCGCCGCCAGCAGAGCTCCTATTGGATTCCATCTACCGAAGATCATGATGGCCAGAGCGGTGAAGCCTTTACCGGCCGAGAATCCGCGATCAAAAGATCCAACCAGTTCGAGTGCCAGATAGGCGCCGGTAAGTCCACCAAATGCGCCGGCGATAACCACATTTATGTATTTAAATTTCTTTACCGAAATTCCCGAGGTCTCAGCGCTACTTGGATACTCACCAATCGCTCTTGTACGTAGCCCCCAAGCGGTGTGATACATCGCAACGTAGAGAACAAAGATAAGTATTAAACCAAAGTAAGTTATTGGACCACTTTGAAAGAACACTCGTCCCAAGAAAGGAATATCAGAGAGCCCTGGAATAGACCAACGAGGAAAAATGGCAGGCAGCGAATACCCTTGCTTATAGAAAAATGATGTTAGACCAGTGGCCAGAATATTTACAATTGTGCCCGCAATAATTTGATCCATTTTCCAAGAAACTGTTAACAAGGCGAGCAATAGCCCGGTAACCGCGCCGCTTGCAATCGCAGCGAGAAGTCCCCAGATTAGGTTTTGGGATAGCGCCGCTACAAAGAATCCAAAAAATGCTGAAGTTAATAGTGTTCCTTCAATTCCAATATTTACTACGCCAGTTCGCTCACACATTATTCCGACCATCGCGGCCATGGCGAGCGGTAAGCCAAAAGTGATTGATGATGCAGCCACCGCGACAGTTGAAACTGAATTAACGGAATAGGCAAAAGCAATAGCAATTACGACCACATAAAAGTAGAGCGATTTTCTTGAGCGAAGTGCTGAAGTCATCATTTTAATTACTTCCCCAACCGCTTGTAACCTGAGCATTGGAATCGCTCTTGAGCTTAAAGATTCGACTAATTATTGGAGCGGTCACGAAAAATAGAACAATCGCAAGAATTAGATCAATGATTTCAGGGCTAACACCTGCGGTAAATTGCATAGTCGGACCAGCGCCACGCATTCCGCCGAAAAGAATTGCCCCTGGAATCACAGCCAATGGATTTGCGCGGGCTAACAACGCAATTGTGATGCCATCAAAGCCAAGACCTTGGTTGAAGGCGGGTTCAAATTTACCGACCACGCCCAAGGTTTCAACTGCGCCACCAAATCCTGCAAGCGCGCCACAAGCCACCATTGCAAAAACTGTATTTCGCTTTACTGCGATTCCGGCATACCAAGCGGCATTCTTATTCTTACCAACTGTTTCAAATCTAAATCCAGTTGTAGTCTTCTTAAAGATCCACCAAACACCAACTGCGAGAAGCCCGCTGAGAAGAAAGCCGATCGGCAAGCCTGCGATGCTGCCAATCTTGGCAGAGTCGGCGATTGGTGGGGTTTTGGCAATAATTGAACCTTCTTCTTTTAAGGGTCCATTAGAAAGATATTCGGCGAACTGCAGAACGATACTGTTCAACATAATTGTTGTTATAACCTCGTGAATACCGCGGTATGCCTTTAGTGCACCGGCAATGTAACCAACGAGTGATCCAAATATGGCACCGATGATTAGGCAGAGTGGAACGTGGGCAATCATTGGCAGCCCTGTGATTGCATACCCAGCCCAAGCCGCTGCAAGTGCACCAGAAATTAGTTGTCCTTGTGCACCGATATTAAACAGTCCAGCTCGCAGACCAATTACTACCGCCAACCCACTGATTGCAAGCGGCGTTGCCTTACCAAAAGTTTTGGCAAGACCTTCTTGAGTAGAAAATGCAGTGGTGAATAAACTTTCATAAGCCCTAAGCGGATCTGAACCTTGGGTGATCATTAAGATCGCACCAATTCCAAATGCAATAACTAGTGCAATTAGGGGAGTGATCCAAGCACGAACTAACTTCACGATATACACCCCTGGCTTTTCTTGTAAGACCCAAATCTACCCGCCAAAATTTCGCTGTCAACCACGGTTGAAAGCGCCAGTAATTGCATTGAATCGTCGCTGCCAGAGAGACTTAGAGATCGTCGCATCTGGATTGAAAAGTTCTCCAGCATGAAACATCCCTGGCACTAAGTGAAATTCCACATCATTACCAGATTCCTGCAATCGCTTGACAAAATCAATAACATCATCTCGAAAGAGGTCTACGTCACCAACGTCGGTATATATCGGAGATAAATTTGTTAAATCCTCGGCACGAGCAGGCGCTGCATAAGCGCTGACCTGAGAAAAATCTGGATCGGCTTCAGAGGAAGCCTGCTGGGAGAGATACCAGCTCCAAGATTCGATATTTGCTTTTCGATCCCAAACCCCCAGGTCGGTGATTTCAAAAGTGGCGGGAGTTTGATTTCTATCGTCAATCATTGGATAAGGCGCACAGATCAAAGCAAACTGCGACATCGCTTCATCCCTCATTCGCAGGCCTAGTGCAATAGCAAGTCCTCCACCAGCGCTACCGCCATAGAGCACTAGTTTCTCTGGCGAAATCTTTAACTCTGAGGTGTTGGCAAATACCCAGGCACTCACATCTAAACAATCATCCAGCGCAGCGGGGAATGGATTTTCTGGGGCAAGTCGGTAATCAACGCTAATAACTAAGCAGTCTAAGGCCAGAGATAAAAAGGCGGCGTTAGCATCATCTGTACCGATGCTCCCCATAACCATGCCACCCCCGTGGATCATTACAACAGCGCAATCAATGTGTTTAGCTGTAGTTGGATCAAGCGGGCGATAAAGACGAAATGGAATGTGATGACCACCATGTTTAGATTCAATATTCATGTCGGTTCGACGGACCGACTCTATCCGCGGAAATTGGGCGAGATAATTCGAGATTAGATTTCGTCGTTCTTCAATTGTGTCAGGTGCGTTTAAGCCACCAGGAAAAGTAGATAGCAGCAGATCCAAGCTTTCCTGTAACTCTGGATCCACACGATATTTCTTTGCTTGATTATCAACCATTAACTTGTTCTCCCACCACGTTGGTACCGAAAGCAATAAAGAAAGCGGGGCAAGGGTTCAATTAACAAACCCTTGCCCCGCTTTAATTGCTTAGATTACTGAGCTACGCCAGTTTCAACTTCGCCGCTAATTACCTTTGCGGTTAGTGCTGCAACTTTATCCTTAACGTCAGCTGGGATTGTGGAATCAAAGTCGTGATAAGGAGCTGCTCCTACATCACCAAGGAAGTTTCCACCAGCAAATGTTCCATCTTTAACTTGGCCAATGAGTGCAACCACTCCCTGAGGAATGAGCTTCATTGCTGAAGTTACTAGACAGGCCTGAGCTTCTGGAACTGTGTCCCATTGATCAGTATCTACACCGATGCAATATGCGCCAGACTTCTGCGCTGTACGAGCCAATCCACCGTTACCGGTTTTTCCACCAGCAGAGAAGATCACATCGACATCTTGATCCAAGTACTGCTGGGCTGTTGATGCTCCCCAAGCAGGATCATTGAATGCATTTGCTCCTGTGTAGTAAACAGATGAAGCCTTAGGGTAAGACTTTCCTTGCTCTTGTGATGCGAATTCAACGCCAGCAACGAAGCCTTCAATGAACTTACGAACAGGTGGGATTGAATCTGGACCACCAGCAATTGCTGCGGTCTTTCCTGTCTTAGTTAGGTATCCACCGAGGTAACCGACAATGAAGCCAGCCTTATCTTCAGGGAAAATTAATCCGCTGTAGTTTGCTGAAGATCCACCATTGAACTGATCAACACCAATGAACTTAACATCAGGATACTTTTCAGCTGCAATTGTTGTTGCTTCGGCCATTAAGAAACCAACAGTTACGATCGCGTTGTAACCAGCATCAGCGAACAATGCGATGTTAGCTGCGTAATCCTTTGGATCCTGAGTTTCTACGTACTTAGCAAAACCATTGTTCTCGGTCGCTGCTTGTTGTGCGCCTTCCCAAGCTGATTGGTTAAATGACTTGTCGTCAACTTTTCCAATATCTGTTACAAGACCGATACAAAATGCACCTTCAGTTCCGCAATCGGCCTCTGTGATCGCTTTTTCTGCTGTTGAACAAGCACTTAGTGCTAGTCCAAGGAGACCGGCTGCCGCAGTTGCCGCAGCAATCTTCTTAAATTTCTTAAACAATTGAGCTCCTCTCGAGAGATTAGTCAAACAACTAATCAATGCTTTCTGGGTGAGACAAAGAGTAGTCCAGTGCAGATCCAACACAACTGCTCCAATAGATTAAATAAGTCACTCGTGTCGCAGACTAGAAATACAAAGGTAAGGTTGAGGGTTAGGTCATATGATTGCGCTCATGTCCGTTGCCCTTCCGTCACGTTCCAAAAGATGGCAGGTTTTAGGCGCGAGAAAGTTTGTCTCACTAATTTTGGCTTTGGTTTTTTCGGCAGGAGTGCTTCCGGCAAAAGCGTTAGGTAAAGGCACTTTTTATCTGGAGTTGAAACTAGGTTGTTACTCGGCCAACAAGTCACCTAATAAGGCAAGTAAATGGAGCGATACAAATTACAAAACCCTTTATCTGACCAGCTGCACTTCTGCTCATCATTACGAAGTTTTCTATACCGGAAAACTGAAGGCGAAGGATTTGAGTTCTGAGGCAGCCAAGAAAGAAGCCGGGTCGGCTTGTGACAAGTCAGCACTTAGCACGCTAATGGGTCAGAAAGATTTGCCACCTTCTTTAACATACGGCTACTTCTACCCTGATCCAGGAGCCGAAGAAAAGAAGTACGGCAAGAGAATAGTTTGCTTCTTTCGCGTAGCCGATCCCAAAGATGACAAGTTCACGTTGTCAATCAATCGAACATTTCGCGAAATTACCTACATTTAATTACGCTCGACCGAGCCTTTTCCTAAATATTTCTTCTGCACTTTTCGCGCTTCCTTGTAATTAGCAAAAGCCTTTTGCGTCGATTCAAGATTTGAGATTTCAGGAATCGGAACTTCCCACCAAGCCTCGCCACCTGGGGCATATAACAATGGATCGCTATTTATATGGATCAAAGTTGCAGTTGGATGCGCTTTGGCAAGCTTCATTGCGGCAGACAGATCTGCAATTGCATTTGCACTTTCGGCGATACGAATTACATTCATTCCTAGACTTTCGGCGTTGGTTGCTAGGTCGATCGGCAGAACATCGCCAGATTCGTGGTTATTAGATTTGGCATCACGGAAGCGATATTTAGTTCCGTATCTTTGTGAGCCGATATCTTCAGATAAATGGCCAATAGATGCGAAGCCGTGATTTTGCACCAGAACCACAATAAATTTCAAACCTTCGGCGACTGCAGTAACCAGTTCGGTATGCATCATTAAATATGAGCCATCACCCATCATTACAACTGGAGTGCGTGTTGAGTCTGCGCGTGCCACACCAAGTCCGGCGGCTATTTCATAACCCATACAGGAGAATGCATATTCCATGTGATAGCCCAACGGATCGCGAACTCGCCATAACTTGTGAAGATCTCCCGGAAGTGAACCAGCTGCGCCAACTAATACATCGCGTGGATCGGTCGCAGCCTGGACTGCGCCAATTATTTCGCTCTGGCTAGGCTTAGCTAATTTCTGATCGACAAATGCGGCATCAACGATGGCATCCCAAATATTGTTTTCATCTGCAATCTTCTTTGCATAATCAGCAGAGACTTTAAATGTTGATAGTTCTTGCGTTAACTCATCCAGCGCAGTTCGGGCATCTGCAACAACTGGAATTGCGCTGCCGTGTTTGAAGGCATCGAATGCGGTGACATTTATATTTATAAACTTCACATTTGGATTTTGGAAAATACTGCGTGAGGCGGTTGTGAAATCGCTGTAACGAGTTCCGATTCCAATTACTAAATCAGCATCTTTAGCCAATCGGTTGGCCGCAGTTGTGCCTGTAGCACCAACCGAACCACACATTTGTGGATGATCCCAAGGAAGTGAACCCATTCCGGCTTGTGATACCCCAACCGGGATTCCAGTTGCTTCAACAAATTTAGCGAGCACAGCGTGGGCATCTGAGTAAATGATTCCGCCACCTGCAACGATAAAGGGCTTCTTTGAATTAGCAATCGCACGAGCAGCAACGGCAGAAAGGCCAATATCTGGACGAGGTCTGCGGATATGCCATTCACGATCAGCTAAGAATTCTTCAGGTACTTCAATTGTTTCTGCCTGCACATCTTCGGGAAGACAGATTGTCACAGCGCCTGTTTCTGCTGGATCTGTAAGCACGCGCATCGCTCCAAGGAGAGAAGTAAAGATTTGTTCTGGGCGATTGATGCGATCAAAGAATTTAGAGAGTGGCTTAAAGGCATCATTTACCGAGATAGATAGGTCATATGGTTGTTCAAGTTGTTGCAGCACCGGATCAGATACACGAGTTGCAAAAGTATCGGCTGGAAATAATAAAACGGGCAATCGATTTGTGGTGGCAACTGCAGCGCCAGTTAACATATTTGTTGCACCAGGGCCGACAGATGATGCGCAAGCAAATGTTGAACGGCGACGCGTCATTCGAGCATAAGCAGATGATTCGTGCACCATCGCTTGTTCATTTCGCGCTTGGTGATATGGCATTAGTCCAGGATCAGAAATAGAGAGTTGCTTTAGCGCTTGACCAATTCCTGCCACATTTCCGTGACCAAAAATTCCGAATACTCCAGCGACGGTGCGTTCGCGGTGATCACCATCGACGGTGTATTGATGAGAAAGGAATTCAATAATCGCCTGTCCAACGCTCATCTTGCGAGTGGCCATAATTAGTTTCGCTTTCTCTTCTATCGTATTCGAATTAGTTCTGTGGGAATCCTAGATTGATGCCGCCGTGGCTTGGATCAAGCCAGCGGCTAGTGATCGCCTTGCCACGAGTAAAGAAGTGAACACCTTCTTCGCCGTGCGCTTTGGTATCGCCAAATAGTGATTGCTTCCAACCACCAAATGAGTAGTAAGCAACTGGCACGGGAATTGGCACATTGATTCCTACCATTCCCACTTGAATTTCATTTTGGAAGCGACGGGCTGCGCCACCATCGTTTGTGAAAATCGCAGTTCCGTTACCGAATGCACCGCTGTTGATTAGCGAAACACCTTCGTCATATGACTTCACGCGCACAATAGATAGGACAGGTCCGAAGATTTCATCCTTATAAACGTTAGAAGTAGTTGGGACGTTATCGATCAAGGTTGGTCCAAGCCAGAAACCGGCTGACTCTCCATCTGCCTTTACGTTACGGCCATCAACAACAACTGTTGCACCATCTTTTACCGCAACTTCGATGTAACCAGCGACCTTGTCACGGTGTTCTTTGGTAACAAGTGGCCCCATATCGCAGCCGCGGCGACCGTCACCGGTGCGCAATTTATCCATACGAGAAACAATCTTTTCGATCAGCGCATCTGCAACTGGTTCAACTGCAACCACAACCGAGATCGCCATACAACGTTCTCCAGCCGAACCAAAGCCGGCGTTAATTGCAGAATCCGCAACGAGTTCCAGATCAGCATCAGGCAATACCAACATATGGTTCTTGGCCCCGCCTAGTGATTGCACGCGCTTGCCAGCCTTTGCACACTCTTCATAGATATAACGCGCAATAGGAGTGGAACCAACAAATGAAATTGCCTCAACATCAGGGGAGTGGAGCAATCCATCGACTGATTCTTTATCGCCGTTTAACACATTAAATACGCCATCTGGCAGACCCGCTTCTTTCCAAAGTTTGCCGATCCAGATCGCAGCAGATGGATCTTTCTCCGAAGGCTTAAGGACCACGGTATTTCCGGCAGCGATTGCGATTGGGAAGAACCACATCGGAACCATTGCAGGGAAGTTGAATGGAGAGATGATTCCGACAACACCGAGTGCTTGGCGAGTAGAGTAAACATCCACGCCAGTAGAAACATTTTCAGAGTAGTAACCTTTTATAAGCTGTGGCATACCAACTGCAAATTCGACCACTTCTTGCCCGCGCGTAATTTCGCCAAGGGCATCTGATAAAACTTTGCCGTGCTCGCTGGTGATGATTTCTGCGAGTTCGCCCTTTTTTGCGTTTAACAATTCACGGAATTTGAAGATAACTTGTTGACGTGCTGCAAGTGAAGTCTTTGACCAACCCGGAAACGCCTTCTTCGCAGCGGCAATAGCTGCGTTAATTTCTGCGCCATTTGCCAGAGCCACGCGCTTTGTTTCAACACCGAGCGCTGGGTCATAAACAGGTGCGGTGCGACCTGAGGTGCTGACAAACTCTTTATTATCAATCCAGTGATTCACGGTGGTAGTCATAGGCCCATCCTATGACGGCAGCCCCAAAGATTTAAACGCCTAAATAATCGAACAGAATGCCTTTAGACAAGATTTATTGCAGGCGGTCCAAGATCTTTACCTGCTTGGGAGTTAGCTCTTTAAGGTCATTGACGCCAAGTAATTTCATCGTTCTGATTATTTGAGACTCGATGATCGACAGGCAACGCTCAACACCCTCTTGCCCACCGGCCATCAACCCGTATAGGTAGGCCTTGCCGATGTAGGTGAAGTCAGCGCCGAGGGCGATGGCCGCGACTATGTCAGCGCCACTCATAATTCCTGAATCAAGATGAACTTCGACATCTTTCTTTAGTTCCTTCGAAACTTGCTCTACCAACATCAGCGGAACGGGAGCCCGGTCTAGTTGTCGCCCGCCGTGATTGGAGAGAATCACCGCGTCGGCACCGTACTTGGCTGCTTTCTTGGCATCATCAAGGGTTTGAATTCCCTTTACAGTCAAAGTCCCATCCCAATTTTTGCGTAGCCATTTCAAATCTTCGAAAGTCATTGTCGGATCAAACATATAGTCGAGCAGCTCTGCGACCGTTCCGTTCCAGTTAGACATTGAGGCAAATTCCAAAGGTTTTGTAGTTAGAAAATTCCACCACCATTCGCGGCGAGGGATGGCATCAATGATTGTGCTTAAAGACAAAGTTGGCGGAACGGTTAGTCCATTACGAACATCTCGTAAACGCGCACCGGCTACTGGTACATCGACAGTGAGAATCAGGTTTGTTACACCGGCTTGTTTGGCTCGCTCAACTAATTGCATTGATGCATCGCGATCTTTCCACATATACAACTGAAACCAATTAACGCCATTTGGTGCAGCCGAAACAACATCTTCAATTGAAGTTGTGCCTACAGTTGAAAGGGAATATGGAATTCCGTACTTTACAGCAGCTTTGGCTACTGCTAACTCACCTTCGGCATGCATCATCCGAGTGAAACCGGTTGGAGCAATTCCGAAAGGTAGCGCGAATGTTTTGCCAAGTACTTTTGCCTGCGTTGAAATATTTGAAACATCTTGTAAAATTTTTGGTGCAAATTCAATGTTGCTAAATACTTCTCGAGATCGATTGAGTGAAATTTCTAATTCTGCGCCACCATCGGTGTAATCAAATGGCCCTTTAGGAGTTCGTGCTTTTGCAATATCGCGTAAATCCCAAATTGTGTGCGCTGCGGCAAGCCTTCGCTTTCTGCCATTAAATTCAAATTTTTTAAACTTAAGTAATTCACTTAGCGCGCCAGGGCTCGGCACAGTTCGCTTAATGTTTTCTTTCACGAGAGGCCCCTTGGCATAACCTCACTTTACCTACATAAATTTTCTGGGAAGTTACCGGTGAGTTAGTTTTAACTCACGCGTGCTGACCGCCTAAAGCCTGGAACGGAGCAAATTTTCCAGCAAATTTTGGTTCCTAAATCCGTGGCTTTATAAAATCTTAATCAAAACGTTGCACCAAAAACCATTGTCTGCCTCCTTTCCGCGGAGTACTGTTCGTCAACGGTGATAACCCCATAGGCTTTCCTCGCCATTGGAAACGTTGCCACCGCCAACTCGACAATGTTTGTGCTCCGGAAAGGACACTATGAAGGTATCAATGAAGAGAGGACTCATCGGAGTTCTCACCGCAACCTCACTGGCTGCGGGATTGTTAGTGGGAATTGCTCCTGCACACGCAGCGAAAGGTGCGAATTGTCAGGTAAATACTCCAATTACAAAAGCACAATGTGATCTCATCACCGTAGCTTTGATCGGTAAAGTTGTTACTTTGGACCCAAATAATCCAAGTAGAACAAGTAATCCGAATTACGTAACAAGACTTTTAGTTCAGGGACAAATGTTCCGTTACGACATCAAGGGTGCTGCACAGCCAGATCTCGTTGATAAGTACACCGTTTCAAAAGACGGTCTTACTTACACCATGACTCTTCGGACAATGAAGTACTCAGATGGAGTAACACCAGTTACTGCAGATGATGCGGTATTTAGCTGGGAGTACAGCCAGAAGAACGTTCCAGGATTTAACTCTGTAATAAGTGTTGTTGCTAAAGATGCAAAAACAGTTGTTTACACATTGAAGGAACCATTCTCTGACTTCCCGCGCGCCCTTGCTGGTATTTACGGAGTTGTAAACTCACGTAGCAAGGCTGAAGGAAAGCCTGATTACTGGAAGAAACCACTCAGCGCCGGCCCATTTAAAATCAAGAAGTGGGTAGAAGGTTCTGATGAATTCTTGGTAGAAGCTAATAAGAATTATTGGGCAAAGCCTGCAGTGAAGGAAATCCGCTTCCTTGCAGTACCAGATCCTGTAACTCGTGTTCTTGCACTTAAGCAAGGAACAATTGATTATGCATTCGACCTTCCAGCATCAATTGGCCGCGCTACTTTAGGCGATAAGACAAAGTTCCGTGCTCAGCCATTCCAGCTAGCCGGTAACTTCTCCATCGACTTCAACTTGGTAAAGTCAGTTGGAACACCTTGGGCAAATCCAAAGGTTCGTCAAGCGATGTCATATGCCCTAGATCGTAAGCAGTTCAGCGATCTTGCTTTCAATGGCGATGTCACACCTTCTTGCGCACTTACTTTCCCATCACATCCAAACTACCTCTGCGTTAAGCCAGGTGGAATCAAGCAAGATCTAGCAAAGGCAAAAGCACTTATGGCCGAAGCTGGTACTTCTGGATTCCCTATCCGCTTCAGCGTGTTCAACCGTCCAGGTTGGGCTGATGCAGCAGCTGTTATCGCATCACAATGGGCAAAGATCGGCATTGATGCCACTGTTGTTGCTGAGCCAGATGCAGTTGGTGCAGCTGGTCAAAATAACGGTACCTTCGAAGTTCAGTTGTCAGGTTACGGTTCAACATGGTTGAGCGGTGGACTTGCAACATACATGGGCTCTAAGGGCGCATGGACTGGTTGGTCAAAGTCAGAGTCTGATGATTCACTCATTGTTGATTACGATGCTGCGCAAGGAAAGGCCGCACAGCAAGCCGTACTCAAGAAGATCGAGCAATTAATCTGGGATGAGTCAGCACACCTTATGGTTGGACAGCGTTCAGGTTGGGGAGCATCACGTCTTCCTGCAGGAATCTTCCAGAACCAGACTGCTAACGATCAATACACCGTATTGCAAACTCCTGCTCTCGGCGCAAAGAAGAAGTAAGCGCTAGGAAAAGTAGTAGCAGTAGGTAAAAGCTAGCTATAAATCTGGGGGAGGGGTCGTAAGGCCTCTCCCTCAGATTTCTTTAGCCAGATTGTTTAAAAATTTAATAGATTTAATATTTCCCCGCGGTAATTCATAGACGCAACACAGGGTTTTACATATCATTTAACTATCCGCCCAATCTTACGATTGGCCAACTGTGACAAGGACTGGAAACGTTAACAATGGCCTCATCAGCGATCAATCCAGGTGCACCGGCTGAGGAAATTTCAGCCGAACAGAAGGTTCCCGACAAAAATCGGATTGCGCTGCGGCGCACACTCTTTGGCAGATTTGTTCGATCTTTGGTAGTTTCATTTTGGGTGATGTTTATCGCCTTCTCATTGCTTCGCTTCAGCCCAGGAGATCCAATTCGCTTAGCGCTTGGAACGGATGCAACTGAAGAAGCAGTTGCTGAGATGAAGAAGTTATATGGACTTGATCAATCATTTTTTGTCCAGTTCTACGATTACTTCACAGGAGTCTTCAGTGGCGATCTTGGTACTTCATTCTTCTCGGGACGTGAAGTAACCGAAGTGGTGGCGATGCACCTTCCGGTGACGTTAATGATTATCCTCCTTTCAATGGGGGCAGCGGTAATAATTTCACTTCCGATCGCTCTATCCGTTGCGCTAAGCCGACGCCCAGTAATTACTTATTTTTTCCGTACTTCAACCTCTATTTCGCTAGCGATTCCGGGGTTCTTTCTCGCCCTCCTCGGACTTTTACTATTCGGCACAGTAGTGACTTGGGTACCAGCAGCTGGTTATGAAGCAAATTTTCCAAGTAATCTAAAATATCTCTGGTTACCTGCGTTAGTTAATTGCTTCTCACTAGTTCCAATTCTCTCGCGAGTACTCCATAGCTCCCTAATGGACACCCTCGGTGAAGAGTTTGTAGAAACCGGAGTCATTCGCGGCGTTGGAAAGTTAAAGTTTTATTGGTCCTACATGCTTCGCCCATCACTTGCGCCAACTGTTGTTCTAGTTAGTTACATGGTCGGCATAATGATCGGTGGAACTGTTGTTATGGAGATGATCTTCTCGCTACCCGGAATCGGTAGAGAGTTGATTGAGGCGGTGAGTACCCGCGACTATGCCATTGTTCAAGGAATCGTGATGATCTTTGGATTTATCGTTGTATTCACTAGCTTTATCGGAGATCTGCTCGGCTACTTGCTTGATCGAAGGGTGACACTTTCATGAGTAAAAAAGTTAGACCAGAGGGAACCTTCGGCATAATTATCGGCGCTGGAATGATGGTTGCGCTTTTACTCGCCGGACTGCTAATTCCTTGGTTTGGTAAGTACGATGCTAATGAAATTAGTGCCGAGCAATTAATGTCACCGAGCCGTGATCATTTCTTTGGTACAGACATGCTGGGTCGAGATGTCTTTGCGCGTGTCTTCGATGCGGTATTTATCGATATTGGAACGGCATTTGCCGGGGTATTAATCCCGTTAGCGGTTGGAACCATTATTGGAACTTTGCTTGGTATTTCACGTAATCGCAAAATTAATTCATTTATCGGATCACTGATCGACGGCATTAATGCTTTCCCATTCTTGATTTTCGTGATCGCACTTGTTGCATTCCTTGGCGCAGGCTTAGGAAGCATCATTCTTGCGCTCTCACTCGTTAACTGGGCGCGTTATGCACGTATTGCTCGAACAAGAGCCGTGGTGGTTAACCAACAAGGCTATGTAGAAGCAGCAAGAACGCTTGGTTATAAACCTTCACGAATTCTCTTCCGCCATATCATTCCCAATGTTTCATCTGAAACACGCGCTTACGCGCTGAGCGACTTCATTATCGTGATCATCGCTGTTGCGGCGCTCTCATTCCTCGGCCTAGGTGTTAATCCGCCACAGGCTGAATGGGGTGCAATGATTAAAGATGGTGCAAATATCATCACCCTTGCTTGGTGGGGAGCGGTCTTCCCTGGACTTGCAATTTGCTGGGCAGGAATTTCGGTAGCGGTCTTCTCCGAAGGTCTAACCAAGAGAATTGGCGAGGGCAATCAGCAATGAGTCCCGATGTAAAACTTCTTGATATAAATAACGTCGCAATCGGTATCAAACGTCGCAAGCGTGAAACTCTCGTTATTGTTCGCGAAGCAAACTTCGATGTGAATTATGGCGAGATGGTCGGTATCGTTGGCGAATCTGGCTCTGGTAAGACAATGATCTGTCGCGCAATTATCGGAACTCTAGAGCGTCGTGGGGCATCGGTCATTGGTGGAGAAGTTCTTTTCGAAGGGCTTGACTTAAGAACGATAAATGAAGCGAAATGGAAGTCACTTCGCGGAAAAGTTATTGGGTATGTTCCGCAGAGCGCACTCGCTGGACCTAATCCGGTCTTAACAATTGAGAAGCAGTTAGCTGAGGCGCTTTCGCAAGTTGAAGGCACTGGGTCAATGAAGAATCGATCTAAAGAACTTCTTGATCTTGTGAAAATTCGTCGCGTGGACACCGTTATGAAGCAGTATCCGTATCAACTCTCAGGTGGAATGAGACAGCGCGTAATGATCGCTTGCGCCCTTGCTAGCAGACCAAAGTTACTCATTGCAGATGAGCCAACGACTGGTCTTGATGTAACGGTGCAATCTCAAATCATGGAACTTCTCCGTGAAATTCGCCGCGATCTTGGTACCGCAATCATCCTTATCTCACACGATCTAGCGCTTGTCGATGAGGTTTGCGACAAGATAGTTGTGATGCACGCTGGAGCTACGGTTGAAGTTGGTCCAACTTCAAGCATGGCAAAGCCGCGCCACCCTTACACAGTTGCGCTTAACTCATCTCGTATCGATGTGGCAAAGCCAGGTGGCGAACTTATAACCATCAAGGGAAATCCACCTTCAGTTGGCCAATGGAATCCAGGATGTCGCTTCGCCGAACGTTGTGATTATGTCCAACCAGATTGTCTTGTTGGTGATCATCCAGCGTTATCTGGTAAAAAAGGTGACCACCAAAGCGCATGTCTTCACGCCGATAAGATTGGAAAAATCTGATGAGTAAACGCGATGTATTAATGGAAGTAGAAAATGTAAGCGTTACTTTCGGCTCTGGTTCAAACTCTGTTGAAGCAGTGAAGAATTGTTCGCTAACAGTGCACGAAGGTGAACCAATTGGAATCGTAGGCGAATCTGGTTCCGGAAAATCGACCCTTGCTCGCGTTATGGCCGGCCTGCAACCACCTTCAGCCGGTGAAATTCGCTTCCGTGGCGATAATGTATTTAAAGGCAATAAGTCATTCCAAAGCGGTAACCGAAACCAAGTGCAAATGGTCTTTCAGGATCCGTATGGCAGCCTTAACCCACAACTAAATGGGCTTTCTGCTGTAGCAGAAGCGGTTAGATTTCACGCCAAAGTTGGCAAAGATGAAGCCGAACAGAAAGCGCTTGAACTCTTAGAACGAATGGGTATCGGAAGACTCGATGCTCTCAAGCAACCTCGCCAACTTTCCGGCGGTCAGCGCCAGAGAGTTAGTGTGGCGCGTGCCTTATCTGCTAGCCCATCAGTTCTACTTGCCGATGAACCAACGTCAGCAATTGATCAGAGCGCGCAAGCACAACTATTAAAACTCTTCCTAGGACTTTTAAATGATGGCCTAGCAATTGTCTTGGTCTCGCACGATCTTGGCGTTATCCGTTACCTAACCAAGCGGGTATATGTGATGAAAGATGGCGTCTTTGTTGAATCCGGAGATACCGAGACAGTCTTTAATGATCCGCAAGAGGATTACACCAAAATGCTTCTTGCATCTATTCCAGGCGAGCTTGGAAAAGCCGCTCGGGCAAAGTTAAAGAAGTAACTTTAAATTCTGACGTCGATGGTGGTCCCGCCATCGACGACCAGAGTTTGTCCGGTAATAAATGATGCTTCACTTGATGCGAGAAAATAGATAGCTGCTGCTTGCTCGCTCATCTTGGCAAAGCGTCCCAGCGGAATCGCTGCCAGTAATTTCGCCGGCGTTGTAAGGCCCTTATCCTCAAGGTCCTTCATATTTCTACTTTCGGTAAAACCGGGTGCAACCGCATTTACGCGAATTCCATCGCTTGCCCATTCAACTGCCAGAGTCCTAGTCAGCGCTTCAATACCCGCCTTTGAAACGTTGTAGGAAGCGCGCTTTGGCAGGCCAACTCGCGCCGCGATAGATGAGATAGAGACGATTGCTCCAGCGGGGGAGTTCTTTAAATGGGGATAGGCGATTTGAGATGCTTTAAATGCGCCATCTAAGTGAACAGAAGTGATCTGATCCCAATCACTATCACTGTAAGTCTCGGTTGCGCCTTGCCTAAAATTACCAGCATTGTTAATCAGCACATCTAGCCGCCCAAATTTGGCGACAAGTTTTGCAACGCCTGCTTCTATATCTTGGCGCGAAGTCACATCAATTTTGACGCCGATGCTTCGATCACCTGACGAGTCCAACTCTTTAAGCGCTGCTTCAATATCGCCCTCATTGAGATCAGAGATTGCAACGTTGTAACCATTTGCAAAGAACTTTTGGGCAGTTGCAAAACCAATACCGTGGGCGCTTCCGGTGATGAGTACGACGGGTGCTTGGCTAGCCATTAAAGCTCCTTGCTGCTTGTCGTTAGATTATTTTAAATTCACCCAACGTGGTGGCCCAGCGAGTGCATCCGATAGGTCAGGAAGATCAGGGACTGCCAATCTAAAACCTTTGCCATCGTGGGTATGACCAGATTGACGGCGATCTAAAATCATTTCAGCCAATGGATCAACGCTAGCGCCCGGTGCTGAGTACTCGATTGAGAATGTTGGCGAATCAATGATTGAAGCAATTTGACTATGAATCGCATCGTAAACATGCCAAGAAATAGCTAACTTGCTATTGGCCATGTACTCATTTAACAAGACCATTCGAGATAAGCCGCCTTGGCAGGTTGCATCGATTCGCAACATATCAAGTGCGCCAGTTTCAATAAATGCTTGTGGGTGATAGAGATGTGTTTCATCATCACCACTTGATAGTGGAACATCAAGCAGGCGACGCAGTTCAACTAACTCCGCGATGCTTCCTGGGATAAATGGATCTTCAACCCAAGCAAGGTCTAAACCCTTCACAATCTCAAAAGCTTCTTTTGCCGTACGACAAGACCAAGCTAAATCCGTTGAGACTGCGCAAAGACCTGTCGCTAGCGCCGCTTCAATGCGCTCACGCGTTAATTTTGGACTTGCACCGACTGGTAACTTCACGCCAACTGCGCCGGCAGCAACTGCAGCTTCAACTTCCCAGGCAATATCTTCCGGTCCGCGTGATGGTGGGTAACCCACAACTGCCCACTTTGGATGTTCCTTCTCTTTATTTCCGAAACTTTCTACAACGGTTGTGCCTTTATGGCGCGCAACTGCATCGTGCGTTGCAATGTCAACGAGTGAAAGTCCGCGAAGAGATGCACCGGATGAGAGGGGTGCGCTCATTCGTCGCAATATGGCATCGAAAGTATTGATTGGATCGCCATCAAAGATCTCTTTGTATGGTTCAGCAATCAGTGTGTTAACGGTGTCAGCAACAGGAGTGCCGCGATCAAGCGAGAAAGCTTGCCCCTTACTTCCATCTGCTAACTCAACTGTGACAATCGCAAAACCGCGTGAACGGATTACGTATTGTCCGAGCACAACTGGCTCGGGCAGATTTAAAGTAATTCGGCGAGCCGAAAGGTTCTTTATCTTTGGGATTGCGCCTTTTCCCTGCGCGAGTGCGTCAATCACGGTTCCACGGAATTCTGCGAGGTGTGAATCCGCCGTCAATTGTTAGCATCTCACCGGTTATGTAACTAG
>CAMBOZ010000007.1 GCA_945869505.1 Bifidobacterium breve
TCGAATACTTGCTCATACGTAACGCTGCGCGTTACTATTTCGCTATGTCTTTAACCGTGACACTTCGCAGCCTCCTCCTTCGCTGCCGTGGCGGGGCCAAGTAACCGGTCCCCTCGCCGCGGGGTTTGTCGCACCGGTAAAACCCGACAAAACCCAAAAATTAGGAGTTAAGTAAATGTCAGTAGAAAAGAATTTCCCTGAACAAAAACCGTCGCAGATGCCGGTGCATCGCTATTCATCTTTTATCCCAGTTGATCTAAAAGATCGCACCTGGCCAACAAAGCAGATGACGAAAGCGCCACAATGGTGCTCAGTTGATCTGCGCGATGGAAATCAAGCCTTGATCGACCCAATGGATACACCGCGCAAATTGGCGATGTTCAAGCTATTGGTTGAAATGGGTTACAAGGAGATCGAAGTTGGTTTTCCTTCAGCATCTCAAACTGATTTCGACTTTGTTCGCAAAATTATTGATGAAGGCATGATCCCGGATGATGTAATTATTCAAGTGCTTACCCAGGCTCGCGAACCGTTAATCCGCCGTACTTATGAAGCGATCAAAGGATCCAAGCAAGCGATCGTTCACCTTTATAACTCAACTTCAACTCTGCAGCGTCGCGTGGTCTTCGGACTTGATAAAGAAGGCATCAAGAAGATTGCAACTGATGGTGCGCAGTTATGTCTTGATTTGATCTCGGAAGTTCCTGGCACCAAAGTCTCTTTTGAATACTCACCTGAGTCTTACACCGGCACCGAGTTGGAATTTGCCGTTGAGGTTTGTAACGCAGTAAATGCCATCTGGAAGCCAACTCCACAGTGGAAGACAATTATGAACTTGCCAGCAACGGTTGAAATGGCGACTCCAAATGTTTATGCGGATTCAATTGAGTGGATGTGCCGCAATCTAGAAAATCGCGAGAGCGTAATTGTTTCACTGCATCCACATAACGATCGTGGTACAGGTGTTGCAGCTGCAGAACTTGGTTATTTAGCAGGTGCGGATCGCATCGAAGGAACGCTATTTGGCAACGGCGAGCGAACCGGAAATGTTTGCCTAGTAACCCTTGGAATGAACTTGGTATCTCACGGAATTGATCCAAAGATTGATTTCTCAGATATCGATCAGATCCGCCGCACCGTTGAATATGCCAATCAATTACGCGTTCCAGAGCGCCATCCTTATGGTGGAGATCTGGTCTTCACTGCTTTCTCTGGCTCACACCAAGATGCAATTAAGAAAGGTTTTGAACATCTTGAAAGAGATGCCAAGGCTGCCGGCGTTGATAAAGACAAATTCACTTGGGCAATTCCTTACTTGCCGATTGATCCAAAAGATATTGGGCGCTCTTACGAAGCCGTTATTCGTGTTAACTCACAATCCGGCAAGGGTGGCGTTGCTTACTTAATGAAGAACGAACATCATCTTGATTTGCCGCGTCGCCATCAAATTGAATTTAGCCGCGTGGTGCAAGCAAAGACAGATTCTGAAGGCGGAGAAATCACAGCCAGTGCAATGTGGCATATCTTCGAAGATGAATACCTGCCAACTGAATCAGCTCCATGGGGAAGATTCAGATTAAAGGGACTTTCACAAACTTCAGTACTTGGCGAAGATGTTCACTTAACTGTCAAGATTTTAGATCGCGGTGAAATGAAAGAATTATTAGGACAAGGAAATGGACCAATCGCAGCGTTCTGCAATATCTTGCAGGATTACGGCGTTGACGTTCGAGTCCTTGATTATTACGAGCACGCACTTTCGGCAGGAGGCGATGCATCAGCGGCTGCCTATCTAGAGTGCTCAATTGGTAGCGATGTTTTCTGGGGGGTCGGAATTGACCCGAACACCACAACTGCTTCACTTAAAGCGGTCGTGTCTGCAATAAATCGCGCTATTCGCTGACTACCTTTACCTTCGTGAGCCTTTATCGTGACGAAGCGATTATTTTGCGCACCCAGAAGTTGGGTGAAGCAGATCGCATCATCACGCTCTTAACACGCGAACACGGTCGAGTCCGTGGAGTAGCTAAAGGTGTTCGTCGCACAATGTCTAAATTTGGTGCGCGCCTGGAACCAGGAAGCCACGTAGATATTCAGCTTCACAAAGGGCGCACCTTTGACACGATTACCCAAGTTGAAGCGATAAATAATTACGGTGAAGCGCTAACTGAGGATTACCAGCGTTGGACAATCGCTTCAGCGATTTTAGAAACTGCAGAGAGATTTACTTCGCAAGAGTACGAACCAGCTCTGCAAGAGTTTCAATTAGTTGTTGGCGGAATGAAGGCACTGGCCGAAAGCCGATACGACGCATCGTTAATTCTCGATGCATTTCTACTCCGCTCACTTGCGATCGGTGGTTATGCACCATCAACTTCAAATTGTTCGCGCTGTGAAAAACCAGGGCCACATCGTTACTTTTCTTTAGTTGGCGGTGGATCGGTATGTGCTGAATGTCGCCCATCGGCGTGCGCGACACCTGCCCCTGAAACACTGGAACTATTGGGTGCGTTACTGAGCGGTGATTGGGAAGTTGCGCAGGCAAGTGACGCCCGCAATCGCCGGGAAGCTAGTGGTTTGGTAATCGCTTACTTACAATGGCACCTAGAACGCGGGCTGCGCAGTCTGCCGATTGTGGAGAGAGTTTAAAAGTTGAGCAATAAGATTGAAGTTCCAGAACACATCGCAATCGTGATGGATGGCAATGGGCGCTGGGCGAAAGATCGCGGCCTAGCGCGAACTGCCGGACATGAAGCAGGAGAGAAAGTTCTCTTTGATTTAGTAGAAGCGGCGATCGGTTTTGGAGTTAAAGAGTTAAGTGCATATGCATTTTCCACTGAAAACTGGAAGCGCACTCCGGAAGAAGTTAAATTCCTAATGGGTTACAGCCGCGATGTATTGCGCCGCCGCCGCGATCGCTTAAACGAAATGGGCGTAAAGATTCAGTGGATTGGTCGCCCGCAAAGGTTATGGAAATCGGTGATTTCAGAGTTAGAAGAAGCCGAAGCTTTAACTAAGAAGAACAAGACTTTAACTTTAAATATGTGTGTTAACTACGGCGGTCGTGCTGAGATTGTTGATGCCACAAGTGCTCTGGCGCGCGATGTGAAACGTGGCAAGTTAAAGCCCGATGCAATAACTGAAAAGACTATTGAGAAATATCTTTATTCACCGAAGATGCGCGATGTTGATCTGTTCTTGCGCTCATCAGGGGAGCAGCGCACCAGCAACTTCTTGCCGTGGCAATCGGTTTATGCCGAGTTCGTATTTATGGATGTGCTTTGGCCAGATATGACGCCAAAACAATTGTGGAAAGCGATCGAGATCTACTCAGAGCGTGACAGGCGGTTCGGAAAAGCTTAAGGCTTAACACTTAGCGCAGAGGCCAAAGATCTCTGCAGTATGTCCGACATCGCGAAAGCCATGTTCTTCAGCCATCATCTTCGCCCACTTTTCAATTGCGCCACCTTCAATTTCAACGGTGTCACCACAACCTTTGCAGACTAAATGATGATGGTGGGCTTCACCGCATAAACGGTAAATTGCTTCACCATCGTCGCGGCGCAAAACATCAACGATCTTGTCGTTGACCAAACTCTGCAGCGCGCGATAAACAGTGGTTAAACCAATGCTTTCGCCTTCGCGTTGCATCAATCGGTAAATTTCCTGCGCGCTGGCAAATCCACCAGCGCGCTCAAGGGTGCTCAGAACCCTTGGATTAGATCTTGACATGGTTTATTCCATGCCGTGAAGGAATCCGACAAGTGCCCACATCACGAGTACGCCAACTATGGTTGCAATAATTGTGTAGCGAGACTTATGACGCGAATGTGCTTCAGGTAAAATATGTGCAGTTGCTAGGTAAATAACAATTCCAGCAAAGAATGCAAGATAGAGACCAACAAAGTTATCGTTGACCGCAAAACTGGTACCGAGTGCTGCGCCGCTGATTCGAGCGATTGCATCTACGCCAAGGAGCCAAACACCCTTCTTGCTCCAAGAACCGCTCTTAATTAGGAATGAAACTGTGTTTAATCCATCAGAGAATGCGTGGACAAGTAAAGCGATGAAGACGGCAAAGCCGAGATTATTACTTACTGAGAATGCAACACCGAGTGCTACGCCATCCAGAAACACGTGGCCGCCCATCGCAAGGGCACCAAAAGAGCCAGCGATATTGGATGAGTGTTCGTGCTCGTGCCCGTAATCTGATTCTGCCGGTTCATGCGAACCAAAAATTTGTTCATAGAAGTGAAGAAGTAAGAAACCAGCAATTAGCGCAATGGATGCCGCGGGTGCGTGCAGAAATTCTTGTGTATTGAGTTCAAAGATTTCGGGAAGTAGGTCGAAAGCGACAAGACCCAGGAGCAGTCCAGCTGAAAGTCCTAAGACCAGATGGAGGCGATCCTTGGATTTAATGGCCAAGTACCCGCCGGTGGTTGTGGCGATTGCAGTCGATGCTGCCAAGATGATTGCTGTATTCATAGCAAAAAGATACCACAAATGAAAATGATTTTCATTACCAATAGGCAGCACCCTAGGCTGAAGCCATGATCGCAATCGCCAGATTTGAGCAGGCCTTAAGCCAAGCCGTCGATTTTCGCGCTGAGCTCGAGTCGGTAATGGCGGTTTTATCTGAAGCGGCAGGATTTCGCAGCGGCACGATTGGCCAAAATCTTGATGAGCCAACGCTCTGGGTTTTGACGACCGAATGGGAGAACGTTGGCTCATATCGCAGGGCTTTGAGTTCAACTCGAGCAAAGTTAGAGGCGATTCCAGTTCTCGCTCGCGCAATCGATGAGCCCGGAGCGTACGAGTAAACTAAGCACACGATTGCAACGCCCGTTGCTTTTCGCCGACAGCCAGCCGGACTAGCTCTACTCACCGGCTAAGTAAATTAGCCGGATGGATATATTGAAATGGCCGTAGATCGTTTAGAAAATATTGTTTCACTCGCAAAGCGACGTGGATTTGTATATCCCTCATCCGAAATCTATGGCGGACTTCGCGCCTCGTGGGATTACGGCCCGCTTGGAGTTGAACTAAAGAACAATGTAAAGCGCCAATGGTGGAAATCCATGGTGATGGGTCGCGAAGATGTTGTTGGTCTCGACTCTTGCGTCATCTTGGCACGTGAAGTTTGGGAAGCATCTGGACACGTTGCAACTTTTAGCGACCCGCTTACCGAATGTACTGCTTGCAATAAGCGTTACCGCGCAGATCATTTGGAAGAAGCGTACGAAGCAAAACATAAGAAGAAACTCGAATCACTTGCCGATATGAACTGTCCTGCCTGCGGTAATAAAGGCCAATTCACCACTCCAAAACAATTTTCAGGTTTGTTGAAAACTTTTCTTGGACCAGTCGAAGATGAATCAGGTCTTGCTTACCTTCGCCCGGAAACAGCGCAAGGAATCTTTATTAACTTTGATCAGGTAATGACGACTTCACGTCGCAAGCCACCATTTGGTATTGGCCAGATCGGAAAGTCATTCCGCAACGAAATTACGCCCGGAAACTTCATTTTCCGTACCCGCGAATTTGAGCAGATGGAAATGGAATTCTTTGTTGTACCAGGCACAGATGAAGATTGGCATCAATACTGGATCGATACTCGCCTGGCTTGGTACAAGGATCTCGGCATTAATCCAGATCGTTTGCGAATTTATGATCATCCAAAAGAGAAGTTGTCACATTATTCAAAGCGCACTGCAGATATCGAATATAAATTTGAATTCGCTGGTACCGAATGGGGTGAGCTCGAAGGAATTGCTAACCGCACCGATTTCGATCTAAAGGCCCACTCTGCGGCATCAGGAAAAGATCTTTCTTACTTTGATCAAGAGAAGAACGAACGCTGGACTCCATTTGTAATTGAGCCTGCGGCTGGCGTAGATCGTTGCGCACTTACCTTCTTGATGGATGCTTTCACTGAAGATGAAGCGCCAAATGCGAAAGGCGAGATGGAAAAGCGCGCAGTACTTAAACTTGATCATCGCTTAGCTCCAGTAAAGGTTGCGGTCTTGCCGTTATCTCGTAACGCTGATCTGTCACCAAAGGCTCGCGATCTCGCTGCGCAATTACGCAAGAACTGGAATATTGATTTTGATGATGCCGGTGCGATTGGTCGTCGTTATCGTCGCCAAGATGAAATCGGAACTCCATATTGCATCACCATTGACTTTGAAACCTTGGATGATCAAGCGGTAACAATTCGCGATCGCGACACAATGGCGCAAGAGCGTATTGCACTCGATCAAGTAGAAGCATGGCTTGCTCCCAAACTGCTTGGTTGCTAATTAAGTGGCTTTAACTCTGCCGCTTGCTAGCGGTGATCATGTAATTGATCCACCCGTGGTGCTTGCGCCGATGGCGGGAATTACTAACTCGGCTTTTCGCGCACTTTGTCGCGAACAAGGCGCTGGATTATTTGTCTCTGAAATGGTTACTGCGCGCGCTTTAATTGAAAGACGACCAGATACCCTGCGCATGATTGCTCCTGGCGCCGGCGAATGGCCACGTTCAGTGCAGTTATATAGCGTTGATCCACACACTATGCGCGCTGCCGTGACAATGATTGGTAAAGAGAATTTAGCCGATCACATCGATATGAACTTTGGTTGTCCGGTTCCGAAGGTAACGCGCAAAGGCGGGGGAGCAGCGCTTCCTTACAAACGAAAACTCTTTGCGGCGATTGTTGATGCAGCTGTACAGGCTGCGAAGCCATTTGGAATTCCAGTAACGGTAAAGATGCGTATTGGTATCGACACCGATCACCACACTTACTTAGAAGCAGCCAAGTCAGCATCTGATAGCGGTGTTGCTTGGGTTGCACTGCACGCGCGCACTGCAGAACAAATGTATGAAGGAAAAGCGGATTGGTCAGCGATAGCGCGCTTGGTTGAACATTTAAAACCAACTGGAACGCCAGTACTAGGTAATGGCGATATCTGGTCAGGTAGCGATGGTTTGGCGATGATGAAAGAGACGGGTTGTGCTGGCGTTGTAGTTGGTCGGGGATGCTTAGGGCGCCCGTGGTTATTTGCCGATTTGGTAGAAGCATTCAATGGCGGCGATAAGAAAGTCTTACCGAGCCTTCATCAAGTCCGAGAAGTTATGTATCGTCACGGTGAATTAATCGTTGATTACTTTGAATCAGAAGATCGCGGTTGTCGTGATCTGCGCAAACATATGGCTTGGTATTTAAAGGGTTTTAGAGTGCCAAGTGAGTTGCGCCGCCAATTCGGAATGCATTCATCACTCGCCGAACTTCGCACGCTACTTGATCAATTAACCGATCAACCGTACCCAGTGGAAGTTGCTGAAAAGCCACGCGGGCGCGTAAGTCACGGACGTCCTCCTACCTTGCCAGATGGTTGGCTTAATGATCCTGATGAAAATGTTGCAATTGAGTTAGAAGATGCGATCTCGGGAGGATGATTTTCTTTAAGATTATTCGTCGAGTTATCGCGGCAATTTTGCTGGTGATAGTTGCTGTGCCACTTTATGCCGTTGCAGTCACTTGGCATGCAGCAAATAATCCATTGATTCGCAATGGTGATGTGATTGTTGTATTGGGCGCTGCGCAACTAGATGGTCGACCAGGCGAAGTTTTGCAAGCGCGTCTTGATGAAGCAAAACGAATTTACGATTTAGGTTTAGCGCCTCGCATCATCACAGTTGGAGCAGGTGCTCCTGGTGATCGCACAACAGAGGCGGCGTCTGGAAAATACTGGTTAGCGACCAACGGCATCAAGTCTAAAAACGTTACCGCTCTAGAGGTTGGGCGCGATACCTGGGTATCTACAGAAAATTATGTAAAGTTTATGAAGTTAAAGAAAATGAAAGATGTAATTATTGTTACCGACCCATTTCACTGTCGTCGCGCAATGACAATGGCTAATGATTTAGGTGTGACTGCAACTTGTTCGCCAGTCCAAACTGGGCCAAATTCACTGGAAAATTCTGGAAAGCGCTATTTAATACGTGAAGCCGGCGCTTATCTCTCTTATGTGAGCCTAGGCCGCCGCGGCATTCATATCAGCGATCATTTAGGGTAGGGCTATGAGCGGGGCGAAGAATTACAGCGAAGCGGATCAAGAGCGCTTCCTATTCGAACCTGCCAAACGTGCAGGACGTACTGAATTTATGCGTGATCGCGCGCGCGTTATACATTCAGCGGCGCTTCGTCGCTTAGCTGCAAAAACGCAAGTAGCAGTTCCTTGGGAGAATGATTTTCAGCGTACTCGACTTTCGCATTCACTGGAATGTGCCCAAATTGGTCGCGAACTTGGTGAATCACTTGGCGCAGATCCCGATCTGCTTGAAACTGCTTGTCTTTCGCACGATTTAGGCCATCCACCTTTTGGTCACAATGGTGAAGAAGCGTTGGCTGAAGTTGCTAAAGACTTTGGTGGCTTTGAAGGAAATGCGCAGAGCTTTCGTTTATTAACCAGAATCGAAGCTAAGACGGTGGATAAAGATGGCAGGAGCGTAGGCTTAAATCTAACTCGCGCATCTCTCGATGCAGCAACCAAATATCCATGGCCGCGCGCGATTAATCCAAGAAAATTTGGCGTATATGACGATGATGTTGAAATCTTTAATTGGGTGCGTGAAGGCGCTCCAGTTGATCGCAAATGCATCGAAGCGCAAATTATGGATTGGTCAGATGACTGCGCATATTCAGTTCATGATTTAGAGGACGCTATCTTTGTAGGCCAGGTCAAGGTTGAGAACTTTGAAAGAGATTTCGACATACTTCACAGTGAAATGCAATCCGGATATGGCTCAACTGCAACAAAAGAAGAGGCAGCCGGTGCTCTCGAACGATTACAGACTCTTTCGTGCTGGCCAAGATATTACGATGGAACACACCGCTCATTAGCCAGACTTAAAGATTCCACTTCTCAATTAATCGGACGCTTTGTTTTGGCAGCAGAACTCGAAACACGCAAAGTTCACGGCGATGGGCCACTCATGCGATATTCCGCTGACCTAGTAATTCCGCGCGAACAGCAAGTAGAAGTCGATTTTCTAAAGGCAATTGCTGGGCATTACTTAATTAACGCTGCGGCATCACAAGAGCGATATGCCAAACAGCAGGTATTAATCAAAGAGTTAGTTGAGATGCTCCATAAACATGCCGACACAAATTTGGATTCAATCTTCGCGAAAGATTGGGCGGTTGCCACAAACGATACCGAGCGGATGCGCATCGTTATTGATCAGATCGCCAGCCTGACTGACCCCGGCGCATATGCCCTACATGCTCGCCTAAGTGCACTCAGATAGCCTGAGAGAGTCTGATATAGCATTGTCATATGAGCGGCCGGATTAAAGAAGAGGATGTTACTTACATCCGCGAACGCGCTCCGATCGATGAAGTTGTCGCTGATTATGTTCAGCTTAAATCAGCAGGTGGCGGGCAGAAGAAGGGTCTTTGTCCATTCCACGATGAGAAGTCGCCTTCATTTCACGTAACGCCAAGTAAAGGTTTCTTCCATTGCTTTGGCTGCCAAACAAGTGGTGATGTCATCTCTTTTGTAATGAAGATGGATCACTTGAGTTTTACCGAAACTATCGAACGGCTAGCAGATCGCATCGGATACCTGTTGCGTTATGAAGAAGGAAATTTCACACCCGCACCTGCCGGTAATCGCTCTCGATTAATATCCGCTAATGCGCTAGCCGCTAAGTTTTACCAAGATCAATTAAATACTTCACCAACTGCAGCTCACGCCCGCGAGTTGATGACAAAGCGCGGCTTTGATAAATCTGCTTGCGAAACATTTGGAGTTGGCTATGCACCAGATGAATGGGATGGCCTTACAAAATTCTTGCGTGCAGAAGGTTACACAATTGATGAACTAGAGACCGCTGGGCTCTCCAAGATGGGACAGCGCGGACCAATTGATAAATTCCGTAATCGCTTAACTTGGCCGATCCGCGACATTTCAGGTGATGTAGTTGGTTTCGGCGCTCGTAAATTAGCTAGCGATGAAGAGGATCAAGGACCTAAGTATTTAAATACTTCAGAGACCCCAATTTATAAGAAGAGCCAAGTTTTATATGGACTTGATATGGCTAAGAAAGAGATCGCCAAGAAGCGACAAGTAGTGATCGTTGAAGGATATACAGATGTAATGGCGGCACAGTTAGCGGGAATTACCACCGCAGTAGCAACTTGCGGAACAGCATTTGGCGCTGATCACATTCGCATTATTCGCCGATTGCTCATGGATGACGATGCTTTCCGCGGCGAAGTTATCTTTACCTTTGATGGCGATGCCGCAGGACAGAAGGCAGCGCTGCGTGCATTTAGCGAAGACCAGAAATTTGTTACGCAAACTTTCGTTGCGGTTGAACCGGATGGACTAGATCCTTGCGATTTACGTCAACAAAAGGGCGATCTTGCGCTGCGGGATTTAATTGCCAAACGCGTTCCGCTATTTGAATTTGCAATCCGCACTGAGCTCGGCCTACACAAGCTAGATAGTGCTGAAGGACGCGTTAACGCGCTCAACGCGACAGCGCCACTGGTCGCACAAATACGCGATAAGTCTTTACGTCCGGAGTACACCCGCTTACTAGCTGGTTGGCTTGGCGTTGAAGCTGAGTTAGTAACTGCTGCGGTTAATCAAGGTTTGAAGAAAGTGCCAGCAAGCGCAGTTAATGCGCCAACAGATGAAACTGTAAACACCGTCCAATGGCGCCCTAACCCACAAGAGCCACGACTTATTCTCGAGCGCGAAGTATTGAAAGCGCGGCTGCAAATGCCGACGTTAATTTCAAATTGGAGCCAGATCGAAAGTAATGCATTTACTCATCCTGCCTACAGTCAATTGTCTTCGATTATTACCACTCTGCCAGAACAGAGTTCAGTTGAAATTTCGAAAATTGAAGATGAAAATATGCGTTCGCTTTTTACTGAGTTAAATGTTGAACCAATTCGCGCCGATGGCGAAGTAACTGGACATTACGTCGAAAGCATTGTTGCAAGACTTCGAGAAGTTGCGATCTCGCGCTCGATTGCCGAATTGAAATCTTCCCTGCAACGGTTAAATCCGGTTGAGAATGAACAGGAGTACAACGCAGCATTTGCTGCCCTGGTCGCCCTTGAAACGACCCGTCGGGGGCTACACGACCTGGCGCTTCGCTCGATTTAGACCCAATACGATTTAGACCCACGGCACCTCTTGCGCTAGAGTTTGCGCCTGCACGACAAGTTAATAATTAATGCCCCATAGCTCAGTTGGTAGAGCGCCGAACTGTTAATTCGGATGTCCCTGGATCGAGGCCAGGTGGGGCAGCTCCATATTCACAGCCAAAGAGGTTACTTTTTGCGTATGAATTTAAAAACTTCCTGGCGAAACCAACTCTGGCCAATGCGCCTGATGCGACTCTGGCTTGGAGTTACTTGGATTTACGCGGGTTGGGATAAAGCAAGCGATCCTGGATATTTAACTGCAGGGTCACCAACTTTTATAGGTACACAACTTTCTGCCTTCGCCACAAGTTCACCAATTGGATTTGCGTTGGAAAGCGTCTCAGAAAATGCCACACAAATTGGAATCTTTGTAATGTTCGCCGAGTTTGCAATCGGCGCTGCGACCTTGTTGTGGATCGCACCAACATGGGCAGCGTTCGGCGGATTTGTGATGTCACTTGGTTTATGGCTTTCCAGCACTTGGCACGTTCAACCATACTTTTTGGCGAGCAATTCTGCCTACACAATTTTATGGCTTACTTACTTCCTATTCTTATATGGATCTCGTCGTAACAGTAAGGTGGCGATTGATCGAAGAGGATTTTTGCGAGTTTCAACTGTAGCTGCCTTCGCAGTAGCTGCTGCTGTGGTCGGAAAGGTATTTCCTAAGACAGCATCTATAAGTTCTGGAGAAAGTTCGGCAAGTAAGAAAATCATCGAGGATGCATCTTTAGAAATTGGCGCAACCTATAATTTTGAATCCAAAGCAGGAACCCCTGCGGTGCTATTTCGCACCAAGGCTGGCGTTTTCGCTTATTCAGCGGTCTGTACACACGAAGGGTGCACCGTTCAATTTAATTCCGCTTCTAAGAATTTACAGTGCGCCTGCCACGGGGCAGTCTTTGATCCATTCGATGGCGCAAAGGTCGTAACCGGACCAACCAACCAGCCACTGGCGAAGATTAAGGTTGCCACAGAGGGCGCCTGGATCGTAGAAGCCTAATGAAATTTTCAATCAGGTCACAGGAAACGCTAAGCAACACAAGGGATGATCAAAGTATGAAACTAAACCGCACCCCGCTAAAAGTCACTGCCGGATTTATTCTCGGAGCAGTTATCGCTGGCTCTGTAGCAACCGCAGCTACTAATTCAGTAGTTAGCAGCGTTGTCGTTTGTGCCGACAATCGCACCCAGGCGCTGACTTTAGCCAAAGCGGGGGTGTGTGCAACCAATAAGACCGCCATTGAAATCGGCAGCAATTCCATAAATGCAAAGTCGATTTCAGCTTTAGTGACTCCATCGGTTGTTTCAATCTCCGTGAAGGCAACTGCTGGTAGCGGAACCGGTTCGGGATCAATCTATAAAACTAACTCGACCTCAAGTTTCATCATCACCAATAATCACGTAATTGAGAGTGCTGTTACATCAGGAACAATCAAAGTTGAATTTGCTGATGGAACAGAACTTCCAGCCACAATTGTTGGTCGCGATCGTGGGTATGACATCGCAGTACTATCCGTTAAAAAAGGTAACTTGCCAGCGATTGCTCTTGGCGACTCATCTAAAGTAAGCGTTGGTGATGAAGTACTCGCTATCGGTTCTCCTCTTGGCCTAGCCAACACAGTCACCCAAGGAATTATTTCTGCGCTAAATCGTCCAGTTACGACTGGCACAACAGATTCAACATCATATGTAAATGCCATTCAAACAGATGCAGCAATTAACCCAGGAAATTCTGGCGGAGCACTTGTTGACTCGCAAGGTCGAATCATTGGAGTCAACTCTGCAATTGCAACGTTAACTTCTGGTGGCACAAGCGGAAGTATCGGACTTGGATTTTCAATCCCTATTAATGAAGCCAAGCGCGTAATCGATGAAATTATTGCAACGGGTAAATCAACTCGTCCAGTATTAGGCGTTGTTTTCGCAAGTTCAACAACAGATAATCAAGCCAAAATTGCTGACTTGACTCCAGGAGAAGGTGCGCAGAAGGCGGGAATAGTTGTTGGATCAATCATTACTTCAATTGATGGAGTAAAGATTGCAAATCGCGATGCTGCCATAGTCAAGATTCGCTCGTATGCACCTGGCGCTGTTATTACCGTTGTCCTGACTCTGCCCGATGGTTCGAGCAAGAGCTACAAGGTCACACTCGGCTCAGCACCCGCAATTTAATTAACGAATGAGGCCAGGACTCAAATGTCTTTGTTGCATCTGACAAGGTAACCTTTCCCTATGGCTCTCTTTCGCTTACAAATATCTCTGCCCGATCGACCAGGGGCTTTAGGTTTGCTTGCCTCTGCCATCGGCGCAGCAGGTGGCGATATTCGAGGGCTAGTGGTTGTTAAATCTGAAGGCGGTCGCGGTTTCGATGATGTGACTGTTGCAGTGCCAGGATCTGATCCGACAGATTTATTAGAAGTTCTGGGATCTATCGGCGGTGTTGAAGTTATCTCTGTTACAGCGGTGGAATAACTACATCACGCAGTTGACCAGCAGACTGTTCGGGCTTTAAATCCATAATAAAAGCGCCCATCGCTGACTCACTACCCGCTAAATACTTTAACTTTCCAGGTGCACGACGCACACTGGTGATCTGCCAATGCAGCCGCAATAAATCTCGACCTTCACGCACTGGCGCTTGATGCCAAGTGGCGATGTAAGCCATTTCAATTCCAAATACTCCATCGAGTCTGCGCATAACTTCAAGTGCAACTTCTGGAAAAGCATCTGATTGTTCGGGGGAGAGTTGCGCAAGATCAGCAACCGGTTGCAGCGGGGCGACATGAATTTCAAATGGATAGCGCGCAGCGTATGGAACAAAGGCAACCCAATGCGCATTTTTCGCAATGATGCGATCGCCATCTTTTAACTCGCGAGCAACAACGTCATCAAAGAGAACACGACCGGTGTTTTCAAAGTGTAATTGCGCAACAGCCAACATTTTTTGAACTCTCGGTGGAAGATAAGAGTAAGCGTAAATCTGGCTGTGCGGATGAGAGAGCGTCACACCAACTTCTTCACCGCGATTTTCAAAGGGAGCGATGTGATGGATATATGGTTCTAGAGAGAGTTCTTGTACTCTATCTTTCCAAGCTTCAAGTAATACACGAACACGCGCAGGTGTGAGTTCTGCGAAAGAACCTCCGTGGCTATCGGTAAAAGTTATAACTTCACATTTGCCTGCGGCTGAACCAGGATCCGTTTCGGTTCCGACCATATCCGGAATTGCCCAATCACCCTCGGGGCGACGCAATGAAGGTGAGCGGTTATCAAAGACAACAACTTCATAATTTGAATCGGGAATTTCGGTTAGCAGATCACCCTTGGTGGGGCAGAGCGGACATAACTCTTTTGGCGGTAAAAAAACTCTGCCTTGGCGATGTGCCGCCATTACTACCCATTCATTTACCAATGGATCCAAACGAAGTTCACCGATACCGGGTTGCGCTTCAGGCGGACGCTTATCTTCTGCGCTGCGCAATTGTCCTTGGGTGTCGTAGTAACGAATTGTGCGGCCATCGGCCATAGTTAAATCGGTGCGTGTGATTCCTGCGCCAATTTTCTTTGACGGGCTCATAGTGGATAACTCTACGGGTTAGGCAAGTTAAAGCGAGTATTTGCTAAGTGAAATCAATTCTTTATTTGGTATTTGCAGCTATCGTAAGCAGGTTTTTTGCTTGCTACCGGAGTTGGTTTTGGCGTGGCGGTCGGTGAAACCGGAAGTGCTTGCCCGATTGCGAATTCGATTGGAGTTTTGCTCACAGCGTGCGTACCAGTGGCATCAACAAAACCTATATCACCTGTCCATGCACCCTCGGGAATTCCTTTAATGCTCAACTTCCAAGAACCGCTAGTCGCCCGCACGACAGTCTGGATCGGCATTGGGTTTATTGGAGTTAACGGATTTACATAGAATCGAACAGTTCCTGTTACGACTGGGCGACCGTCTGGCCGAATAACATCTACTTCTACACTCAACGGTTTATCGGCTGTAGAGAATTTCACATTTTTATATGTGATCGCTGTCGGCTCATTCTTCGGCATTTGATCCGCAACTTCTGGGACCCAACGCCCTTTTATCAAATCTAGAAATGTAGAAGGTGCACCACGAAATACATTTAAATCTAAACGAGTACCTGGAACTCCATATTTAGGTGCGATGCCACAAGAAGAGTATTGCCAGATAGTCCAAGTAGATGAGCAGTTTGCAGTTGTCCAGGAGTGCACATAGCAACCGCCATCTTTTATTCCAGGTTGGGCAAGCGGATCGGCGGGATTAATCGCATATTGGGCTAGCCAAAGTGGATATTGGCGCAGCTCCTCATCGCGCATCATCGCGCCTTCTAAGAAACTTGGATACGAATAGATAATCGGAGTGCGATCCGTTTTCTCTTTTACGATCTTTAAGAATGTTTTCGCCCAAAGCGTTATCTGAGACTTAGGTAGATATCTTGCGCAAGTGGTTCCCGAAAGTCGGACACAGTTATTCTCTAAATCTAAAGCATAGGGAAGATCACGCTCGTTGTAGCCACCCAAGGAACCTAAGCGCCAAAGCGCTTTCTGTGCCTGGGTCTGTGCATCAACAATTACCTGTTCATTTGTCTTAACATCTGGCAGGACTGCATAGTGATAAAAACCGGTATAGATCCCCGCTGCTTGAGCGGCAGAGCGGTCCATCATCACATATTTGAGCGCAAGAGCATCGGCATCATCGCGAGTATCTGAAGCTTTGATGATTACAAATCTAACTCCTGCTGCATACATCTTTTCAAAATTAACTAGAGCGCCGTTAGGGTGCTGCCAGCGACTGATATCTGCACCGTGAATTCTTCCTCCCGGGCCAAGTTGATCAATCATCGAAAGCGAAGAAGCGTTAGAAATTTCAGGTATGGATCTAACGGTTATCGATTTGCTGCTCGAGTAAATGTACTTACTACCAATTTTTGCTTTTGCGCGATAGTTAACCTTGGCATTTAACGCGGTTGCGACCGCAACAACTTGCCATGTGCCAACGCGCGCTGTCTTAGATGAGAAACGTGTATCTTGCCACTTTCCATCCAACTGGATCTGTACAGATACCTTAACTCCTGATTTCGCTGGATTAACTGCTCCATACAAAGTCACAATTGGTTCGACTCCACCAGGAGTTTGCTTAAGCGTCATAGTTATTTTTGAAGCAGCAGCTTCGGATGAGATAACTTGCAATGAGAAGAAGCCCAGGCTCATTACGATAAAGACCACTAATTTCTTCATTAAATTTCTTCGATCTTTACATCGATATCCAAAATGAACTTAATTGATGAAATCAAGGAGTTCTGCAACTTCTCTCTAGTCGGTGAGTACTCGTGCCCACCTGAGAATTTGCGTGCATCAGAAAAATCGAGCGAGAGCTTTACGCCATCAAAAGCAGCGAGGCGAGCATCGAAGTATGCGATCCAAGCGACTCGATCTTGGCTCTCTAAATGATCAAGGACATCATTCCAGCGGTTGCGCAATTGCGGGAGAGTTAGATGCGCATCCATGCCGCACACTTTACTCGGTTAGTGAAACCAGAGTTGGCTAGTGGCGCGGTGAGCCGATCCATTTGAAATATTCAGCGGTTAAGACAACTCTCAGGTTCTGTGCTCTGTCTGGCACAACTTGTAGATGCTGTGCAATGCGGGCAACGATCTGTTCTACAGATTTTTCGCTGACAAAACGTGTCTTAGCGATTTCAGAGTTACTTAAACCCCGAGCAAGTAGGCGGTAAGTCTCTATTTGAATTTCAGTGAAGTCGGTAAGGATGCTACGAAAGGCATTCTCATGCAGGGATCCGTGGCTATCAATCCAAGACATCTTCTTCTTTTCCTTTATTGCAACTAGTGAATTAGAAATCGCATAACTTACAACCGACAAATCAGAGACAGATTTTTTCAATATTACCTGAGAACCTAAAGGAATTTGCTTCTCAAGTAAACCAAGTAAGCGAAGATCTGGGCAAGCTGTCATTAAGACCACACCAAGGAGGGAGTTTACTTTGCGAAACTTATTTACCAAATCGAGCGCTTCTTCACCAGCAAATTGCAGATCAACGAGAACAACTTCAGGTGAAAGAAACTTGTAAAGATTCTGCGCAATTTCTTCAGTATGTGCTTCTGCAACAACATTTATAGCGTGTAAGCGAAGTGCTGCACTGAGAGTAGCTAACTCAAATGCATCATCGCTTGCAACTAAAACGGTTGGAGATTTGTTCACCCCTAAAGGTAGCCCTGATTGCTAGCACGCGTACCTTGAAACAAATTTATATCTAAATTATGGGGCTACCCCTACTTTAATATTTTTTGTAGCGCTGACGGGATAAATTCAATGATGGCGGATGCAGAAATAGGGCAATCCTTAGATACAGTTACCGCAGCCGAGTTGTGAATGAACGCACCACTCGCCGCAACTCTTGCAAGATGATCTGGATCATTTAATATTTCAATGTAATTTGTGGCAACAAGTGCGCCAATTATTCCCGCCAACACATCACCAGATCCTGCAGTTGCAAGCCAAGGCGTTGCTTTAGGTAATTCAATTAAGGATTTTCCATTTGCGACAACCGTGTATGCGCCTTTAAGCAAGATCACAACGCCAAGGAATTCACTGGCTTTCACCGCCCATTTTCTTGGGTCTGCTTCGATCGCTTCAGAGGTAACGGAAAGTCCGCGTTTATTTAATAATCTGGCTAGTTCGCCGGCGTGAGGTGTTATCAATGTTGGTTGCACAAGTGTTCCAGCAAGGTCAAGTGCGCCCGCATCTAAGACAGTCGGAACAGTTTGAGATTTGATTAATTTAAACCAGCGGTGGCGTAACCAAGTTGTGTAATCACTATATTTATTTTCACTAATTCCAGAACCGGCAACCCATGCATCAACTTTTCCTGGCTGCACCAATGCTTCTGGAGTTGAGTGCAGAACGAGATGAGCTAAGCCAGATGAGCTGTGAAAGCGAAGAACGCCGAGACCAGTGGTGATCGCGGCGCGAGTAGTAAGAACGGCAGCACCGGGATATTGCGCCGAGCCAGTGATCATGCCCAGAGTCCCGCGCGAATATTTATGGTCTATATCGCTGGGAACCACGATGCATTTTTTGGTATCGCGGGCACTCCATTTTTGACTCTTCATAAAAGCCATCATAGACCTTCTTGGAGATTGCCAATTTTGCAAGTATTGTCACCGATATGGAGAAAGTACGCTGGGGATTTATCGGCGCCGGTTACATTGCAAGGATCGCCTTATATCCCGCGCTACTTAATTCCGAAGTTGGCGAGATTTATGCCGTGGGATCAAAAGATCTTGAACGCGGAAAGTCTTTGTCTCCTAGTGGTCTGGTTTACACAGATTACGAGCAACTGCTTGCCGACCCGAAAGTTGAAGCTATTTACATTTCGCTACCGAATTCTTTACATATTGAATGGTCAATAAAAGCGATGCGCGCTGGAAAACATGTTCTATGTGAAAAACCTGCTGCGATGGATGTGGCAGAACTTAAAGAGGCAATTGCAGTCGCCAATGAAACTGGACTTATCTTTATGGAAGCCAGTTGGAATCGTTGGCATCCAAGAACCTTGCGCCTCAAGGAGATTGTTGACTCTGGAGTAATCGGTGAGGTCAAAAATATTCGCACCGCATTTACTTATGACGGCCTTGATCCCAGCAATATTCGGGCTATTTATGAATTAGGCGGCGGAGGACTTTATGATCTCGGTCCATATTCTGTAGCGGCCCCAATTTGGTTGATGGATTTTGCACCAGTAAGTAATATCAAGACTGATGTTATTTGGCATTCTGGTGGATGTGATGAAACGTTAAATATCTCATTCGATATTGGCGGCGCACATGCCGAGGCGCTTACTTCTATGAATACACCGAGCACCCTTTACTTTGATGTCGTGGGCACGAAAGGCAGAGTTTCACTAATTGGGAACGACGCCTTTAACTCTCACAACAAGGCCAGCGCACTTGAATTAGAAGTTGATGGAAAGGTGAGCGTTGAAAACTTCGCTGCTTGCGATCCTTACCAATTAATGGCTGATTCAATGTCGCGGCGCATTCGTGGGGGAGAAGGTTGGTTAATGCCGCATTCTCAATCAATCGCCTTTGCAGAAGTCTTTGAACGTGGCTTTGAAGTAATGGGCCGCCCCTAAGTGATGCAACGGGTGCTGTGGGAGCCAGAATCTTCTGAAGATCTGGCAATCGATAAATTAAAGAGATTTGCCAAAGTAAGTGATTTCCAAAGCCTTCATAAATGGTCAATTGAGAATAAGGAAAGTTTTTGGCGCTATGTATTTCAAGATAGCGGCGTAGTCGGAACTCTTGGCGATAAGGCAATAATTGATCGCGGCTTTCTCGAAAGTCACTTCTTCCCCGATACAAAGCTAAACATCGTAGATACCTTATTAAGGGGTCGCGATGATCAAATTGTAATAACTGAGATAAGCGAATCCGGAGTCAAGAAGAGTTATTCACGCGGACAAGTACGTCATATTGCCAACCAAGTCGCCTATGGTTTACAGCAAATCGGCCTCAAGGAAGGCGATGTTGTTTCGGCAATTGTTTCCAACGTAGCAGAGACGGTATTTATCGCACTCGGTGCTCTGAAAATCGGTGCCATTTTTTCTAGCACTTCTGCTGATTTCGGAACCGCGACCGTGTTAGATCGATTTGAACAGATTCGACCAAAGGTTCTATTGGTCACGACGAATTATCAATATAACGGCAAAGAAATCGATTGCTCAGAAAAGATCGCTGAAATAGTCGCACAACTGCCAACACTTCAGAAAGTTATCTCAATTGGATCGGCAAGTTCGCCATATCAAAGTTTTACCGAGTGGATTGCTAACTGTGACCCAACGAGTGAAATTTCAATACCCGGTGGTTTTGATCGACCAGGTTTCATCCTGTTCTCATCTGGAACAACTGGCAAACCAAAATGTATAGTGCACAGCGCTGCGGGAGTGTTGTTAAAGGCGCTTAGTGAGCAGAGGTACCACCTTGATATAAAAGCTAATGATGAAGTTTTCTACTTTACGACGTGTGGCTGGATGATGTGGAACTGGCTCTTTATGGTGATGGGAACTGGTGCGGCGATAGTTCTATACGACGGAAATCCCATGCACCCAACCCCAGAACGATTATTTGATCTAGCTGATGAAAACCAATTAACTTTCCTTGGCGTTTCTGCTAAATATATAGATTCAATTCGTAAATTAAATTTGCTACCAAAAGAAACACATAAACTCTCTAAATTGCGCACCATTGCCTCAACTGGATCGCCACTTAGCCCAGAAGGCTTTAACTTTATTTACGAAAACGTTGCATCCAGCGTGCATCTCGCTTCAATCTCGGGAGGAACCGATATCTGCGGATGTTTTATGCTCGGCGCTCCAGATATGCCGGTTTATTCCGGCCAGATTCAAGTTCCAGCGCTGGGACTTGATGTACAAGTTTTAAATGAGAATGGCGATGCGGCAGAAGTCGGAGTCAATGGAGAACTAGTTTGTAGAAACATATTTCCTTCCGTTCCGCTCTACTTCTGGGACGATCTAGGTAACGCTAAATTTAAATCCGCTTACTTTGAAAGATTTGCCGACGTGTGGACCCACGGAGATTATGTTGAAAAGACTCTAGAAGGTGGCTTCATTGTGCAAGGCCGCTCAGATGCAACGCTAAATGCAAGTGGAGTCCGGATCGGTACCGCCGAGATCTATCGCATCACTGAGGAGTTTGCTGAAGTTACAGAATCTTTGGCGATTGCCCAAAAATGGGATGGCGACACGAGAGTCATTCTTTTTGTAAAAATGGCAGAGGGAACAGATTTAACAGAAGAGTTAATTGCTCAAATTAAATCAGCGTTGAAGAGAAAAGCGAGCCCACGCCATGTGCCTGCACTCATTTTGCAAGCGCCAGAATTTCCGCGGACCAAGAGCAATAAACTCGTGGAAATCGCCGTTGCCAATGTCATTAACAAAGTAGCAAATAACAACTTAGGTGCACTTGCCAATCCAGAATCTTTAGATTGGTTTAGCGGCTTAAATCTTTAACTTGTTCCCAAGTGCGTGAGCTCCAAGAGTTAATCAAAGCTTGTTGCACACTTACGACATCAACCGCTTCCTTAAAGCTTTGGCCAAAGGCTTTGCCTTCAACGATTGATTGCATAAAGACATAATCTTCAATGGCAACCAGGTCTTCAAATCCGATGGCGTTTGCTTGACCAGGAACAAATGCTCCGTGGAATGGGAAGCGATCTCCACCATAAATTGTGGTGTATCCAGTGTTAAGCGAACTTCCGAGTTCGTAATACTGCAACTCGTTTATCTTTTCTAAGTTCCACAAAAGTGATCCCTTGGTTCCATAAATTTCGAAGGCGTTCTGACTTTCTGGTCCAACGACTGTGCGGCTAACTTCAAATGTTCCGGTTGCGCCATTGGCAAAAGTACAAAGCATCGACGCGAAATCTTCATTTTCAACAATACCCTTTGGATCACTTGCTTTGCCACGTGAGTAATGGCTGGCATTTGCGGAAGGCAATGGACGCTCTTTAATTGTTGTGTTCTGCATTCCGACAACTTCAGAAATTGGACCTACTAAAAATTGCGCCATAGAAACGCTGTGACTCAAAATATCGCTGGATACACCGTAACCAGCATCAGCTAACTTAAATCGCCAAGTGAGCAAACCGAGTTCGTCGCTTCCATACATACTCAAGAAACGGCCACGGTAGTGCGTGATTTCTCCGAGCGCGCCGCTAGCAATCAAGTTCTTTGCGTGCAGAACCAGGGGAGCCCAAACATAGTTATAGCCAACTCCAGTTGGAACACCAGCGCTCTTCGCTAATTTATAAGCCTCAACTGTTTGTTCTGGTTTTCCACCAATTGGCTTCTCGCTAAATACCGCTTTACCAGCCTTAGTTGCTGCTTCAATCATCGGAAGGTGCAACATATTCGGGGCCGTTACCCACACTGCATCTACATCTGCTGCAGTCGCTGCCTCCATCCAATCACCAGTGGCGCGCGCGAATCCGTAATCTTCAACCGCACTCTTCTGTCGCGCCGGATCCACGTCTGCACAAACTTGCAGGATTGGTTGAAAACCGCGATCAGGAAATAGCGATGGAATGCGTAGCGCAGAGCGAGAGTGTGCTTGTCCCATCCAGCCGAGACCGAGAACTGCAATACGAATATCTCTTTTCATTTTTCTACCTTGCCTTGGGCTGAAGTAACTGGACATCGGGGATCTTGCACTTGCTCATTCCATGAATCTCTAATCCAGTGATGTGCTGGATCATCGCAAAAAGCCATACTGCGTTCGGCGGCAGGTCCGGCCATTACATTTAAAAAGTACATTGGATATTCAGGGGAAGCAATTGATGGCCCGTGATAACCATGAGGCACCACATAAGTATCTTTATCGTGAATTGTCACGGTCTCATCTACAGAACCATCGACGGTATAAACGTGGAAGAAGCCGACACCCTCATCATCACCGTGGTCGGTTCCTTCCTTGCCAATTTGGAAGTAGTAAACCTCTTCGTTAATTGTGGGACAACCCGGAAATTTATCGTGGCGGTGTGGTGGCCAAGAGGAAAGATTTCCACCTGGAGTAATAACTTCGCAGACCAAAATTTTATGACAAACGGTAAAACTAGTTGGCGTAGCAATGTTATTTACTTGGCGGGTTGCCTTGCCTGAACCGCGAACTTCAACGGAAACACCTTCAGCAGGTGTGTAGCAAACTGGAAATTGCTCGCTCGCTTCGGCGGTTAATAGCGCGACTTCGCCAGATTTTCCAGAGAATTTAACTGATGAATTAACCGGAATGTAGATCCAGTCGGAGACCGCAGCAAAAACACCTTTGCGGCCCTTTAAAGTGAATGACTGACCATCTACTTCCACCTTCACATCTTGAGCTGAGAGCGGAAGCAATATCGCCTCACGCCCTTTCAGTTCTACGCTAACTTCGGCGCGCTTTGCCAAGTCATAAGTATAAAAACCGCAGAATTCCCATTGCGCATCCTTTGGCGTTAATGAAATCTCTGCATCCGAAGTGGCTAAAGTTCCAGCGGGTTTATACCAACTCATCATCAACCTTTTCTAACCATTTTTGCTGCGCGAGATACGGCAGCTTCTACATCTAAATCTTCACCGTATAAAAGTGCGCGGCCTGGAACTAAGCCACGGATATTAGGAACTGTCAAAGCTTTCTCCCACTTAGCAAAAACTTCTTCCCAATTACTTCCTGGATCTCCACCCAATAACAAAATTGGACAACTCGTTGCCGCCGCAACTCTTTCAGGATTTGCAGGTGCAGGAATCTTTAGCCAAGTAAATGCTGATGATGAGCCAAGAGCCGATGCGATTGAGACTACCTTTATCAACTTCTCTTCTGATGGATCAAGCACTGCTCTGCCATCTGAGTTCTTCATATATGGCAGCGGTTCAATCATAGATACGAGTTCGAGGTCAGCCAGTTGTGTGGTGACTTGAGCAACCATTTCGATAGTTCTAGCAACTCCCGGGTCCGTCTCATCAATTCGCAGCAAAGTCTTTCCACCATCGAGCCCCATGCTCTTTATATGTTCGGCGTCGTATGCGGTTAGGCGATCATCTAGCTCCCAAGTAGCTCCGATAATTCCACCGCGATTCATGGTGCCAATTGCGACTTTTTCTTCAAGCGCACCTAGCCAAGCAAGTTCTTCCAAGATATCCGCACTTGCCATTACGCCGTCAACGCCGGCAACGGCTAAACCACGAATTAATTTATCTAATAGAACAAAACGATCTGCGATAGCAGTTGGATTATTTCCCGCTGCGATTATTCCGCGGGCGGTGTGATCTGCCGCCAACAACATTAATTTGCCGTCTTTACCAGCAACGCTTCTGCGCGCACGATTCTTCAAAGCTTTCTGAAGAGATGCCGGATTATTTATTCTGGCTTCAATAAGTTCGAAGTAGCGCTTACGATCAAAGGTCATTACTTCTTACCTCCAGTGCCAATAAAGTTATTGAGAACCTCAATAGTTGGCATTGCATCGGAGCACATTAACTCAGAAGCCAAATAGGCACCAGCCGCGTTGGCAAACTCACCTATTTCTTGCAATCCCCAGCCGCTTAATAAGCCATGCACTAGTGCGCCACCAAAGGCATCTCCGGCACCAAGTCCGCATACCAATTTGATCGGACGTGGAGCGATAACGATTCGTTCGTTTTGCGTGGCAAGCAGAACACCATCTCCACCCATCTTCACAATCGCGATACGAACCCCACGCTTTAGAAGTTCGGTCGCCGCTTCCTGCGGATCAGAGATTCCAAGTGCAACTTGGCATTCAGCAATATTTCCAATTGCAATGGTGCAAAGTGATATCGCCTCTTGCGCTGCTGCACGCGCGGCTTCCACGTTTGGCCAAAATGATGGTCGGTAATCTAAATCGATAATTGACTCGGCTCTGCGATCGCGAATTTGAAGCCATTTGATAGCGCTCTTTGCCGTTTCACCAGTAGATAAAGCACACGCGCTTACCCAAAAGATTTTTGCAGCCAGTATCGTTTCGGAATCGACATCGCTAACGATTACTTGCGTATCCGGAGCCGAAGGCTGGCGATGAAAGATTATCTTTGGATCTTCTGGAGGATCTTGTGAAGCAAGCACAACAGGTGTTAAGCCGCTTTCAGAAACCTTCACAAAATCGGTGTTCACGCCAAATTCTTTCAATTTATTAACAACGTATTGCCCAAGAGGATCAACACCGACTTTTGTAACTATCGCACTCTTATGGCCCAATCGAGCCGCCGCAACTGCCACATTTGTCGGAGAGCCGCCGATTGATTTATGAAAAGTCTGCGGCTGACTAAAGGAAGTATTGATTTGTTCAGCAAATAAATCAACGCTAATTCGACCCACCGTGATGAGATCGAGATCCTTCGCCATTGTTATCCTTACGTGCGTAATAGGGGCACTTCATAAATCCTTCTCCAAACTATATAGTGAAGGTCTATCGCTGCGAAATAAGGAGTAAATCTGCGCCATGAAGATCGCAGTTATTGGTTCTGGGCGCATGGGCGCCATTCGCGCCGAAGATTTACTTGGTGATGGCGCAGAAGTAACAATATTCAATCGGCGCGATTTAGCCGCTGAAGAATTGGCCAAAAAATTGGGTTGCGACTCTGGTAAGTATTCAGAGATTTATAGCCAAACTTTTGATGGATATGTAGTCGCCACAGCAACCAATGCCCACGTAGAAATTTTAACTAGCCTATTACCTCTTGGAAAACCTATTCTCTGTGAAAAGCCGATTTCACTGACAGTTGAAGAAACTGATGAAGTAATTGCTAAGTCTGAAAAGTTTGGAACTCAGATCCAAGTAGGGTTTCAGCGCCGCTTTGATCCACCAATCAGCAAAGCCGCCAAGATGGTTTCCAATGGAGATGTCGGAACTTTATACACAATGCATATGTACGCCCACGACCACCAGCCTTCAACCTTAGAGTTCTTAGAAGGTAGCGGAAGTATCTATCGAGATCTACATGTTCATGACTTTGATCTCATCCGTTGGATTACTCAAAGTGAGATTGCCAAGGTTTACGCAACACAAGCAGTTCGCGAACACCAGCAATACGCAAAATATGGAGATGCTGACGTTTCACTAATTTCTTTAACAACTGTCAGCGGCGTTCAAGTAGCAATTACTGGAACGCGCCACGATCCGGTCGGACATGATGTTCGCCTGGAAATATTTGGCTCAAAGGATTCTCTCGCCGTCGGTTTAAATCAAAAGACTCCGATCCATGACATCGAAGGCGAGATTAATTTTGCTCCAGTTAGATATAAAGGTTTTATCGAAAGATTTCGTGAGGCGTTTGCAAAGGAATCTCAAGCATTTCATAAACTTACTAAAGGCGAAATTTCTAATCCATGCCCACCAAAATCAGCTCGCGAAGCGCTCAGAGTTGCCATCGCGTGCGAGGAATCGATAAGAACTGGCCAGCCAGTCAGTCTTTAATTTATATCAATTTAAAGTTGGTGGGACGGGTCGGACTTGAACCGACGACGACCGAATTATGAGTTCGGGGCTCTAACCAACTGAGCTACCGTCCCTGGTGGGGTTGATGCGAACTTTACTGTACTTAGAGACCTGCTTTGCCAAGCAGTTGATTTAGATGCTCCAGGTGATGATCGGCGTGAGATAACTCTTCACGTGTATGCGTGGTTAATACTCCAGCGACGATACAGCCAGCGTCTTTTGCTGATGTAACTCCTCCCGGTGCATCTTCGATTGCCCAACATAATTCTGTTTGTAGACCTAAACGATCAGCACCCAAAATAAATGGTTCTGGAAATGGTTTGCCGCGAGTTACTTGATCAAAGGTAACCGAATTAGCCGGCATTGGAATTTTGCCGGCGCGTGTGCGAGCAATTGCTAAATCAGTAGTGCAGGAAGTAACGATCGTCCAAGGAATTTCACGATCGGTAAGTTCAGTGAGTAGTTCAATTGCGCCAGGTACGGCGTGAACACCATCGACATCGGCAATTTCTAAATCAGTTACTCGCCTGATCCAACGCTGTATTTCAGCTTCTTCACGCCCTGCCAATACTTTTCTTAGCGTTTGTTCTGCCGGAACACCGTGATGGCCGGCTAGCGCTTCCAGAGGAATGCCAGCTTCATTAGCCATAGTGACCCACGAGTTAACCACCGCATCTTGCGAATTGATTAAGGTGCCATCTAAATCAAAGAGAAAACCGATTTTTTTCAATTCTTTCCTTTATCTTTATTCGGTCTTGGATCGCGCTGCATTCCGCGGCGGCCCCAAAATTCCCACATATCCATCGTGCCCAGAATAAGCGCAAAACCAAAGAGGAGATCTTCAGCAGGTGCGGAAAAAATTCTAAGTCCGACAATGGCATCAGGGTGATACATCACAATATTCTTTGAGGTGAGCCACCAATTGGTTAGAAATTGAAATGGCAAGATAATTGCATACGAAGTCCAGAAGGCGGGACGAGTTAGCAGTGAGTTTTTAAATAGGAAAAGATCGGCCATAACTGCAATGGCAAAGGCGGTAATTGCGATATCGCTGTAATTCATTGCCCGAACTCATCTTTGCGCCAGTGGGGTTTTACTGTTGTTACACCTTCAATTGTCATGATTGCAGCCATTGGAATGACAATAAAGAAGAGATATTCCTCGAGTGGAATATTTAGTGGACCATAAATTCCTAGTATCTGTTCACGATCAAAGAACCAGTGACCTTTAGATATTGCATAGGCATCCCAGATGAGAAAGAGCGTGCTGATTGGGAGAACGCTGAGAGCAACTCTTTTAATTCGGCGAAGTACTCCAACTTTTAAGGCGACCTCAAGCCAAAAAGAACCGCAAACCGTGAAGATAAGCATCGCCATGTAATTCCACTTTTGCACGGGTAGATCCTCTCACGCAAGAACCCAGTTAGCGCCTTACGCTTTGGTAGTGTTACAGATATCGCTTTAATTTTTCATTGCTGAGAAGGAAAATGGGGGAGCTGGTGGGAGGAATTGAATTAGCCCTATTTCAAAAGGTTAGAAAGTACTCACGTTGGGCGGTGGGGATTGCTATCGCCGCTTCTCTTATATTTTCTCAGGTTATTGAAAGCAGCGAAAACACCTGGCAGGTAGTCATTGCCTTAATCGCACTTGCAATTGGAATTCCGCACGGCGCACTCGATCACTTGGTTACATTGCCCAAAAGCTCAGCGGTGAAGATGGCTGGCTTCATTACCGTCTACGTTGCCGTTGCGGTTATTGCAGTTATCTTGCTTTTAACTTGGAACGTTGTGGGATTCATTTTCGTTGTCGCAATGAGTGCTGTGCATTTCGGTATTGGGGATGCGGCATTCATATCGGAAATCGATCGCAGATCCTCTTACACAACTAGATTTCCGCGATTTTCATACGCCGCAGCGGGTGGCTCTTTACCAGTAGTAATTCCACTGGTCAGCGAAAATAGTTCTGCCGCACTTGAGCGAGTCAACCCCGTACTAGTAAATTGGCATCAAGGATTTAATGACGAACTACTGCTTCTCACTTTGTTCATTTTCGCCATTGCGCTACTTCGCTTGTTGCAAAAGCGCAGGATCTCGGATGCAATAGATTTATCCCTGCTCTATCTATTGGCGTTAACTGCTCCACCACTTGTCGCCTTCGCTGTTTATTTCGGTTGTTGGCATGCCATGCGCCACACCGCGCGCTTAACTCTGGTACTTCCGCGATCACAAAAAGCATTTGCAGAAGGTCGAAGTACCGATGCGCTTTTAAGCGCGATCTGGCCCGGATTACCTGCACTCATTGGGACTTTTGTAGTTGCAGGAATTGTTATCGCATTCCGTGGTGGCTCAGTCAGTGATCAATTCCTATGGATTACTCTTGTAATTGTCTGGGCATTAACCGTTCCACATATGGCCGTTACAGCACGACTAGACCGAAAGGCTTTAAATTGAGAGTTTTGCTAGTCGCGCTTTTAACTTTATTCACGCTGCAACCCGCCAACGCTGCACCTAAGTACATATTTCCGGTGGCTGATTGCGCCGTTAATTACGCGCGTGCCCATCACGATTATGCAGCAACCGATATTTTGGCGAAGAAAGGCTGCAAATTCGTCTCTCCAGTAAATGGGGTTGTAGATGAAGTTAATCGTAAAGATATTTGGAAGGGTAAAACCAATTTAGGAATTGATCGCGGCGGGCTGTATGTTTCAGTAATAGGCGAAGACGGCGTTCGTTATTACGGTTCGCATCTAATTTCTGTAGCCGCTGACATTCAGCCAGGCGTTGCAGTTACTGCTGGACAGCTACTCGGAAAAATTGGTTCAACGGGAAGTGCGCGAGGAACTGCGCCACATCTGCACTTTGGAATTTCTTGGCCAACTCCGACACAACCAAATGTTTGGTGGGTGCGTCGCGGCGTTGTTCTGCCTTGGAAATATTTAGATGCGTGGAAGAGTGGAAAAGATTTATCGCCGGTAAATGCAGTGGCTGGGGCAAAGAAGAAGAGCGGTGAAATTCCCAAGCCGCCTAAGAAGTAAGTTATTGATAAAAAAATCCCCCACCGCTTTCGCGATGGGGGATTTTAGTAAACTAAGTGTTATTAGTTAGCGTTCACTGCATCGGCCTGAGGACCCTTTGGACCCTGTACGACCTCGAATGAAACGGACTGACCCTCTTCAAGGGACTTGTAACCGTTTCCTTGGATTGCTGAGTAGTGAACGAATACATCTTGTCCGCCACCATCAACTGCAATGAAACCGAAACCCTTTTCAGAGTTGAACCACTTAACTGTACCTGTTGCCATGTTTTACTT
>CAMBOZ010000008.1 GCA_945869505.1 Bifidobacterium breve
GCGCTGATACCAAGGCCATCTGGATTTGGATCGGTGATGTTATGGAGCGTGCGAACAACTGCGTTGTAATTGGCCAGCGGCTCTCCCATTCCCATAAATACAATATTGGAAAGGCGCGCCTCTCCCCCAGGTAATTCACCATTTACACAGGCGCGCGCAGCCGCAACGATTTGTTCGGTGATTTCACCAGCAGTTAAGTTACGAGTTAAGCCAGCTTGTCCAGTCGCACAGAATGGACAATTCATTCCGCAACCTGCTTGCGATGAAATACAAACGGTGACGCGATCGGTGTAGCGCATCAAGACGGACTCAACTAATACGCCGTCGTGCAATTTCCAAAGATCTTTACGGGTCATTCCGTTATCGGTGGTTCGAGTGGTTACTAACTCAATTAACTTCGGGGTAAGCGCGGCCGCGATTGTTTGTCGCTCAGAAGCCGGAATATCAGTCCACTCTTCTGGATTACTTGATAGGTGCGAGAAGTAATGGGTGGCAACCTGTGCTGCGCGAAATGGTTGGAAACCCAACTCTTTTGCCCACGCTTTGCGATCTGCTGGTGAAAGATCAGCTAAATGCTTTGGTGCTTTCTTCTTTTGGACTGGTTCGTCGAAAACTAATTTAAGTTCGGGGTTCTGTTCGGGGCGAGTGCTCATAAGAGCCCTGAATCTTGCGCGCGACGCACAACTTCAAGGGCTAACCAAAGTGCAGGGGCTGCGAATAAAACTGAATCAAGGCGATCCATAATTCCACCGTGGCCGGGAAGAAGGTTGCCCATATCTTTAATAGCCATATCGCGCTTAAGCGCAGATTCAATTAAATCACCAGCGGTTGCAGTAAATACTGTAAGTAGACCAGCGAGAGCGCCAAGCCACCAATCAGAATCCATAATGTAATGAAAGGCGAGTGCGCCACCTAAAACAGTAAAGACCAATGAACCAATTAAGCCCTCAATAGTTTTCTTCGGGCTAATTTTAGGAGCCAGCGGATGTTTACCGAATAAGACGCCAGTGAGATAAGCGAATGTGTCGTTGCATCCAACCAAAATTACAAAGGTCATAACGCGCTCTAATCCATTTTCGGGACGCGCCAATAAAATTAGGAAGCCAGCAAGAAATGGCAGATAAACAAGTGCTAGGGCAGATGCTGATGCGGTTTTAACAAAATTATCAACTCCGCGGGGAAGAAGTAAAACCAATAAACAAGGAAGTGCGATTGCGGTGGCAACTGCTAGGCCAGAGATTCCACCAAACCAAGTTGCTGCACACAACCCAATCGCTGCGGTGGTTAGTGACCAGAGTGGGATATCGATTGAAACTACAGAAAAAGCTTTATGTAGTTCGCGGATTCCGAGAACCACTGCAACCGTTACTACTCCGGCGAAAATAGTTCGTTCAAAAGCGAGTGCAAACCAGATCAGCGCAATAAGCGAAAGCGAGACGGCGATAGAGGGCAATAACTTACGCCCCGCCCGTTTATTTATCGCTTCGTTAATCGAGTGTAAGTCTGACATTGGAAATTTGGCGAGCCCCTAGACTTCTAGGAGTTCAACCTCCTTGTGCTTTAGAAGCTCATCAATTTTTGCAACGTGTTCGGCTGTTACTTTTTCAAGTTCTTTTTCGCCACGCGCTAGATCATCTTTACCGATATCGCCATCTTTTTCTAACTTTTCCATCATTTCTTTTGCGGCGCGACGGATATTTCTAATTGAAACTTTGGAATCTTCGGCCTTGCCCTTAGCGACCTTGATGTAATCCTTGCGGCGCTCTTCCGAAAGTTGTGGCAGCGCGACGCGAATAACCACGCCATCATTACCGGGATTAACTCCCAAATCTGATTCGCGTATCGCCTTTTCAATACCTGCCATTGCGCCTTTATCAAATGGCGAAACGATGGCAAGACGTGCTTCTGGAACTTGGATTGAAGCCAACTGTGAAAGTGGGGTGTAAGTACCGTAGTAATCAACCATGATCTTGTTAAAGAGCGCGGGATGAGCACGGCCGGTTCGGATAGTCGCAAAATCATCTTTAGCAACTTCTACTGCCTTATCCATCTTGCTCTGCGCATCGGCTAGAGCACTTGCGACATCTGCCATCTTCTTCAACTCCTCAAAGTTGTAAATCTTTAATTTGCCAGGTGGCAAGTTATGAAACTAAGGTTCCGATCTTTTCACCACGCACTGCGCGGCCGATATTCCCTGAAGTTAACAAGTCAAAGACGATGATCGGAAGATCATTTTCGCGACAAAGGCTAAACGCTGCGGCATCGGCAACTGCTAGTGATTTTGAAAGAACTTCATCATAAGAAATGGAGTCGAATTTCGTGGCTTTTGGATCTTTCTTTGGATCTGCGCTGTAAACCCCGTCAACCCCACTCTTGGCGAGTAGAAGAGCTTCAGATCCAATTTCAAGTGCGCGCTGTGCGGCAACTGTGTCGGTTGTGAAGAATGGCATTCCCGCGCCTGCGCCAAAAATTACTACCCGACCTTTTTCTAGGTGGCGAATTGCGCGACGTGGAATGTATGGCTCAGCAACTTGACCCATTGTGATCGCGGTTTGCACGCGAGTATCAACGCCTTCTTTTTCAAGAAAATCTTGGAGCGCAAGGCAGTTCATAACCGTTCCGAGCATTCCCATATAGTCGGCGCGAGCGCGGTCCATTCCAACTTGTTGCAGTTCTGCGCCGCGGAAGTAATTACCACCACCGACAACCACTGCGAGTTGCACTCCACCTTTAACGACGTCTTTGATCTGTTTTGCAACATCGCGCATCACATTGATATCTACGCCGATGCCTTTTTCGCCGCCGAAAACTTCGCCGGAAAGTTTAAGGAGCACCCGCCGATACGTTCCTCTTGTACCGGGCATGGGTGCTCCTTTTCTAAATCGACTGACTGGTTCCGCTATGGTTAGTTTACTGACCTACTCGGAAACGGTGGAATGCCTTCACGGCGGTTCCTGCCTCATCAAGGATCTGCTTGACCGTCTTCTTCGCATCTTTAGCGAAAGCCTGCTCCAGCAAAGAAACTTCCTTCACGAATCCGGTAACGCGACCTTCCACGATCTTGGTCAGGGAAGCCTCAGGCTTACCTTCTTCGCGGGCGGTCTCTTCTGCGATGCGACGTTCATTTTCAATTAAATCAGCTGGTACATCATCACGATGGACGAATTTTGGAGCAAAGGCTGCAATATGTTGTGCAACATCTTTGCCGATTTCTGCAGCTGCTGATGCAAGTGATACAAGAACGCCAACTTGTGGTGGCAAGTCTGGTGAAGTCTTATGTAGGTAGAGTCCAACTGGACCACTAACTACAGCAACGTTGCGGATTTCAATCTTTTCTCCGAGAGTTGCGTTGCCTTCATCGATAACTGATTGAACAGTTTTGCCGTTGGACATAGTCGATGCAAGGAATGCTTCAACTGTGCCGGTCTTTGATGAGAGTAAGTGCTCAACTAGTTCATCGCCAAGTGCGATAAAGCGCTCACCCTTAGCAACGAAATCTGTTTCGCAGTTAAGTTCGAGCATTACACCGACGTCGCTGGACACTTTTGCAACTACCAAACCGTTTGAGGTCAGACGACCCTCACGCTTTGTAACGCCCTTAAGTCCCTTAACGCGAATTAGATCGATCGCTTTGTCGTAATCACCATCTGCTTCATCTAGCGCCTTCTTGCAATCAAGCATTCCTGCTGCAGTTGCTTCGCGTAGGCGTTTTACATCTTCTGCTGAATAATTAGCCAATTTACTTATGCCTCCGGAGTAGGTGTTGCTGATTCAAGAATTTCTTTTTCGAGTGACTCAGTTGCAGCAGCTTCTACGACTGCTGGTGCAGCAGGTGCAGCAGCAGCGCGAGCCTTCATGCCCTCAACGATTGCATCTGTAATAACGCGAGTAAGCAACCCAATGGAACGGATCGCATCATCGTTACCTGGAATCTTGAAATCAACTTCATCTGGATCACAATTTGTATCCAAGATTGCAATTACAGGAATTCCTAGCTTCTTTGCCTCTTGAACAGCAAGGTGCTCCTTCTTGGTATCGACAACCCAAATTGCTGAAGGCAACTTGGTCATGTGGCGGATACCGTCAAGGTTCTTAAATAGTTTTTCGCGTTCGCGGCGAAGTACGAGAAGTTCCTTCTTAGTAAGCAAAAGATCATTTGCATTCTCAAGGGCTTCTAGCTCCTTAAGGCGCTGAATACGCTTGTAAACAGTTGGGAAGTTAGTGAGCATTCCACCTAACCAGCGCTCGGTGACGGTTGGCATTCCAACGCGTGCAGCCTGCTGCATGATCGGTTCGTGTGCTTGCTTCTTTGTTCCAACGAATAGAACGTGTCCGCCTTTAGCAACGGTGTCCTTTACGAATTCATATGCTTGATCGATAAGTGCAAGTGATTGCTGGATATCGATGATGTAGATGCCGTTGCGCTCTGTGAAAATAAAACGCTTCATCTTTGGATTCCAGCGACGTGTCTGATGTCCGAAGTGGACTCCACTGTCGAGGAGTTCTCGCATTGTTACTACCGCCATGGCAGCGCTCTCTTTCTTAGGTTTACGCGCACAGCGCAGCAAACCTGATCGGTTAGTGGCTAAACAATTTGTTAAGCCCGTCGCACCTACAACGCCGACCAATCTATGAAACAAAATTTCTTAGCTTGGACCGAAGTGGCTTGTATTCCCTACAATTCAATTACTGAATTGGTCAGTTCATACATAAGTGCTGAGATGTCACCAGATCTCTCTGATGCAGGCCAAATCTTACCTGCCGCCAAGGGATGCTAAATCCACCCCCTTCCCCCAGTTATGCGCGGGGATGGGCTTGTTTAAAGGCTTTTTGCAACCGTTCAGTTGATACGTGGGTGTAAATCTGAGTTGTGGCAAGGGATGCATGCCCCAAGATTTCTTGCACAGTTCTTAAATCTGCTCCACCTTCAAGTAAATGCGTGGCGGCTGAATGGCGCAGTGCATGCGGGCCCATCTTCTCTGCACCTTCAAGGGCAGCAAGTGCGTGATAAACCATTGTGCGAACAGTGCGTTGATCAATTCTCTTTCCGCGCGCTCCGAGAAATACAGCGCGCTCCGATTTTGTGCCAGCTATTGAATCGCGTCCATTTTTCAGCCAAAGTTCAAGTGCGCGCATTGCTGGATTGCCGATCGGAATTGTCCGTTCCTTATTTCCTTTACCTAAAACTCGAATTGTCTGGCGCGCATAATCAATATCTTCAAGATCTAGACCACAGAGTTCTGAAACACGCGCACCAGAGGCGTACAAGATTTCCAACATCGCAGCATCGCGTTTTGAAATAGGGCCATCTTCTTCGCCAACGCGCGCGGCCATTGCATCCATAGCTAGCGATGCATCTGCAATCGTCAAAACTTCTGGCAAGGTACGCGCGCCTTTTGGTGTTGCCAAGGTCGCCCCAACATCTTTTGGCAAATATCCCTTTTTCGTCGCCCATTTAGTAAAGAGTCGAATTGAAGTTGCGCGCCTTGAAAGCGTGGTGCGCGCTCCCCCTTTAACTTGTTGATTAGCCAGCCACGACCGAATATGTGAAAGCTCCAGCGCTGACAAATCATTTAAATCAAGTCTTTCTAAATGATTAAGGAAAGAATCGAGGTCACCAAGGTAGGCGCGAATCGTGTGAACTGAGAGATTGCGTTCTGCTTCTAGATATCGTTCAAATGCTGTGCGCACTTCTTCCAAGGATGCGCGACTCATAAATTAAAGGTTACTCGGGTTTGCGACCTTGGCGCAGTAAGCCAAAGGTAACTGCATCTTCTAAAGCCATGGCAGATGCGGCGATAACGTTCTCGTGAACGCCAACGGTGTTCCACTCGCCTTTACCATCTGAAGTTTCAACAAGTACGCGAGTGATAGCACCGGTACCGAGGCGACCTTCCAAAATACGCACTTTGTAATCTGTAAGTTCAAGAACTTCGAGCTCTGGATAAAGTTGTTTTAAACCAGAACGAAGTGCGTTATCAAAGGCGTTAACTGGACCATTTCCAGAGCCCGCGCAAGAAATTTCTTTTCCTTGCGCAGTAACTGTAACTTCTGCTTTCGTAACGATTGACTGATCTTGGGCGCGTTCTACAGTTGTGAGCCAATGATTGATTTTGAAAAACGATGGTCGCTTGCCGGAGATCTCTTCTAGAAGCAAAAGTTCAAAGGAGGCATCTGCTGCTTCAAAGGTAAATCCGCGTGATTCCATTTCCTTTACGCGGTCAACTACTCGACCCACGAGTTCGCGGTCTCCCCCGAGATCTACGCCAAGTTCTTGTGATTTAAGTTCAATGGATGCTCGCCCAGCCATATCCGAGACCAACATTCGCATATCGTTTCCGACTGATGATGGATCCTCGTGTTGATAGAGGGCAGAATCAACTTTGATTGCAGATGCGTGTAACCCAGCCTTGTGCGCGAAGGCTGAAAAGCCAACATAAGGCTGGCGCCCTGATGGAGCAATGTTTGTAACTTCAGCAACTGCGTGCGAAATTCTAAATGACTCGCGAAGGGAGTTTGTCGGAAGTACTAGCTGCTTTTTCTTCAATTCTAAGTTAGCGATGATCGTGACTAAGTCTGCATTTCCAGTGCGTTCGCCGTAGCCATTTAAAGTTCCTTGCACGTGAGTGGCTCCTGCTGCAACGGCTGCCATTGAGTTAGCAACTGCGCAACCAGTGTCATTGTGACAGTGGATTCCGAGGCGAGCCGAAGTTGAAGTTAGGACATCGTGCACAACATCAGAAATTTCGTCAGGCAACATTCCGCCGTTTGTATCGCAGAGCGCAGCAACATCAGCGCCCGCTTCCATTGCAACGCGAATTACCTCAAGTGCATAGTCACGATTTGCGCGATAGCCATCGAAGAAATGCTCAGCATCAAGAAATACTCGCTGTCCTTCTTGGCGAAGATGGAGAACGGATTCACGTACCATCGCTAAGTTCTCTTCCAGAGTTGTCTTTAGGGCAAGATCAACGTGGCGATCAAATGCTTTGGCGACCAAGGTAACAACTGGTGCACCACTGTCGCGTAGCGCTCCAAGCAATACATCATCTGCAGCCTTCACATTTGGGCGACGTGTTGCACCAAATGCAACAAAGGTCGCGTTCTTAAGCTTTAACTCGGTCTTAGCTAGTGCAAAGAACTCAGTATCTTTTGGATTAGCCCCAGGCCAACCACCTTCAATAAAACCGACACCAAGATCATCTAAATGACGAGCAATAGTTAACTTATCGTGGACAGAAAGATTAAGACCTTCTTGCTGGGCACCATCACGCAAGGTGGTGTCATAGATATGAAATGCATCTGATACTGGCATCAGATAACCCGCTTTACCCAGTTGTGCTTATCGGCAGTAGTGCCGTGCTGAATAGCAAGTAGGTGATTACGGATTTGCATTGTGATTACACCTGGTTGCCCATCACCGGTAACCCAGGTTCCCATAGCGCTCTTAGCTTGCCCGACCGGGGAGACAACCGCGGCAGTACCGCAGGCGAAAATTTCTGTGATTTCTCCGGAGGAAACGCCCTCACGCCAATCTTCAATTGAAAGCATTACTTCATCTGTCTTATAACCCAAATCTTTCGCAGCAGTAAGAATTGAATCTCGGGTTATACCCGGCAATAAAGTGCCGGTTAACTTTGGAGTAATCACGGTTGCATCTGCGCCTTTACCTTTTACAAAGTAGAGGTTCATGCCGCCCATTTCTTCAATCCATTTACGTTCTTTGGCATCGATCCAAACAACTTGATCGCACCCCTCTTTAGCGGCAGCTTTTTGTGCAATCAGCGATGCAGCGTAATTTCCGCCGCACTTTGCTTCGCCGGTTCCACCTTGTGCTGCACGAACATATTCGGTTGAGATCCAAACTGAAACTGCTTTCGATGGATCAAAATATGCGCCAGCTGGCGTTGCTATCAATAAATAAGTTGCTTTATTTGTTGGGCGAACGCCAAGTCCTACTTCGGTTGCGATCATAAATGGGCGAATGTAAAGAGATTCGCCAACTTTATTTGGAACCCATCCCGCATCTTGCTTTACAAGAGTTTCAACGGTCTCCAAGAAAAGTGCTTCTGGCATTTCAGGAAGAGCGAGTCGCGCTGCAGATTTTGCAAAGCGACGCGCATTTGCTTCAGGGCGAAATAGTGCAATACCGCCATCTGGTTGGCGATATGCCTTCATTCCCTCAAAGATTTCCTGACCGTAATGAAATACTGCAGTTGCTGGATCAAGTGAAATTGGGCCGTAAGGAATTAACTCAGGTTCGGCCCAACCATCTTTTTCGGTCCATTCACAGATCACCATGTGATCTGTGTAGTACTTACCGAATCCACCCTCGGCCACCAAAGCATCGCGAACCGCGGCATCTTTAGCGTTTGGATTGAGGGTTATCTTCATTTTTAAAGTAGCGCGACTAGCGCATCTCCAACTTCTGTCGTGCTGCGCTTCTTATCTCCGCGAGCAAGTAGATCGGCAGATACCGCAACTTCGATTTCGCGAGCAGCTTCATCCAGCCCCATGTGCTCAAGCAACATTGCAACTGACATAACAGTGGCCGTTGGATCAGCTAAATTCTTACCAGCGATATCTGGCGCTGAACCGTGTACTGGTTCAAACATAGATGGGAATTCGCGAGTTGGGTTGATATTGCCTGAAGCAGCAAGCCCGATTCCACCACAAATTGCTGCAGAAATATCGGTCAAGATATCTCCGAACAAGTTATCTGAAACAACTACATCGAAACGCTCTGGGCTATTTACAAAGAACATAGCTGCGGCATCAACGTGTAGGTAATCGGTTGTCACTGTTGGAAATTCTTTAGCAACTTCTTCAAAGGTGCGTGTCCAAAGGCTTCCAGAGTGAACTAGGACATTGTTTTTATGAACAAGAGTTAACTTCTTGCGATCGCGCTTTTCGGCGCGAACAAAGGCATCACGAATTACTCGTTCTGCGCCACGACGGGTGTTAAGTGATTCTTCGGTTGCAATTTCATTCGCTGTTCCAACGGCAAGTACTCCACCTGCACCAGAATATGGTCCTTCGGTTCCTTCGCGAACGACGATGAAATCGATTGGGGCTTTGGTGGCGAGTGGTCCCGTAACTCCAGGACGCAAAAGTGCAGGACGTAAATTCACGTAATGATCGAAAGCGAAACGAAGTTTCAGAAGTAATCCGCGCTCAAGCACACCACTTGGAACGGTTGGGTCTCCGACTGCTCCAAGCAAGATGACATCCGACTTAGCTAGTTCTGCCATCACGGAATCTGGAAGTGCTTCGCCGGTGCGATGCCAGTAAGCAGCACCAAGGTCATATTCGGTCTTCTCAAAAGTTACGCCATGTTTTGCGGCAACTTTATCTAGAACGCGAAGTCCTTGCGCGATTACTTCCGGACCGATGCCATCTCCGGCTACGACTGCAAGATTAATCTTCTTCATTTTCTTCCTTCCTTAGTTAACTAACGTGACAGATCGGACCAGTACAGCGGAAGTCTCTTTGGCTACGGCGCTAACGATCGCATCCGAAACCGGTGAATCAACAGTTATTGCCATAAGCGCATCTCCACCAGCACTTGCTCGGGCAACCTGCATACCTGCAATATTTATATTTGCCTTACCGAGTGCGTTACCCACAGCACCGACTACGCCAGGACGATCTGCGTAACGAAGGAACAGTAAATTCTCTGCAGGTGGAAGGTCTAAATCAAAACCATCAATAGCAATGATTTTCTCCACTTTACGAATACCCATTAGCGTTCCATCAACGGTTATTGATTTACCGTTGCTGAGCGCGCAATGCAGCGAAATCATGCTGCGGTATTCCGGGCTTACCGGATCGCTATCAGAAGTTGCAGTTAGGTTTCGGGCCGCTGCAAGTCCAGGAGCATTTACATATGTAACGTCTTCTGCGCCAGTTGCGAGTAGCGCGCCCTTGAGTGCGCTAATAGCCAAGATGGAAGAATCGTGTTCAGAAATATCTCCATGTACGTGTACATCGAGATTGGTTGGAAGCTCACCCGCGATAGCAGTTGCGATTTGTGCCATCTTTTCAACGAGTGGAAGTGATGGTCGAATCTCTTCGTGGATCGCTCCACCCTTTACGTTCACAGCATCTGGAACAAGTTCACCAGCTAGCGCTTTACGAACTGAAACTGCAACTGCGATACCAGCTCGTTCTTGCGCTTCATCAGTTGATGCACCCAAATGCGGAGTTGCTACAACTTGATCAAGTGCGAAAAGCGGTGAATCGGTACAAGGTTCAGTGACGTAAACATCAAGACCTGCACCTGCAACACGGCCTTCGACAATTGCATCGTGAAGGGCTGCTTCATCTAGAACGCCACCTCGAGCGGCATTGATGATGCGAACTGAAGGTTTAACCTTCTTCAAGGCATCAACCCCAATTAAATTGGCGGTCTCTTTAGTCTTTGGTAAATGAATGGTTATGAAATCGCTCTGCTTAAGTAAGGTATCCAAATCAACTAGTTCAACGCCTAATTGCGCAGCGCGCGCCGGCTGAAGATATGGATCATAAGCAACCACATTCATGCCGAAGGCTTGCATGCGGTGGGCGACTAATTGTCCGATGCGACCGAAGCCAACAATTCCCAGCGTCTTTTCAAAGAGCTCGGCGCCTGTGTACTTTGATCTTGCCCACTTACCGTTGCGAAGCGCTGCATGTGCCGGTGAAATAAAGCGAGCTGAGGCGAGCAATAGCGAAATCGCAAGCTCTGCCGCAGATACGATATTTGATGTCGGCGCGTTAACGACCATCACGCCAGCAGTTGTGGCTGCTGGAATATCGACGTTATCTAAACCAACTCCTGCTCGTGCAATTACTTTTAAACCCTTTGCTGCAGCGATCGCTTCCGCATCCATCTTTGTTGCAGAACGAATTAAGACTGCATCCACACCTTTACCGAGGGCGGCAAGTAGTTCACCACGATCCGCGCCATCACAATTGCGAACTTCAAAATCCGGACCTAACGCTTCAAGCGTTGCCGGACTTAACTCTTCAGCAATTAATACAACAGGTTTACCCACGTGATGCGCTGCCTTCTTTGTAATCATCCTTGTTTGAAGTCTTGATCCAGCTAAACATCTTACGAAGTTCGCGCCCGGTAGCCTCAATCGGATGTGCTTCACCCTTAGCGCGAAGTGACTTGAATTCAGGTGCGCCGGCATCTTGATCATCGATGAAGCGTTTTGCGAATGCTCCAGATTGGATATCGGCTAATACTTCCTTCATTCTAACTTTGACACTTGGATCGATTACGCGTGGACCTGAAATGTAATCGCCATATTCCGCGGTGTCAGATACGGACCAACGCTGTTTTGCAATTCCTCCTTCGAACATCAAGTCAACGATCAACTTAAGTTCGTGCAAGCACTCGAAGTAAGCAACCTCTGGCTGGTAACCAGCCTCAATCAACGTTTCAAATCCGTACATAACTAGCTGGGATGCCCCACCACAAAGTACTGACTGCTCACCAAATAGATCTGTTTCTGTCTCTTCAGTGAAAGTGGTCAAGATTCCACCGGCACGAAGTCCACCGATTGCTTTGCCATAAGAAAGTGTTAGTGGCCAAGCGTTACCTGTTGCATCTTGTTCAACTGCAACGATTACTGGAACGCCTCGTCCACCGGCATATTCACGACGGACAATATGACCTGGGCCCTTTGGCGCCACCATACAAACATCTACATTTGTTGCTGGCTTGATGTAACCAAAGCGAATATTGAATCCGTGTCCGAAGAACAGGGCGTCGCCATCTTTTAGGTTCGGCAAAATTTCAGCTGTGTATACGTGGCGTTGCAAGTGATCTGGTACCAAAATCATGATGACTGTGGCTTCCTTAACCGCTTCAGCAACGGATACGACTCGTAGCCCTTCCGCTTCTGCCTTGGCGCGAGATGCAGATCCGTCTTTAAGTCCTACTCGTACATCGACACCTGAGTCGCGCAAGTTAAGAGCATGCGCGTGGCCTTGTGAGCCGTAACCAATAATTGCGACTTTGCGACCTTGGATAACTGATAGGTCTGCATCTTCTTCGTGATACATAGTTGCCACGGTGGTTCTCCCTTAGATTTGTAGTTTGGGTTGCGGTTTAGTTCTGGTAATCGGGTTGGGTGTCGTGCTTGGTATTACTGATCGCACCTTCAAGGACTTCTTCGATACGGATCACATTTATCAACTTGTCTAGCTGAGCAATCACTTGCTCCAGTGAATGACCCTCGACGCTTACTTCGATGATCATCTTTGATATTTTGGAATTCTCAGTTGGGCCTACGACAAGGGAATCAATGTTGTAGGTACGTCGTGCAAATAGCCCAGCAATTCGAGCTAGTACACCTGGTTCGTTTTCCACAAGAACTTCTAGTTTATGAATGGCCATTAGAGCTCCTGTGAATCCCAGTCGGGCGCAGTTGCGCGAGCGATCATAATTTCATCGTTAGATGTACCTGCAGCGACCATCGGCCAGACCATCGCATCGCGATGAACGCGGAAGTCAACAACGACAGGTTGGTCATTGATCGACATCGCCTTTTCGATTGTTGCATCAACATCTGCTGGACTTTCGCAAGAAAGTCCGACGCATCCCATTGCCTCAGCCAACATTGGAAAGTTAGGTACACGCTTTGACTCGAGGCTGGTATTTGAATAACGGCTGTCATAGAACAAGGTCTGCCACTGGCGAACCATTCCTAAGCTTTCGTTATTGATGATTGCGACTTTAATTGGAATATTGTTTAGCGCACAGGTAACAAGCTCCTGATTTGTCATTTGGAAACAACCATCGCCGTCTATCGCCCAAACAGTTGTATCTGGTGCGCCCACCTTTGCTCCCATTGCCGCTGGAACCGCATAACCCATAGTTCCGGCACCACCTGAGTTAAGCCAAGTGCGTGGTTTTTCATAACTAATAAATTGAGAAGCCCACATCTGGTGTTGGCCAACGCCAGCCGCGAAAATTGTGTCAGGTCCACAGATTTTGCCGAGACGTTCAATTACAAACTGTGGTGAGAGCGCGCCATCAGCAGGTGTGTCATAACCCAAGGGATAAGTTGCTTTCAATTTATTAACGCTGGCAAGCCAAGGGGAAAGATCAGTTCTGCCCTTAGCCAGAGTCGCTGTTAAAGCTGGGATCAAAGCCTTAATTGTTTCGCGCAAATCACCAATAACTGCAACATCGGCATAACGATTCTTGCCGATTTCAGCAGGGTCGATATCCGCGTGAATAACCTTTGCGTTCGGCGCAAAAGTAGAAAGTTTTCCGGTTACGCGATCATCAAAGCGTGCACCTAAAGTAATCAGTAAATCCGCTTTCTGTAGGCCAGTTACAGCCGCAACGGTTCCGTGCATTCCTGGCATTCCAAGATGTAACGGATGCGAATCAGGGAATGCTCCGCGAGCCATCAAAGTTGTTACAACTGGTGCACCAAGTAATTGTGCGAGCTCTAGTAATTCACGCGCTGCGTTGGCTTTAATTACACCCCCGCCAACATAGAAAATTGGTTTTGCAGATTGCGCGATTAGCGCTGCCGCATCATTGATCGCACCCTTGTTTGGTTGCGTTTGAGGTTTGTATCCTGCCAAGTCAATTGATGTCGGCCAGTTATAAGTTGTTTGCTTTTGCAGCGCATCTTTTGCGATATCAACCAATACCGGTCCAGGGCGTCCAGAAGTTGCGATATGAAATGCCTCTGCAATAACGCGCGGAATATCATCTGGATTAGTAACCAAGAAGTTATGTTTTGTAAATGGCATCGTGATGCCGCGGATATCGGCTTCCTGGAAAGCATCGGTACCAATTGCAACAGAAGGAACTTGACCAGTAATCGCGACAAGCGGAACAGAATCCATTGCAGCATCAGCAAGAGGCGTTACAAGATTTGTTGCACCTGGACCAGAAGTTGCAATACAAACACCAGCGCGACCAGTTACTTGTGCATAGCCAGTTGCTGCATGACCGGCACCTTGTTCGTGGCGCACCAAGATATGGCGAATTGTTGAGTCATAAATCGGATCGTAAGCAGGAAGAATTGCGCCGCCTGGAATTCCGAACATCACATCAACTTTGGCGGCTTCTAGGCTTTTAACCAATGAAGTTGCTCCAGTCATTGCGGTGCCGTTGGCCGTTGGTACGTGTGCCATCTTCTTACTCCTTTCCGTTCATTTTTATTTCCTAAGTGAAATGAAAAAACCCTCAGATATCTGAGGGCGCGTGCTTTAAAAAGGCACGCGCTATCGAATCACCACCACAATTACAGATGATGAAGAGATGAGCGCTGACTTCTTTTGCATAGGCTGATTCTCCAACGCCAATGGTCGTTGAGTCAAGGTTTGAGATGTAAGTCTCAAATTGTGAAACTAACCGCAGACCGCACCTTTTGAGGCAGAACCGACAGTCTTGGAATATTTAGCCAAAACCCCACGCTTGAATTTATGTGGAAGTGGATTCCAGCCGACTTTGCGGGAATTAAGTTCGGCGGGATCTACCAAGAGATCCAAGGTGCGCGCTTTAACATCAATTCGCACCAAATCACCATCTTTGATAAATGCAATTGGGCCACCATCAACAGCTTCAGGTGCAACGTGACCGACGCAGAGTCCGGTTGATCCTCCAGAGAAACGTCCATCAGTTAATAGCAAAACTGACTTTCCAAGTCCGGCACCTTTAATTGCACCAGTGATCATTAGCATCTCGCGCATTCCCGGTCCACCTTTTGGACCTTCATAACGAATTACTACAACGTCGCCTGCTTGAATCGTTCCATTTTGTAGCGCAGTCATTGCTGCTTGCTCACGTTCGAATACACGGGCAGGGCCCTCAAAAGTTTCAATGCCGATACCCGCTGTCTTGCAAACAGCACCATCAGAGGCAAGAGATCCACCCAAAATTGTTATTCCCACATCAGTTGAAAGTGGCGTCGCAATCGCGTGCAAAATATCGCCATCTACATCCGGAGGATTAATTCCTTCAAGATTTTCGGCCATGGTCTTACCTGTCACAGTCATTACATCTCCGTGTAATAAACCAGCATCAAGTAGCGCTTTCAAAATTACAGGAACGCCGCCGACTTTATCCATATCGCTCATTACGTAGCGACCAAATGGTTTTAAATCTCCGAGTAGTGGAACGCGTGAGCCGATGCGATGGAAATCATCTAAAGACAAATCAACTTCCGCTTCGTGAGCGATTGCCAATAAATGAAGAACAGCATTTGTTGAACCGCCGACTGCCATAACTGCGGTGATCGCATTTTCAAATGCGCGCTTGGTCAAGATGTCACGAGTGGTGAGCCCGAGTTTGATCATATTTACGACAGCGGCACCAGATGCAACTGCAAAAGCATCTCGGCGGCGATCTACTGCGGGAGGTGCGGCAGAACCTGGAAGAGAAAGCCCAATCGCTTCACCGACAGTTGCCATTGTGTTCGCGGTGAACATTCCGCCACAGGCACCCTCGCCGGGACAAATTGCGCGTTCGATTTGATCAACCCGCTCTTTGGTAATTAACCCGCGCGCGCAAGCACCAACGGCTTCAAACGCATCAATGATTGTTACATCTTGGCCATCGACATTTCCTGGAAGAGTTGAACCTGCATAAACAAAGACAGATGCAACATCGATGCGGGCTGCTGCCATCATCATTCCAGGAAGTGATTTATCACATCCGGCGAAGGTGACCATGCCATCTAAACGCTCTGCCTGCATAACGGTTTCTACTGAATCTGCAATCACTTCACGTGAAACGAGCGAGTAATGCATTCCTTCATGGCCCATAGAAATTCCATCAGATACAGAGATGGTGCCAAATTGCATAGGGAAACCACCAGCATCAATCACGCCTTGCTTTGATGCCTTAGCTAAACGATCAAGCGAAAGGTTACATGGGGTGATTTCATTCCAGGATGACGCAATTCCAATTTGTGGCTTTACCCAATCATCATCTGTCATGCCAACGGCACGTAACATTCCACGAGCAGGTGCGCGTTCTATTCCATCTGTGACCAAACCTGAACGTGGCTTCATCTGCGACATAGGCTGAAGTCTATTAGAATCGGCTCATTCACTCCAGTTAAAACTCATTAATTTACTTCTTAGAGGAGATCCTTGTGTCAAAAAAGCCTGTCCAACTTGGAACTGATGGACTAGACCCAACAAGATGGCGAACTTTATTCGTCGTGGCAATTTCCCAATTGATGATCGTGCTGGATAGCTCGATCATGAATATCGCTATTCCGAGCGCCAAAATAGATCTCGGAATTAGTGATGCCAATCAACAATGGGTTATCACTGCGTACACCTTGGCATTTGGTTCGCTTCTTCTACTCGGTGGACGTATTGGCGATTACATGGGTCGCAAGAAAATTTTCTTAGTTGGGCTTGTTGGTTTTGCTGCAGCATCAGCCCTCGGCGGAATTGCATCAACTCAAGGTTTGCTATTTGCATCTCGCGCGTTGCAAGGAGTCTTTGGTGCGCTACTTGCGCCGGCAGCTCTTGCCATCATTTCTGTAACTTTCACTGTTCCGACAGAACGCGCCAAGGCATTTGGCGTAATCGGTGCGATCTCGGGGGGAGGCGCTGCTATCGGCCTTATCTTGGGTGGAACATTGACGGAATACTTTTCTTGGCGTTGGTGCCTTGGCGTAAACACTCCAATAGCAATAGTTGCTGCACTCCTTGCTATCAGATTTGTTCATGAATCAAAGGCTGAAGGCAATAACACTTATGACATTCCAGGCGTATTCACCGCCACTGCCGGGTTGTTCTCGCTGACTTACGGATTCAATGAAGCTGCTACAAAAGGTTGGTCTTCATCTACCACCATCTCTTTCTTAGTTGCTGCTGTCGTTCTTCTCGTAATATTTGTAGTCATTGAAATGAAAGTGGCGAATCCACTTATGCCGCTTCGAGTTGTGACAGAGCGCAACCGTGGTGGTTCATACCTTGGATCTCTTGTTGTCGGAGCTGGACTTTTCTCGATGTTCCTATTCTTAGGACTTTACCTACAAGTAATTCTCGGATACACGCCGTTGAAATCGGGTTTTGCTTTCTTACCATTTACCGCAGGGATAATCGTCTTCGCCGGAATTGCTTCGCAACTCTTGCCAAAAGTTGGACCTAAGGCACTTATGGTGCCCGGATTAATATTCGCTGGAATCGGTTTGCTTGCACTTACACGAATCACTCCCGAAACTTCATATACAACGCATGTTTTGCCATCACTTTTAATCATGTCTAGCGGTATGGCGTTGGTCTTTATTCCACTTACTTCGACTTCACTGCACGGAGTTTCACCTCACGACACGGGAGTTGCAAGTGCAATGCTAAATACATCTCAGCAAATCGGTGGTTCGCTAGGAACCGCACTGCTAAATACTGTAGCGGCAACCGCCACAACGACATTCGCGGCGGCTAACTCTCAGCTCGGCGAGAAATTGATGCCATTTGCAATGACTCACGGTTTCACGGTTGCCTTCAAATTTAGCGCAGCGCTGCTCTTTGTTGGAGCAGTCGTACTCTTCTTCTTTATCAACGTTGGAAAAGATTCATTAGTTGAAACCGAAGGCGTGGCTCTCCATTAATTAGGAGTTAATAGAAGTAGGGCATTACGTAAAACCAAACACCCCCTGAGCGTTTAACAAGCCAAGCAAACGCTCAGGGTGCATAATTTGGCATCCAAATTCCTTCCCGCGTTGCATACTGGTTGCTATCTTTATCTCGTGATTGAAAAAGGCGACGCTTAATGATTATTGGAGTGATGCACTTTTCGTTTACCGTTTCAGATATTGAAAAATCTGTCGCCTGGTATACGGATGTACTTGGTCTTGAATTGGTTGGTAGCCAACGCCAAAATAACAAATACACTCAAACGCTAGTTGGAATGACTGAAGCAGTTCTTGAGGTTGCACGATTCCAAATCCCTAACGCTCCCCTAGCCCCATCAGATCACATGTTGGAATTAGTTCAATATGTTGCACCCATTGGTCAAGTCATCCCATTGAAGACAAATAGTCCTGGAGTCGCACACTTAGCTTTTCTTGTGTCTGACATCGTAGAAAGATTTAATAGACTCTCGAATCTTGGAGTCATCTTTAGAAATCCTCCAGTTTTAATCACCGAAGGAACAAATCGCGGGGGTATGGTGTGCTATTTCCAAGGACCAGATGGTGAAACGTTAGAGTTCTTACAACCTTCTCCTGAAAATCTCGTAAAAATACTTCATAAGTAGAAACGGAGAAAGCCAGATGAGTGAATCTCCTCGGAGTATGACAGCGATAGTTAAGATGGCAATTGGTCCAGAATCAATTTCTGTGACTTCATGGCCACGTCCCGTGCCTAATGCGGGTCAAGTGATTGTAGAAGTTCACGGGGCCGGTGTTTGTGGAACCGATCTTCATATCGCAGTAGATGCTTATCCAAATATTCCACCAGTTGTTATGGGACATGAAGTTGCAGGGAAAGTCGTTGAAATCGGCGAGGACGTAGATGCGAAGTGGTTAGGTTTAAGAGTTGCCTGCGAGACTCATCACCAAGTTTGTAAATGTGTTTTTTGTCGAGACGGTCGAAGAAACTTATGTAAGAACAAGACATCTATGGGATCTTTTGTTGATGGCGGATTTGCTACTTACGTCGCAATAGCCGAGGAGTTGCTTCATTTAATTCCGGATTCGATCACAGATCATGAAGCTGCGTTAACTGAACCCTTAGCCTGTGTCTGTCACGTTCTTTTAGATCCACCATTAATTAACGTCGCAGACTCAGTCTTAGTGACAGGTCCTGGGCCGATTGGGTTACTAGCTGCCCAGGTAGCTAGGGCAATGGGAGGTATCGTGACGATTTGTGGCTTAGAGAAAGATCAAATGCGTTTAGACGTGGCCCAAGAAATGGGTTTCAACACAACGCACTCTCCAGAACCAGAAGGTTTCGATGTAGTAATTGAATGTTCTGGTAGCGAAGGTGGCATTAGTACAGGACTCAAATCAGCGAGACGTGGTGGTCGTTATATCGCTGTAGGAATTGTCGGTCACGATGTTAATATCTCCGCAGACGCAATTCTTTACAAAGAACTTTTAGTTAGTTCTGGTTTTGCTTCCACACCACAATCATGGAATCGAGCACTAAGACTCTTAGAAAATTCCCAAGTATCGCTTGCTCCATTGATCAGTCGGGTGGAACCGCTAAAGAATTGGCCAAGCGTCTATAGAGATTTAGGAAATGCTGACGTCTTAAAAATTGTATTTGATCCGAGAATCTAGCTACTCAAGGTTTAGCTAGAAGGCTGACCTAAATGGCTAAGCAGGAGTTCTCGTACACGAGCCGCATCTGCTTGGCCTTTTGTCTCTTTCATAACAGCGCCAATTAGCGCACCGGCTGCAGGAACATGTCCGTTGCGCACTTTGTCGGCGGTTTCGGATTGTTCTGCACAAACTTTTTCAATTGCTGCCATTAGGGCTCCATCATCGTTAACAACTTTAATCCCGCGCTTGGCAACTACTTCGGCTGGGGTTCCCTCCCCCGCAATTACGCCTTCGACAACTTGGCGCGCCAATTTATCTGTTAGTTCACCTGCAGCGACAAGCGCGACAATTTCAGCAACATCTTTCGGTGAAATTGTTAAGTCAGTAAGAGCAACTTCTTTCTCATTAGCAATACGCGAGATCTCGCCAAGCCACCAAGTACGCGCCTTGGTTGGATCTGCACCTAACAAAACAGTCTCTTCCACAATATCTAGCGCATCAGCGTTAATCATCGCTGCCATTTCTTTATCCGGAACAGCCCACTGCTCTTTCAAACGCTTACGGCGAAGTGAAGGACGCTCTGGTTGTTGTGCTCTAAGTTCTTCAATCCAGGCGGCAGCAGGAGCAACTGGAACTAAATCTGGTTCTGGGAAGTAACGGTAATCCTCGGCTTGCTCCTTTGAGCGGCCAGAGCGCGTAAGGCCAGTGTCTTCTTGGAAGTGACGAGTCTCTTGTTTAACTTTCTTGCCCTCATTTAACAACTCTGCGTGGCGGATCATTTCACCGCGAATGGCGCGTTCAACCGAACGAAGTGAGTTAACGTTCTTAGTTTCTGAACGAGTACCCAATACATCAGACCCAATTAAGCGCAGTGAAACGTTCGCATCACAACGAAGTGAACCTTGCTCCATCTTCACATCTGAAACTTTTAAGCCGCGCAAAATATCGCGCAATTCGGCAACGTAAGCTTTGGCAACTTCTGGAGCATATTTGCCTGTGCCTGGAACGATCTTGGTAACAATTTCAACTAGCGGAATTCCTGCACGGTTGTAATCAAGGAGTGAATACTCAGCTCCGTGAATGCGACCGGTTGCACCACCGACGTGGAGTGACTTGCCGGTGTCTTCTTCCATATGAACGCGTTCAATTTCAATGCGGAATTGCTTTGGGCCTTCCTCGGTGTCAATTTCGACATCAACAAATCCATCGAAACAAATTGGTTCGTCGTACTGTGAAATCTGGAAGTTCTTCGGCATATCTGGATAGAAATAATTTTTACGAGCAAAACGGCTATGCGGAGCAATCTGACAGTTCAGAGCTAAGCCAATCTTTATTGTTGACTCAATTGCCTTGGCATTTACAACTGGCAGCGCACCAGGAAGTGCGAGACAGACCGGACAAGTTTGGGTATTTGGCTCTCCCCCAAATGTTGTGCTGCAAGAGCAGAACATCTTAGATTCGGTATTTAACTCAACGTGTACCTCAAGGCCCAAGACCGGTTCGTATTTAGAGATTACATCATCGTATGAAAGCGCCATTATTTGGCACCTCCCAACGCTGGTGCTTTTGAAATTAAATGTCCGCCCCATTTAGAAACAAGCGCTGCTTCAAGTGCTGCACCAACTTGATACAGGCGTTGATCCTGCATCGCTGGAGCCATAATCTGGAAACCAACTGGCAAGTTATCTTCATCTGCAAGGCCTGCAGGCAAACTCATTCCGCATATGCCAGCTAAGTTAACCGGAATTGTTGCAACATCGGCTAAATACATTGCAATTGGATCTTCGGACTTCTCACCGATCTTAAATGCGGTGATCGGAGATGTTGGAGATACCAATACATCAGCCTGAGTAAATGCTTTCTTGTAATCTTCAATGATCAGAGTGCGAATCTTCTGTGCACTGCCGTAGTAAGCATCGTAATAACCAGACGAGAGTGCATAGGTTCCGAGAATAATGCGACGCTTAACTTCGCGGCCAAATCCGGCTTCACGCGTTGCGTTCATAACTGTTTCTGCTGATGCTCCATCAACTTCACCGGTGCGAAGTCCGTAACGCATTGCATCAAAGCGCGCCAGGTTAGATGAGCACTCGGATGGTGCAATTAAATAATATGCAGCAAGTGCGTACTCAAAACTTGGGCAATCTACCTGCACTATTTGCGCACCGAGAGATGCCAAAATATCCAGAGATTCATTAAAGCGCGCCTGTACTCCTGTTTGATAACCATCGCCTTGTAATTGCTTGATGACGCCGATCTTCAAGCCTTTAACATCACCAGATTTTGCAGCGGCTACAACTGCTGGCACCGGTGCATTAATGCTGGTCGCATCTTTAGGATCATGACCGGCAATGACTTCATGCAACATCGCGGTATCTAACACGGTGCGACCAAATGGTCCTGCCTGATCCAAGCTAGATGAGTACGCAATCAAGCCGTAACGCGAAACAGCTCCGTAAGTTGGGCGAACACCAACAATTCCCGTGAGCGCCGCAGGTTGGCGAATAGATCCGCCAGTATCTGATCCGATTGCAAGGGGCGCTTCGAAAGCGCTCACTGCCGCCGCCGAGCCACCGCTTGAACCACCAGGTGTGCGCGTTAAATCCCAAGGATTAAAGGTTGGGCCATATCCAGAATTTTCGGTTGATGAACCCATTGCAAATTCATCCATATTTGTCTTACCCAGAATTACAACGCCAGCTGCTTTCAATTTCGCTACAACTGTTGAGTCATATGGTGGTTTCCAGCCCTGCAAAATCTTGGAACCTGCAGTTGTTGGAACTCCTTCTTGAGCAAGTACATCTTTAAGCGCAAGCGGAATTCCAGCAAGTGGCCCGAGCTTCTTTCCACTTGCCCGATCGGCATCAACTGCAGCTGCCTGCTTTAACGCACTTTCTCCATCGACATGTAAAAATGCCTTAACTTTTTGATCAACATCTGCAATGCGATCTAAATGGATTTTTGTTAATTCAACTGAAGTAGTTTCACCCTTTTCCAGGGCAGATGACATTTGTGCAGCAGTATTTTTGATCATTCTGCTTCACCTAAAATTTGTGGAACTCGGAAACGCTGATCTTCCTGCGCAGGCGCACCCGATAACGCTTGATCCGGCGTAAGGCTTGGCAGAACTACATCTTCTCTAAAGATATTTTCAAGCGGTTGCGGATGTGAAGTCGCTTTAACGCCCTCCAAGTTAAGTTCCTGAACTCGAGCCACGGCATCGAGAATGCTGCCAAATTGTGAAGAAAGGCTAACAAGTTCGGCTTCGCTCATTTCAATGCGAGCCAGCGCGGCAAGTTTGGCTACTTCATCACGCGAAAGGCTGCTCATAATGCTCCTGAGTTTAATGAGAAAGTTGGTTAGTTGCGAATTTGACCGTCACCAGTGACGATCCAAGTAGTAGTTGTCATCGCTTCCAACCCCATAGGTCCACGGGCATGCAGCTTTTGATTTGAAATCCCAATTTCGGCTCCGAAGCCCATCTGTTCACCGTCGGTGAATCTAGTTGATGTATTTACCATTACGGCGGCGCAATCAGAGAGCGCAATGAAACGATCCGCATTGGCTCTATTTTCAGTAACAATGGCTTCGGTGTGATTTGTTCCGTACTTTGCTATGTGATCGGCTGCTGAATCTACCGAATCAACAACACCCACATTCATTTCAAGAATTCCGTACTCGGTACACCAATTCTCTTCGGTTGCAGCGATGGCTTTGATTCCAAACTTTTCGGCAACTTTCTGCGCCGTTGAATCTGCATGCAGAATAACTCCGGCATCAGAAAGTGCTTTAAGCGCCATTGGTAAGAAAGTCGGAGCGATTGCGCGATGTACCAGCAAAGTTTCTGCTGCGTTGCAAACACTAGGGCGGTGGGTTTTAGAGTTGATCAGAATTGGCAAAGCTTTTTCGATATCAGCGAATTCATCTACATAAACGTGACAAACCCCAGCGCCTGTTTCAATGGTCGGCACAGTTGACTCATCTACCACCATCCGAATTAAAGCGGCACTTCCGCGTGGAATTACTAGATCTACTTTGCCGCGCGCGTTAAGCAGCGCCTTAACTGTAGCGCGATCATCTGATGGCACAAGTTGAATCACTTCTGGAGAAATCTTTGTACTTGCAAGCGCATCACGCATCACGGTTACGAGAACCTGATTGCTGGCCGCAGCAGTTGAAGATCCACGTAATAAGGCAGCGTTGCCGGACATCAACAAGATGACTGCTGCATCTACTGTCACATTAGGGCGTGCTTCATAAACCATCCCGATTACACCAAATGGAACTGAAACCTGCTTTAAATCCAAACCATTAGGCAGGGTTGAGTGGCGAAGCACTTGGCCCAGCGGATCTGGCAAGTCGGCGACTAAGCGCGCTCCATTGGCAATACCAGCAACACGAGATTCATTAAGGAGTAACCGATCTTGCATTTGTGGGTGCATATCTTCGGCTTGTGCTCGCGCAATATCTTCAGCATTGGCTTTCAAGATTTCTGCACTGCGCGATTCGATAGCATCGGCGATTTTATATAACGCTTCTTTACGTTCAGCGCCAGTAGCTGTAGACAGAGTGCGGGCAGCCGTGCGCGCTTTGAGCGCCAACTCTGAAACTATTGCGACCGCATCCATAGGTTTAAGCCTAGCGGGAGTTACCCTTTCGTTGTGTTCAAATTATTTCGCAGAATTGCAGTGGTTCTCCTTGTCCTTTACATCGCCTTATTTGGTCTGACTAAGGCCATTAGATATCCAGAGCCGATTGCAGCGATCAAGTTAGGGCTTGCGCCTGCTTCCAAGACGCCTGATCTAATGCCCTTTCACGTAATTTCAGCTGAACCTGCTGAAGCATCCGCTTGGCAAATGGGCAAGCCAGAAGTTATTGATGAGGTCACGTGGAATGGCGCGAAGATTTCTTTTGATGAATTTATGAAAGCCACTCAGACCAATGCTTTTCTGATAATCCGAGGCGGAAAGATTACTTACGAAAAATACTTTAATGGAAAAACCGAATCAACGGTGCTTCCTTCATATTCAGTCGCCAAGACGATGACTTCGCTGGTGATTGGCCAACTAATTGATGAGGGCAAGATCAAAGAATCAGATACCTTCGTTTCAATCCTGCCAGAATTTAAAGCTGAATCCTCCTTTGACAAGGTGACAATAAAGAATTTATTAGATATGAATTCCGGTATCGGAGTTTCTGATAACTACCCATCGGGGCCTTCTGGCTGGGGCGTTGCAATTGCTCAAATGTATGCAACCACGGATATGAATTTCTTCATAAAAAATAATCGTAAAATGAGGGAGGAGCCAGGCACATACCCCGAATATCGAAGTGTTAACACTGAACTACTTGGTTTGATTATTCAAAAGGTGACTGGAAATAAGTTAGCCGATGAATTCAGCGAACGAATCTGGAAAAAAGTTGGCGCAGAATACGATGCAACTTGGAACGTAGATAAAGTTGGCGGCCACGAAAAGGCTTTTTGTTGCTTTAACGCAACAGCACGAGATTACGCACGCGTTGGTCAGGCGCTGATGAGTGGAGTACCAGCAATCGCTAGCACTTCCTGGAAGGCGCGACTTTCCACTCCAGTTGTGAATCTTGATTATGGCTGGGGATATGCCGCACAGATGTGGCATCCATATCAGGGCATTAATTTAATGATGGGGCTACACGGTCAATATATTTATCAAGATGCACTAAACGATACGGTCATAGTTAAGTTAAGCGATATGCCAACCAGTGCGGATGGCACCAGCGATAAGATCGCCTCTGTATTACGTGAAGTTGCTGAGAAGAGTTAGAGAAGCACCAAATCATCGCGATGAACTAGTTCGCGCTCAAATTCCGCACCCAACGAAGTGGCAAGTTCTTTAGTAGAGCGACCCAGCATTTGCGGAATTTCATCTGAATCAAAAGCCACAAGACCGCGAGCAATAACTTTGTTATCTGCGCCGACTAGTTCTACGGTGTCACCAGAAATGAATTCACCTTCAACTGAAGTAACGCCGGCAGGAAGGAGTGAAACTCCGCGCTCCTGAATCGCAGTGACTGCTCCGGCGTCAAGAATTAAACGACCGCGTGGAGTTGAAGCGTGAGCCAGCCATAACAAACGTGAATTCGAACGTGTGCCGTGTTCGGCGAAAAAAGTTCCGGTTTCTTCGCCCATTAGAGCAGCGGTGGATTTTGCTAATGAAGTGAGCAACATTGGAATACCTGAACTGGTTGAAATTCGAGCTGCTTCGATCTTGGTGACCATTCCCCCGCTACCCACACCAGAGGAACCAGCTCCGCCGATTTCTATATTTTCAATCTCGCTAATTCGATCGACAAAGTGAATTGCTTTGGCGCCAGATTGTGAAGGTGGCGCATCATATAGAGCATCTACATCTGAGATTAAAACTAGTAGATCCGCCTTAACTAAAAGTGAAACTAGCGCTGCTAGGCGATCATTATCTCCAAAGCGAATCTCTTGCGTTCCCACCGTATCGTTCTCATTGATAATTGGAACAACCCCAAGTGAGAGTAATTTGTTGAGAGTCTGCTGTGCATTTTGATAGTGCGAGCGACGGACTACATCTTCGGTTGTAAGAAGAACTTGCGAAGAAACTAAATTATGACGCGAGAAATTATCGTTGTATTTGGCAATGAGTAAACCTTGTCCGACTGAGGCGGCGGCTTGTTGCGTTGCAAGATCCTTTGGGCGCGCACTTAAACCAAGTGGCGCTAGGCCCGCGGCGATGGCACCCGATGAAACTAAAAGAACTTCTGCTCCTCGCGCGCGAAGCGAAGCGACTAGATCAACAATCTTTGATACTGATTCGGAATCTACCTTTGATCCTGCGGTTCCAGTTAGTGAAGATGAGCCGATTTTGATTACAACGCGTTTTGCTGTGGTGACTGCGCTGCGGCTCATTTACTTATCCTCGTCTGGTGTTGGCTCGGTAAGGCGTGGAGTTTTCGGGTCCTCCACGTTGTACTCCCATTGTTGCGCAATTTCATCATCGGATAGTTGATCGACAACCTTTTCTTCTACTACCCAAGCACCTTCAAGGCGAGAATCTTCGCCGCGGCGATGCAAGTGACCGGCTAATTGTTCCGCGCCAGCTTCAATAGTTGGCTCCCATTCGAAAACAACTTCATTATCGCCGGAGCCGATTCGTACTTCACTTCCGGCAACGGCTCCCTTTTTAAATAGTTCTTTCTCAACTCCGAGTTGTGCCAGGCGATCTGCAAGATAACCAATCGCTTCAGCGTTCTTAAAGTTTGTTTGACGTACCCAACGAACAACTTTCTGTCCGCGCACGCTAAAGGAGCCGTCGGCATTTGCTTGCACTGTGTATCCAGAGTCATCTACCGCTGTTGGGCGCAAGATGATTCGTGTGCGCTCCTCGGTTACTGCTGCAGCGCGCTCTTTCTGTACTAGTCGCGCCATCGCATAAAGAAGTTCTTGCAGGCCTTCGCGGCTGGCAGCCGATACTGGATAAACCTCATAGCCCTTATCGCGCAGAGTTTGCGCAACCATATCCGCCATCGCTCGACCATCAGGTAAATCAATTTTATTTAGTGCAACGATACGAACGCGATCTTCTAGGCCACCGTATATAGCTAACTCAGCTTCGATAATTTCTAAATCACTGACTGGATCACGATCGGTTTCTAAAGTGCCGCAATCGAGTACGTGAACTAAAGCCACGCAACGTTCCACGTGACGTAAAAATTCGAGGCCCAGGCCCTTACCTTGTGATGCACCTGGAATTAAACCTGGCACGTCGGCAACTGTGAAGCGAGTTTCCCCTGCTTGAACAACGCCCAAGTTCGGAACCAAAGTTGTGAATGGATAATCTGCAATCTTAGGACGAGCCGCAGAAATCGCTGCGATCAGTGATGACTTACCTGCACTTGGATATCCAACGAGTGCAATATCAGCGACAGATTTAAGTTCTAAGTAAAGTGTGCGTTCTTCGCCTGGTTCACCAAGGAGTGCAAAACCCGGTGCACGGCGCTTAGAAGATGAGAGAGCTAAATTGCCGAGCCCGCCATGGCCGCCCTGTGCTGCAAGAAAGGTTGTGCCAGTACCAATTAAATCTGCGAGTTGGTTGCCTTTTGCGTCGAGCACAACTGTGCCATTTGGAACAGGCAGAATTAAATCTTCGCCGTATGTACCATCTTTACGATCGCCATAACCTTGAGAACCTGATGTTGCCTTGCGATGTGGTGAGTGATGGAAATCTAGAAGCGTAGTAACGCTGGGATCAACGATAAGAATAATGTCGCCACCGCGACCACCGTTGCCACCATCTGGACCGCCGAGTGGTTTAAATTTCTCGCGCTTAACAGAGACGCAACCGTCGCCGCCCTTTCCGGCAGAGGCATAGAGCGTTACGCGATCGATAAATGTTGTCATCTCTTAACGCTCCTTCCCCGTCAATAAATCAGTTATTAATCATCTGTGAAATAAAAAGAGCGAGCCACGGACGCGGCTCGCTCTTTTTGAGAAACCTAAATTAAGCTACCGGAACCACATTCACTACACGACGTCCGCGAGCGCGACCGAATTCAACAGCGCCTGCAGCAAGTGCAAACAAAGTGTCATCCTTACCGCGACCTACGTTCTTGCCTGGGTGAAAATGTGTACCGCGCTGACGTACCAAAATCTCACCAGCATTTACTTCTTGTCCACCGAAGCGCTTGATGCCAAGGTACTGTGGATTTGAATCGCGACCGTTACGTGTCGAGGAGACACCCTTCTTACTTGCCATTGTTCAGCCCCTTATTTCACGCCGCTGATAGCGGTGATCTTGACTCGAGTTGGCTGTGCACGGAAACCTTGACGACGGCGATAGCCAGTCTTGTTCATGTAACGAAGGATGTCGATCTTTGGACCTTTTACTTCATCGATCACTTCCCATCTAGGGCTGTGCGAGCGTGAAATGAACTGGAGCAAGAATCGTGTACGCAATTGTTAAAGCTGGCGGCCGCCAGGAGAAAGTCACCGTTGGTGAGACCATCACTGTCGATCGCATCGACCAAGCTGCTGGTGCAT